>JAXHUQ010000099.1:0-5738 GCA_034189535.1 Halobacteriota archaeon | reverse complement strand
TATGTTGATTGGAGAAATTGGGTGAAACGCGGTGTAATGAGGTAAAACGGGAATGGTGTTTTTTGAAGGTGTGGGATATCTTATGTGGTGCGTGTGAAAAATGGGTTATTCGAAGTTCTCTCTTAGCATTTTCAACATTATTCATTGATCGGATAGTTGGAGTTTGGGTAATATCTCATCATCCCTTTTACTTTTCTTCTTATAGTAATTTTTTAAAAGCTCAACCGCAACCTTTTTACAAATGTCTGATCAATCAGGCTTTGAGAATGTCAGAAGATGAAAGTCCCGTAATAGAGGAGCATATTGAAGATTATATCGAGGAGTGTATCGAAGAATATGCGAGCGTACGCTCTATTGTGCGAGAGGCTCTGCCATTCGAGATCATCTGCATGTTCGGTGGGGTTGTCGCAGGCATCATACTCTTCGGAATGCTTGAAGAGATAGCCTCCATTGCAGGGCTTCTCGTAATCGTGCCCGCAGTCATGGCGATGAGGGGTAACATCTCCTGTGCTCTCGGATCACGACTCGGTTCTGCAATTCATATGGGGTTAATAACCAAGATCGAACGCAACCCCGAACTTACAAATAACATCATTGCATCACTCACGCTAAGTTTTATCCTTGCCGTAGTACTTGGATTCATTGGCCACTATGTCACAATTTTAATGGGTCTTCCCAGTGCAGGACCCATCATCATTACTTCTATCACAGTCATATCGGGCGTTATATCCGGAATCTTACTTGCCGGTGTTGCCGTATTACTCGCCACAATGGCCTTCAGATTCGGACTGGATCCTGATAATATAATAACTCCTGCTATCGGTACGATCGGTGACATAGTGACGATGCTACTCATATTTGCAAGTTCAAAGGTGATGTTATGGCTTTTTATAGCGTGAGAACGATCGTTAAAAATAGTATCCCGGTTCTGATACTTACTGCGATAATAAGCATTGCATCAGGACAGATGCTCAACTATAACAGGGAATTACTTGTCAGTAGCTTTCCCGTCCTTTTGGTAATGATCCCTCCGCTCATAAAAGTTGGTGGTGATACCGGAAGTATCCTCGGTGCCAGGTTGTCATCAGCATTGCATCTTGGTCTTATAGACTCAAACCTTAAGAGAAGTCCGGTAATCGATAACAGTATCATTGCATCATTTGTCATTGGAATAACTACTTGTATCTTACTTGGTGTTGTTGTTTGGGTTATACAAATAATATTAAGTATTAATAATAACATAGAATTCCTAGCTATAATCGCAATAAGCACAATCGCCGGGGCAATACAGATGCTCATAATGTTCAGCACAACTATCCTGATAGCGTTATTTTCACATAGATTTGGAATGGACCCAGATGATACGGTTATTCCCATAATTACGACTTCAGGTGATTTCTTTGGAATATTATGTATCTTTTTAGTCATTAATTTGGTAGGGTTAGTATGAGTCAAAAGGAGATAAAATACCATCCGGAGAATGTTAAGGATCTACTTAAGAATATGAAAAATATCTCGGAATTGATGGTTGATCTTGGCTATACTGCTGTCATCTTTGAGAATGAAGATATCGCAGAGGAGGTTTTGCGACTTGAAGAAGAGATCGATATTCTTCTGTATCATGCAAGAATTGCAGCCATGCTCGGAGCGAGAGGAATTGATGAAGCCGAGAAACTCTCAGGCGTTCTTCAGATAGCCACAGCAACCGAGAATATCTCAAATGCCGCAGGTGACATAGCAAAGATAGTCCTTGCAGATATCAAGCTACCTGGGGAGTTCAAAGCACATCTCAAAGAGGCTGATGAGACGATAACTCGCGTCAAGATCAGCTCCGAATCCGAATATGCCAGTAGAACTCTAAAGGATCTGAAGCTCAGGACCGAGACCGGTATGCGTGTAATAGCCATTCGACGGGGACATGAGTGGATATATGATCCCGATTGTGAGACAATGCTTCTAAGAGAAGATATAATCTTTGCAGAGGGGCCATACGAAGGAGTACCTCAATTTTATGAATCTGCAAGTAAGGAGAAGTTCCCACAAAAAGAGTTTGTTTCGAAGAGGAAAATTGACGCTTTTGAGGAGGCGGCTGATCTTATCATCGATATGAAAGACACATCCGAGCTCGCCGTAGGACTCGCTTATACAGCCGTACTGTTCTATAGTAAAGAGATAGCTCTTGAGGTCGAACTACTGGAGAATCAGATGGACCATATGAGAAGCAAGCTCGAATCTCTTGTATTAACAGCGGCAAAGGATGTCGATGATATTGAATCTTTGAAGGGGCTCTTGCAACTTGCAACTTCTTCCGAAGTGATCTCTGATGCAGCTTACGGGATAGCGGATATAGTTCTTCGAGATATAGAACTGCATCCCGTATTCATGCTCGCTCTCAGGGAGTCAGACGAAGTTATAACAAGGGTAGATGTTGAAGATGGCTCTGAGCTCATAGGAAATACTATCGGAGATCTGAAACTTGAGACGGAGACCGGAATGTTTGTCCTTGCTATAAGAAGAAGTGACAAGTGGATCTATCGTCCTGGTGCAAAGACTATTGTAAATGAGGGCGACTCATTTATTGCAATGGGGACCAGAAGTAGTGAAGATTTACTCATAAAGATGAGCATGAAAAAATAAAAAACGGGGCAGAGAGCATCAAAATGGGCTAAACAAGAGGTGAATAATATGTTTATAACGGGTTATTAAATCTCTCTTACCCCCACACATCATTTTACTTATTCTAGATCTGAATTGGGTGGGCAGATATAAAAAAATTATGACCACAGAAATTCCGGGTTTATGGTCATAAACCTTCAAGAGTTTTAGGATACCTTTAAGCCATTCAAGATAATAATCGAACTGATGTTTACCAAAAGAGAGATCATCTCGATGAAAGATTTCTCACAAGATGAGATCGATTGTATACTGAAAAAGGCTCAAGAGCTTGAGGTTTACGCACTGGGTGAAAAGCCATCGGATCTCTTGAGCGGGAAGATCATGGCAAATCTATTCTTCGAACCCTCTACAAGGACGCGTCTCTCTTTTGAGACGGCTATGAAAAGACTCGGTGGCGAGGTCTTGAATCTTGGGTCAGAAGAGGCGAGCTCCATCTCTAAAGGTGAGACACTTGCGGATACTGTTCGCGTGATATCAAAATATTCGGATATTCTCGTACTGAGGCACCCCAAACAAGGTGCGGCAAGGATGGCCGCTGAATATTCATCTGTTCCGATAATAAACGCAGGAGACGGTGCAGGACATCATCCGACACAGACTCTACTCGATCTCTATACTATAAAGAGGGAGAGTAAGCTCGAAGGGATCAGTGTCGCAATAGTCGGAGATCTAAAGTATGGGAGGACGGTACACTCACTGGCATACGCTCTTGCACTTTACGATACTCGAATATCCTTTGTCTCCCCAAATGAGCTGCAAATTCCGGATACAATCAAGAGCGATCTCAAAGGTAGGGGGGTAGAGGTCTTTGAGACGAGCGATCTCACAAGTGTGATTGACGATGTTGATGTGCTCTACATCACAAGGATACAAAGGGAGAGATTTCCGGATCCTGCAGAGTATCTTAAAGTGGCGGGTTCATATCGGATTACACTTGGTCTGTTGAGGAATGTGAGGGATAACTTGATCATCATGCACCCGCTTCCAAGAGTTACTGAGATCGATGTCGAGGTAGATTCCACAAAGTATGCAAGGTACTTCAAACAGACCTTCTATGGTGTTCCTATTAGGATGGCATTGCTTACCATGTTACTTGGGGTGAAAGATGAAGCGTGAACTGAAGATAAGAGCGATTAGAAATGGCACGGTGATAGACCATATAGTCGCAGGGCAAGCGCTGAATGTTCTTAAGATCCTTGGTATAGCGGGGGCATCCGAAGCTGTAGTCTCTGTTGCAATGAATGTTCCAAGCGAGCATACCGTAGCAAAAGACATAGTTAAAGTGGAGGATAGGGAGCTAGTCTCAGACGAGGTGGACAAGATCTCACTTATCTCTCCAAACGCCAAAATAAATATTGTCAGAGAGTACGAAGTGATCGAGAAAAATATTGTGCACCTCCCTAGCGCCATCACAGGGATAGCAAAATGTCCCAATCCGGACTGTATATCAAATACAGGAGAACCCGTTGTATCTAAATTTGTCTTGCATAGAGAAGACCCGCTACAGTTTCGGTGTCATTACTGTGAAGGCCTTGTAGACAGCATTATCAATCATCTTCTATTATGATAAAATTTTTATATATAAAAATTAATGAATAATAGAATTCGTACTAACTACAGGAGTGGATATGTGTGGCTGAATGGCAGGATATTAAAGACATAGATTTTTCTGCGTTGGATAATCCCAGAATGGGTGTGAGATGTGTTAATAGCGAGATGCTTGATAATCTCTTGGAACAGTTGAAGAGCAAATCAAACAGTACCGGTGGTCTGACCATGGTCTTGGATTTCAACGGCTGTTCGTCTTCTGATGATTACCAGAGGAAGATAATAGACACAGTCTCTGAGTATATTAGGGCGTTCTATCCAAATCAGGCAGACGGACTTGGCGTGGGTCCGATGAATGAGCAAGCCTCCAACTGTCTTGGTCTTCTTGAATGGCTGGCCGACGAATTGAGGAAGCAGTTCACGCTTGTTGTCGATTTCAGAGGTACTAAGATTGAAAGGCCAATCTTACGGCCGGGTCAGAAATTTTGGTGGGCATACGACTCGGCAAGCAGATGCAGAGTCTCCAATTTGGTTTGGGTCATGGATGACGATGAAGAAGGTGCTAATCTTCTCGAGAAACATGGTCAGATGAAGCGTGTTTTCTCTGAAGAAGGTACCAATACTTTTGTTACATTGTGAGTCTGAGTTTAAATGGAAAAGTTACCGCTTGACCTTTACCCCCGTGAGATGAAGAGGATCTCACCTGAAGAGGTAAAGGCTAGCAATTTTTCTGTTGCAAAGGAGTTTGCTGATTATATCTCATCAACATTTGGACCCCAGAGTGCTCAAAAAGCGATAGTAAGTAGTGATTCCAACTATTATACGATATCAAGCGATGGTAAGACGATACTGCAGAGATTTGACCTTGTGGAGTTCAAGGCAAAGCACCCTGTAGCACAGTTAATGGTGGAGCTTGCTAAGTCGACAGATGACGAAGTGGGTGATGGAACAACGTCCTCGGTCATCCTTGCCGGAGAACTCTTGAAGGGGGCTGAGAAGTTGATAGATCAGGGCCTTCATCCAACCATCGTTGCGAATGGTTTTAGGAATGCTACTGATATGGCTACAAGGCTTTTGGAAGATCTTGCAAAACCGGTTGATACGGACGAGATGCTACTGAAAGTAGCGAGAACCTCCCTTGATACGAAGTACATCTCAGCGCTTCCTGAGAAGAAAGAAGGTTTAGAGAGTCTTGCAAATATGGTTGTGGAGGCAATTAAAATAGTTGCAGATGATGAAGGGAGGGCAAATCCTGATGATGTTCATATTGTGAAGAAGAGTGGCGGGAATATCTTTGACACAACCGTCTTTTCCGGCGACATACTGGAGAAGGAGATGCTTCACCCCTCCATGCCAAAGAGCTTGAAAGATGCACGAATAGCAGTAATTGATACACCTTTGATGGTCACACGATACGACGGGCTCTTCGCGGAGAACAAACAGGTAAGTGTAAAAGCCTCCGGATTTACCCAGTACAGATCTCAGAAGAGTGGCGAGAAGGAGATGTTACTTAA
>JAXHUQ010000098.1:0-5762 GCA_034189535.1 Halobacteriota archaeon | reverse complement strand
ATCTAGACAGAGTAATTATAGACTCCTCTACCATAGAAGCGAAAAAAGGGGTGAAGTGATAGGATATGACGGCCATAAGAATAAAAAAGGTAGCAAGATACATGCTATAGTAACAAAAGACAGTTTGCCTCTGAACACCGCCGTATCAGCAGGCAATAATCACGACTCACGCATCTTCAAAGCGATATTTAGCAACATAAAAATTAAAATTTCAAGGGGAAGACCGCATACAAGACCAAAAGAGCTCCTGGCCGATTCAGCCTATGATACGATGGAGATAAGATGCTACCTAAGAAAGAGGGGGATCAAGAGCAATATACCAAAGAACAGGAGGAATAGCAAAAGAAGAGGACCAGGCAGACCCACAAGTTTCAACGACAAATCATACATGTATAGAGGTGCTGTAAAACGATTCTTTGCATGGCTTAAAAGCTTCAAAAGAATAGCCATAAGACATGAAAGGCTTGTCAATAACTATCATGCATTTATCAATTTAGCTAATATACTTATACTATGGAGGGTTTTGAAATGAGTTCTTAGATAAAAACGCTGGAATTTGGAAATTTAAACCTGATGAAAAGAACAAAGAAAGATTAATTATTGAAATAAAAGAATGTGAAGAGGACAGATCTAAAGTAGATCTATTGGTGAAAACAGTGTTCAATTTTAGAATTGCTGATGTTAAGGCTATCAAAATATTAAAATTATCAGGTGACGATGAATCTTGACCATCCGAGAAATAACCTGTAAAACCGCCCTCGTGAAATCCGGTCTACCGGGTTTTGAGTACGCCCTGAACCCCTATAGAGGATGCACTCACGCCTGTGTCTACTGTTATGCACCTTCTATTCTCAAATACAAAGGAGAAGAGAAGTGGGGTGATTTTGTAGAGGTGAAGAGGAATATGCCAAGGGTTCTAGCTAGGGAAATTAGGGGTGGGAGAAGAAGAGGAGTGATAGGCATTGGCACTGTGACCGATCCTTACCAGCCTGCTGAGGAGAAGTATGAGGTTACACGTAACTGCCTCGAGGTGCTACTTAATAAGGGCTTTCCTGTTAACATTCAGACCAAGTCCACGCTTGTTTTAAGGGATATCGACCTTCTCAAGAAGCTCCCTCATTGCGAAGTTGGCTTCACGATCACCTCGGTAGATGATGATGTGAGAGAGAGGTACGAGCCGGGATCATCACCATATGAGGAGAAACTCAGAGCAATCCGTGTACTTTCAGAATGTGGGATCGGTACATGGGTCTTTCTTGGCCCGATAATGCCTCACATCACCGGCAAAGAGGATGATCTTGAGAGGCTTGTTAGTGATATAGCAAGCTATGTCGATTTTATAATTGTGGATAAGCTTCGGCTGAAGAGAGGGGTTTGGGATGATATTGAATCATTTCTTGAGGGGTATGATCCTGATCTGATACCGGTTTATCGTAATATTCTAAACAATGAGACTGGATACTTCGAGGATGTGAGCTCCAAGATAAGGAGCCTATGTAGAAAGAATAATATAAAGCATGAGGCCTTATTCTAGGTCATGGAAGATACGGATCTTCTATCGGAGATAATATCGGAACTTAGCGATGCTGAGGTGAGCGATGTCCGTCTTTGTGGTCACTGGGCTGCAGTGATCAGTAAAGGATGTGGACTGGCACACTCTTATGATGTACCAGGCAGTGTCAAGGACACGGGATATCTGACAGAGAAGACTGCACTTGAGCTCTGTGAGTATTCGAAGTCCTGGAACCTTAAAGAAGCATCTATAGGTGTTGCCGCAATAAATTCACTCATAGAACCCAGAGCAGATAGAGGAGACGGTTTTGAGATACTAAAAGAATATGCCAAGGAAAAAAAGGTAGCGATAGTAGGTCATTTTCCAAAAGTAGTTCAGATAAAAGAGATTGCGGAAGAGGTATGGGTGTTTGAGAAGAGTCAACAGGAAGGTGACTTGCCGGATACCGCAGCAGAGTACCTTCTCCCAAAAGCAGATGTTGTAGCGATAACTGGATCGGCGGTGGTAAACAAATCAATTGAAAGGCTCCTTGAGTTGAGTAACGCATTTACGATGGTCCTTGGTCCGACGACTCCAATGTCTCCTGTTCTATTCGATTATGGAGCGGACCTGCTTGCTGGATGTCGAGTGGTCAACAGTGAAAGACTTATGAAGAAGGTGAGTGAAGGGGCATCCTGTATGAAAGAGATCAAAAACGAAATTGAGTTTATAGTTATGGAGAGATAACTCCTCCTAAGGAAGATAAGATGAAAGAGTCAATTCATTGGGCTGATGCCATTGCAAAAAAGATACTTGAGGGGGGTAAAAAACAGGTAGTTGCCACCGGAATTACGCCTTCGGGGAACATCCATATAGGTAACCTGAGAGAGGTTATGACAGCTGACGCCGTCTACCGAGCATTACTCGATGCGGGCGGAGACGTCAGATTGATATACATCGCCGACACCTTCGACCCCCTACGAAAGGTCTATTCATTCTTACCCGACAGCTACGAGGAGTATGTCGGCCACCCGATATCAGAGATCCCGGATCCGGCGGGTTGCCATGCAAGCTACACTGAGCACTTCTTGGAGCCGTTTTTGGAATCTATTGAGACGCTCGGTGTCTGTGTTGAGGTCTTCAAGGCAGATGAGATGTACAAGAATGGGGATTATGTGGAGGCGATAAAGACTGCACTTGTCAGAAGGGATGAGATTGCCGATATAATTGACACCGTATCCGGAAAGACTACAAAACAGGAATGGAGTCCGTTTAACATTGTCTGTAAATCATGCGGCACTATCAATTCGGCAATTCCTACCAACTACGACCTGGATAAAGAGACGGTGGACTACAGCTGCGGATGTGGTGACGAAGGGACAGTATCGATGAAGGGTGGAGGTAAACTTACCTGGAGGGTCGACTGGGCCGCGAGATGGAAGATCCTTGGTGTCACTGTAGAACCATTCGGAAAAGACCATGCTGCGGCCGGAAGCTCCTACGACAGTGGCGTGATACTATCAGAGAGGATATATGAATACAAACCACCTTTCCCCATCCCATTCGAACATATTCACCTGAAGGGCAAGGGCAAGATGTCAAGTTCGAGTGGCGTAAGTATATCTATTACCGATATGCTTGAAGTATTACCACCGGAAGCGATAAGGTATATGATAATTAGGACAAAACCGGAGAAGCACATCGATCTTGATCCCGGAATGCCATCACTCAAGTTGATGGATGAGTATGATGAGTTACCTCAGTCTGATAGGCTGCTTGCCCTCTCCCAGACCAAATCCTCTGCGAGGTTCACTGCAAAGGTTCCTTTCAAGCATATGATAAACGCCGTTCAGATAGCAGACGGAGACTTTGAGCAGTTGTTTGAGGTCCTCAAAAGAAGCGGATACGAGACTTCCGAGAGAGAACAGATACGGATCAGAGCCGGAAAAGCAGAGATGTGGATCGAAAGATTTGCACCGGATTTTATTAAGTTTGAGATAAAGAACACTCTACCGGATAAGGCGAGGAACCTATCCGAACAGCAGAAGAGTGCACTGAAGATACTTGCCGAAAGGATAAAGAGCAAGACAGCAGAAGAAGTACATAATGAGATATATAGCATTGCTCAGGGGCTTGATGTGAAACCCGCAAAGATATTCGAAGCGATTTACATAGCCCTATTAGGTCTCAAATCCGGACCGAGAGCAGGTTGGTTCCTAACATCACTTGATCATGAGTTCGTGTATGGCAGACTAATCGAAGCATCAGAGGTTTAGTATGATTAAAATCATGGAATATATGACGGAGGATGTGGTCTATTTTACACCAGAGACCGAAGTATCCGTAGTTATAGACGAGTTTATAAAGACAAAACATGACGGTTTTCCGATCCTTGATGGCGATCAGGTTGTAGGAATTGTTACACTTCATAACCTAATCATGGTGAAGCCAAAACAGAAGGTTGCCGAGATCATGCAGACAAATGTGATGACAGGAAGCCCTGAGGATGATCTGGTCAGTGTCGCCGGGATAATGGCGTATAATCAGTTCCACCATCTACCGATAACAAAGAATGGCAAACTGGTTGGAATTGTTACAGGAACTGATATCCTGAGGGCGTGTATCGAGAACCTGATCTCTGAGAATGTTGAGAAGGTATTTACGATATTTAAAAGGCTACACAGAGGAGTACGATTGGCTCATGGGATAGTGATGGTAGAATCGTTGATCCCTACCCAGCGCAATCTTGAAGTTCAGGAGCTAAAGGTGAGAGAGGACGAGTTCGACAGAAGTGTCATATATCCAATAATAGTTACTAGAAGAGGTGAGATATCTTACATCGTTGATGGACATCACAGGGCATTCATAGCAAAAGAGAGAGGGCTGGAAGAGATACCGGCATTTTTCATCGAGGGTGATGTCGGAATTGTTGATACCGGGAAGAAACTTGGTATCCACCTCCAAGATATGGAATTTCTTAAGGAAGAGGGATAACCTTGATCGTCTCAATAGATTCAAAAGTTAGAGATCAATTTCCGGATCTTAATATAGTATCCGAGTGCATGAGCGGTCTTAAGGTGAATCCCTCTAATGAATTGCTTGATAGGCTCAAAGAGGAGATTATTGGTGGTGTTAAGGTAAAATACGAAAGAGAGTCGCTACGCGATATTCCCATATTCAGGGCCTACAGGGACTTCTTCTGGAAGATAGGAATAGATCCCACCAAGACAAGGCCTGCCTCCGAAGCACTCATCAGAAGGATACTCCAAAATAAGGAGATTCCGAAGATAAATACCCTGGTGGACGCATATAATCTTGCATCAATCAAGAGCTGCGTTGCACTTGCTGCATTTGATGAAGATACTATCGTAGGCAGCCTAACATTGCGTTTTGCCGTGGAAGGTGAGGAGTTCTACGGGATAGGTATGAAGAAGCCGCTGATACTCAATGGCGGCGAGATGGTCATCGCAGATGACGAGAAACTGATCGCAATATATCCACACAGGGATTCCGATGAGACGAAGGTCACGGAAGAGACGAAGAACTTACTTCTCATAGCCTGTGGGGTTCCGGGCATCAGTGAAGTGGCCCTTTCAGAAGCTATGGAAACTGCTCTTGAGTATATCCATGGATTCTGTGAAGAGCGAGCTGATTCATAGGAAACTGGGAAGAAAGAGTAAGATTACTTTCATGGCGTGCTTGGCAAAAGATTTTTATTTAACGATGGGTGTAGGATCTATCAAGGTGGTATGGTTCCTTACCAACCTTGCTATGAGAACATTTAAGGAAAATATGAGTGAAGAAAAAGCTAAAAGCCCTTTTCGATGATCTGGTGAGAAGATTCAAAGAGGAGATCACAGACCTTAAAAGATACCAACCATTGAGAAGCCTGATCGAAGATGTATTTGTGCTCTTAATTGTCTGATTTGTTTTGATGAAAACTCACAAAAAGAGTGATTATAACGGTTGGCTGAATGATAGGTTGGGAGGTAGTAATATTTACAACCTGGAATATGGGACCGTACAACTTCGATTAGACCATTGAGTGGCATGCTTTATCATTTACGCAGTTAATTGTCTTTGTAAAAGATTATCAAGGATGAGGCGAATATACATTCCGGAAGCGATCAGAAATGGCTTTACTTTCAAAAGATGATGGTGCCGCCCTTCAGACCATAGGCGTCATATTACTTGTCTCGATAACAGTCTTACTTGCATCGATGATAGGAATGTTTTCTTTTGGAATGTGGGAATCAGTGCCCCAGACTTA
>JAXHUQ010000097.1:0-5898 GCA_034189535.1 Halobacteriota archaeon | reverse complement strand
TTATACTTTTGTCAAAAAGGGGAAAATAGATACGTAAAACTTGGAAGGTAAACTCTCAGAGATTGAACCCCCCATCGGATGGGAAGCTTTCCTGCGGGTTGTGAGTGATATGTTCAATAACAGAACAGAAAAAGATGGCAGGTCAAACATTGATGAAGTTATCATGATAATTGTGTTAGTCCGGAAGAACCAATTAGTGAGTCCTTATGGAATCCATTAGTGAGTCCTTATGGAACCCAAAGAAACTCCACAGAGGATTCCATAAATAATTCCATAAAAAAGCCAATTATTAGATAATCGTAAGGAACATGGTATGGTTATTGCTAGGGTTAAGCCTATGGAAAGGCGAACTCCTTGTATGCCTTGAATGCGTAAGTTCGTGTCAGAACCACCCTTAAAAGAGCCGTCAGTAGGGAAGCAATAGACAAGAGAGAGGGAGACCCCTCCCCCCGAAGAGCGTTACGAATCCATGGAACCCCACGATTTTATTGTAGTTGTGTTGAAAGAGTCGGAGTTAAAAGGAAGCTTTGACAGTTCAATATAAACAAGTGTTCTTAGCTTGACTTTGTCACATTCCCCATGACCAAAACCCTTCTAACTAGATATACTAACTCACCCACAACCCCATTTCTTCATATCAACCTGTTCCACCCTCCGATAGCTCCATACTACAATTAAACCCAATATCTATTTTATCATTATATACCATTATGTTTAATCTTTTTGTAGCCATTACACATATTCCCTTGATTCTGAAAAAAAAGTGTAACATGGTTTTTTGGGCTTATTTTGGCAAAAGAGCTTAAGAAATGGATTGGATTAGATAAATGTTACACTTTGATTTTAAAGTGTAACAAAGTGTACAAGATTTTTTGAGCTTCTTTTGGCTAAAGGACTTATGAAAATGCTTAGACTAGGTAAATGTTACACTTTGATTTTAAAGTGTAACAAAGAAATGAAAAAAATATAAAAATATATACAGAGAAAGAATAGAAAAAGCAAAGTGTAACACCACCTCTAACCAAGCCCTCTCATAAGCTGGATAGCGAAAAAAACCTAAAAAATCTAGTTACATTTTTGATTTTGAAGTATGTAAAAGTGTAACAACTACTCAAAACCACCACTATCAAACTCATCTAAGGCAGGTGTGAACGATTATCACTTTCCTCACCTTTGCGTTTGATACCAACGTAAAATCGCTTCGTATCATTACCCTCTCTTTTTACTCTTGTTTCCCCTATATTCATTACTTTCCTCAACTCCCGGGTTAATCTAGTCTTTGAACAAGGTTCAATGTGAAGTATTTTTCGGCAGAACCTCCTGTATTCTTCATAAACTTCGGTGTTTTCAAGCATATCTGCTGCCATACATCTCCCCTCTTCCACATCCTTTTCATTCCATCCCTTTTCAAGATATCTATCTGCAAAAGTCTCAACCGGATTACTCACCATACTAAACTGCTCCAACTTCTCTTCATCAGAGAGCATAGGATAACCCTCTGAATCAAGCAGTCGTAATCCCTCAATTGCCCAGTTTAGAATACCACTTATCTCCGGTGCCAATTCTTTTTGTGCATAATCTTCAATTCTATCCTCTTCTGGGATAACCCGGATAAAAGGAATCATAAGGATCCGACGTGCTATGCTTATATTCTCTGGTAGCTTTGGCAATTCATTCATAGCAAAAACCATCTTCGCTGTGTTTTGAAATTCAATCGGATTTTGCTGATACTTGATATTTCCAACCAGATAATCATGTTCAATCAGTTGTTTCAAAAGTTCAATGTCAATGAGTTTAGGATTCAATTCCGCCGAAATATTAACCTTCTTCCCGAACAATCGTGCTATTGCCCAATCACTACCCCCACACAATGCATAGAGGCTCTCATGACATATATTTTTAAGTCCCACAATCCTTTCTAAAATTTCTAATGCTGTGCTTTTCCCTGTACCAGAAGCACCATGTAATAAATACATCTGCAAACCGAAGCGCATAGTTAAACATTCTCCAAACAACTTTTGCAGCGTCTTACGATCCTCTCTTTCAAGTGCCCCCTCAAGAAAAGATATCCATGTCGGGCAGTCTGCATCTGGATTATACTTTATGGGGCTGATTGTCGTAAAGTAAAAATCCGGATTGTGGCCCATAAGATTTCCATCTTCAAGATTAAGTACCCCATTGGCCAGATTGAGATATTTATCTGCCTTTATGTTTAATTCTTCTCTATCAATGTAAGTTTTACACCGTATCTGGTCTATAATTTCTTTTCTTTTGTGGATAGTGTAATCTTCACCCAATTTAGCATTTATTAATTCCTTGCAGAATGTCTCCCCATCAATGTGATAATATCCATCACAATAGCGCAGAATTTTCTCTGTATCCTTAACTGTAATAATTGGACACTCATCCAAGATCTCATCAGCCAGTCTACAGGCATTAAAGGCTGATTTATAATCTTCTTTTACAGTAGACCATACGCAATATTTCGGCTTATCAAATTCAATAAAGTGTTTACATACTTCACAGGTATGTGTAACATGATCACCAGACTTAAATAATGGTCTTCTATAGATAGCCCTGCAAAAACTCCGTAAAAGTTTCGAGGTTACTCTATCGGCTTTATGGATAAAGTTGCAATCCTCAAGAAAAGCTTCAGGCCGGAACGTATCATTTGGTTGATGTTCAATATATTGTTTTAAAACATCTTCTAAAGCCTTTACAGTATCATATTTAGACGTCCAAAGATCTGAAGGTAATTTAACTTCTGTCTCAGTCTCTCTGTTTATCGAACCCAAAGACTTATAATTTTTGCTGTCGCTATTATTGTTTGACATGGAGGTAAATCCCCTCCTTTCTTTACATCCTCAAAAAATGCTCTTTCTTTGTCACTCAGCCAAGTAAAAGTCAGTACATAATCGATTTTCTTTATAAGCTCTTCATAGTTATTTATTCTACATCTACCTCACTCAACACCCATCTTCTCTTTGAGAAGTAGAATAAACTGCCGACGTGGTTCACTGACATTTTTGAGTGTCTCTTCGTCTATTCTAGCTAAGATTTGTATAATATCATCACTTCTCTTCGTCATACCACTCCCAGAACTTTGGTTCAATAAATGTTTCAAAAAACTCGAGGAGTACATCTTCAGTAATTTCACCTCTTGGATCTACCAGCATGAGTCTGTCAGCAGCAATCGTTGATTTATTCCCAATTTTGAGACCAGCAGGGATTATCATCGCATGACTGAACTTACTCGTTTTGAAGTTACTACGTCTAGCTTTTATTGCCATTTATGTAGCACCTCCAAAATTTTAATCTCATATTAAATCTAAACTTGATTAATAGACTATCAATTGTAAAGCCGAACTAGTTCGGTTTTTGGTTCGGTTGGGAGGTAGTTTTGATGTCTGAACATCGTGATGATAAGATCATGGATACACTTAAAAAGTATGGTGTAATAAGGCGTTGTGAGCTGATAAAAGAGACAGGCCTTACCACTGGAAGCATATCACGTGGAATAAAATCTCTCGAAAAGAGAGGACTCCTGATATCAAGAAAAATTGGATACAACGCAAACATAGCGCTCCCAGAATATAAAGACAAATTGACTGAGATGGAAAAGAATGAGCACTTAAAAAAGACCGGGAACTATTCTGATACTGATCTCCAACTTAAAATACGTCATGCTGACGACATAAGGGATAAGGTGATTAAACCGTGGTTAAACCAAATACCAGATGTCTCTGCCGCACCATCCTTGCTTATTAAAGATGATAACTCCGCCAATAGTAGTGTACATGTTATATCTGAATATGTGTCAATATGGGAGTTAGAACGACCGTTTAAGTTATCTCTGCCAGTGGAAGAGGAGCCTCTCTTCGAAGACCTACAGAATCATAAAGGGTTCAAAGAGTTTTTAGGCTTATGGAGAGACTTCAAAGAATCCATCGATAGATTGGATATGGATAAAAAAAACTCCCTCAAAAAGATAACAACAGACTTAACATCTGAGATCGGTAGGGCGATGCAAATAAAGCTGGAAATGAATTCAAAGATAGGGGTGTCAGAAGCTTTTTCACCATATTTACCAGAGTGGTTATACAGGGGATCTCTCGCTTTTGCGGAAGGAGACTTGCAAACCTTCAAAGAGTGGTGGGTTTACCCTGAATCTACCACAAAAATCGAGGAGTCTTCAATTGTGTATAAAATAGGGCATGATGAATTCATCAGAATATCTAAGGAGCTATTGGACGAAGCCGACTTCAGGAAAAGATGTGATGGTGTGCTAAAGAAGATGATTGAAAAGGTTAAAAACGACTACTATAAGGATTTTTTTAAAATTATAGAGGATGTAAACAAGATAAAGAAAGAAAGGGATGAGCTGATACACCTTCTTAAGAAGCAGCTTTCACATGTAGTATTTGATGGGGATTGTGAGTATATCTCATAGATATTGATCGTGTGGACCCAAACCTCTATTCATCCCACACCCAACATCTCAATAAACTTCTCCCTCTTCTCTTCACTCTCCATCAGATTCTCAAGTACCAGATCTATCAACCTATCAACATCCCCAACTTCCAAAATCCTCTTATCAAGCATCTCAATCTTTTCACCCATATGAGTTATCAGCTCATCCTTCTCATCCAAACTTGATTTATATCCGAACATAGCCATCTGAGTATCTCGTAAGCTCTCCTGTATTTCTGCAAGATCACCACTCTCAAAGACTGTGAGATGGTGCTCACCTTTGAGGTAATACTCGCCCAACTGTTTTTGTGTATATCGTCTGTATGCATCTGTCAGATAGCCTTCGTGACCCATCAAGGATTCGACTATATCCACAGGACACGATAGGGCAAGCTGTGATCTGAAGAATTTACGCATACCATGAATACGATATTTTAACCTGCCAGTGCTCGGATCCCTGTCATTGAGTTCACTTTTCCGTAATGCATTAGCCCATAATTCTCTAACAGTACTATCACTAAAAGGGAATATCCGATCATCTTCAATCTGCTTGGCTTTTGCTTCACCATTCTCGATAAGTCCCTTATTCCGATTTACTGAACTCAAAAGATAACTGTCTCTGATCTTCAACCATTCATCAATACTTTGCTTGGCTTCTTTTGAGATAAATACAGTCCTCCTCTGTCCACTTTTAGTATATTCTCCTCTCACTGTGATCTCTGGAGGGTCACTTGATAGATCCATATCGTCAAAGTTGATCTTCAAAAGCTCGCCTATCCTCATTCCTGAAGATGCAAGGGTTAGAATCAAAGCCCTGCCTTTCTCATCCGTATGTGAGAGGATCTGTTTGAGTGTATCTCTTTCAATATCCTTCTCATCCGTCCAACCTCTACTACTATTAGGCAGTTTATGTTGTAAGGTCTTGAGCTGGCGTGGTGTAAGCTCTATCTCATTGTAGCTTAACCACTCCTTTACACCTGAGATCTTTACTTTGATTGTTGCAGGTGGTTTCCCATCCATCCATACAACAAAACGGATAAGCTCATCGAGATAATCATGTTCTTCTGAAAAGTATTTTTTGTTCAACTCTTCATACTCCTTTCGTTCCTCTTTTGTAGCTCTTGCGCCCTGTCTAACCTTGCCATAATAGAAGTCTAAAAACATGTAGACGCTTGCACGATAGGATTTTATTGTGTTGTTTTTGCTGTACCTGCTCAGGAAGCCATCAATTGATTTCATGGTCATAGATGCCGTATGTATTCATCCATAATAAAGATAATCATTTTTTTCTAGTTGACTATTAATTTACTTCGAAAAACCCCAACCAATACTTAATACAGTGAACTATATCGTATCCCATTGACACCTATAATACATGGAATCCTTAACTGATTTTGCACTTCGTGAAGAGTACAAAAGAGTTGCGAA
>JAXHUQ010000096.1:0-5951 GCA_034189535.1 Halobacteriota archaeon | reverse complement strand
TTATCGACAAGGGCTACGTCCATGCCATGAGACATTGCACCATCTACGACACTCATTGCAGACCCTGATCCGATCACGATTACGTCATACTCCTTCATAGTATCACACGCTGGTTCTTTATACACTGGTAGGTATTATTAACATTCTTCATATCAAGAGTACCTCTTCGATTCCATTAAAACTCCGATTAAATGTAAGAATCTTAAGATTATGAACTCTTGCCGTAGCGAGGATCAGAGCTTCTATATCACTTATTTTATATTCCAACCTGATAACGGCAGCACTTAACGCTATCTTTTCATTTATATCGATTACATTCGTATGAGTCTTAATTGTATTTATGTAGTCTTCCGGCACTTTTTTAGATTCAAGATCCCCTATAACTCTATGGATCTCATATAGGTTTAAAACTGAAGTGAAGACATCATCACTTTTTTCAATTATCTCAAGAGCCTTCTTACCCTCTTGAGTGCCTTTGAAGATCTCAATCCATGCTGAACTGTCGATCAGAACATTTCCACTGAAAGCATCAATTGAAGCGGTAATCTTTGGCTCTATTCCTTTTTCAATCTCAGAAGCCCTATCATAGCATTTTATAGCCTCATCCTGTCTTCCAAGCTCGTCAAGAACAAAACCTTTGTTGTTGAGTGCGGCTATGTAATTGGGGCGGATATGAAGAGCGTTGTTATAGCACCTCAATGCCTCTTTATACCTCTTTGATCTACGATGATTGTACCCTTCGCTATTCCATTCTTCCGCAGTCTTACCCTCCAATCTCTCCTCCATACCAACCCTTTCCTTGAAGATAAATGAAGTTAAAATAAATTCATTCTTCACTATCACTCTCTTTAGAATCCGTCTTCAGTTCTTTCAGTGTACCAAATAGCGTACCTATCGATTTTACCGGAATCAATTCAATCTTTTCATCATCTACATGAATCTCAAACTTATTGGTATTGAAGATCTTTCTGACCTTCATCGGAATTACAATTCTTCCATTCTGATCTACAGTCAAAATGTTCTTCATATTCCCCTCTGATCTTGTATCTCGTTGAAATGGTATTTAAATTTTATGGCATTTATTTTAAATGTGGTAATTTTGGCACCACATTAAGACCTTCTCTTGACAACAAGAAGCCAGATGATCCATGGTATCAGTACCATAAAGGGCGAGACGATATAAAAAAAGTCATGAAAGGCACTTATACCTTGCAGATCAAAATAGATGCTGGATGCAACCCTGAAACTGTTCAAGACAAAGATCAGACCGACGCCCGGTAAGAGCCCCGACAATCGCATCCTCATCTCGACATTCGGTATTGCAAAGAGGAGTGCACAATAGGTTAAAATGAAAGGATCGCCGAGGCACACTGATGCAACAACATACTCCATTACACCGTTCTGCTCGGTAAAGATAGAAATGTATGAACCGGAGACTGCATAGTCCATACCCAGAATCTTCAGCGCCGCACCCGACATCGTTGCTGTAGAATCACACATCGTGGATAGTAATCCTAGGGGATATGCCAAAATATAGTACAAAAGAAGAAAAAAGATGAGGGCGGATCCGCCCCTGGCAATAAATACTGAATATTCCTTGAGAGTCTCGTTCTTCACCTTACCACACTTTTCTATAGACGACAAACGATAATGTAGCTGTTGCAAATACCAAAAACATTGCCGTGTAAACACTTGGGAATAACGGAACTTCCGGTATCACCTTGAACGTTGTTGACGTAATCTGAGTCGAAAACGCTGTACCATATTCCATTGAAATAGTGTATGTTCCTGTTACATTTGTACTACCGCCAAAGTTACCCGGATATGACCAACTGGCACAGTTTCCAACATTCAGACCTTCACGAGGGGAGATTGTATCAATCACGCCATCAGGTCGTGTTACCGATATCGTCTTTACTCTAAAAAAGCTGGACCCATTTGGATTGCAGGCCACAATACTTACATCAGCATCAGCGGTTATTATAGATGGTACAGGCTTTAGCTCAGCTGTAATATCCGCTGATACAAACGGAATTGCTACTGCAAACAACATCAAGAGAATTGATAATAAAATTATTTTTCTCATATTTTTTCACCTTCACTATGAATCAACATGAAGTACCCGTTGGACAACATGTTGCAAGTCCTTTAGTCTCCTTATCTTCCAATTTCTTAACTTCTAAACTGAGTTCATCCAAGCTTAATCACCTCAAGAGGCCTATAACTATTCTAAGTAATCTATAATCTTTATTATTTATATATTACGATTTATAATGGCTTGGATTTTGATATTACAGTAAAAAAACAGTTTTTAGAAATTTTTAAGGTTTTTGATAAGATTTTGAAAATCGTAAATATATAGGTATTCTTTTGTCCACAGGCAAAAGAGGATCAGAGTGAACTGAAATTCGATACGGCAAGGAGATTGTAGTAGTTCTCCTTTGTTGTCTTCAAGATTGTATGTGGTATTACTCTAATTACGCCTTCTATACCTCTAATCATATCCAGAAGTGCAGATGCATCCTTCTTTCCTATCGCTTCACTGATTTTTTGAGGCTTCTCTGATATAACCCAATTTATCCGTAAAATTAGACAATTCTTTCGCCAAAACATTATAAAAGATAATTTAAAAGAACCATCTTCAAAGAACATATATTGCTCATAATTTAGGATTATTTCGAAAAAGGATGAAATTTCCCTTATATATATGTGATCTTAGGAAAAGCTTAAATATTAAAAGATAATATCTCTGATCGATAGGGCTTCTTCGACAGGCATTACAGTGAGAGATCGGTGTCAAAGATAAGATATACAGTCTTTCTGGATAATAGTCTTGTTTATGGTGAATTTCAGAATATTAAGTAGCAATAAATCATTATAAGGCTTCAAAGCCCAAAAATGGATTGGGTTAATATGTTAAAGACATTGCAGCCAATTTTATGCTACAGTATCATCGAAAAAATTGGTGAAAGTATTCATGCCGAAGTATTTAAAGTAGTAAAGAAGGAAGAACATGGCCGTCTTCTTATCTTAAAAAGAATCAATACGGATATAATATCAAAAGAGCTTTTTTCTCATATTGACAGGCAGATAAGATATTTAAATAGCCTGGGTATTCCTAAAGTGTTGGTTCCTAGATTGCACAAGGATGCTGGGAAAAAAATTCTGCTCAAGGAACACAAAGAGTCACTAGCCTCCAAATTTAAGGCGGCAGAACTTTTGAAAAAGTATCATGCAGAGAGAAATTTATCTCTTTTGACTGAAAAACATCCCATGTTATCTCCGATTAAGAAGAAAAAAGAGTTGATGAAAGCCCCGGTCTTTGAGAGACTTGACACTTTATACCTTTTGAATGCCTCAAGATCCATCAATCAAGAACTTGAACTTGATAAACTCTTGAAAACGATAATGAAATTTGTCTTGGAAAGGCTCGGGGCCCAAGCTGGTTATCTCTTCATGCTAGAGGACGAAAATCTAATCCTAAGAGCCCAAGGAACAAAATTAAGAACTTTAAATATCGAGTTAAAGGAAGAAAAGCTGTGTGATGTAGAGGGAATTGGTCATGCCATTTTGCAGTATGTAAAACGGACAAAAGAAGCCGTAAAACTTGGCAATGCTTCAGAAGAGGGGCTTTTTAAGAATAATAAGGAGGTTCTAGAACTCGAACTCAGATCTGTTCTCTGTCTACCAATCTTAAAGCAGCAGAATCTTCTTGGAATTATCTATCTGCAGAACAACCTGATCAAATCAGCCTTTACGGAGCAGAACGTGGAATCAACAAGCTTCCTTGCTTCTCAGGCAGCAATATCCCTCGAGAATGCCATCCTAGTAGAAAATATGAAGAAAAAGGAAGAGGAGCTTACCGAGTCGGAACAACGCTATCGTATACTATTTAAAAATGTCCCTATTGGTGTCAGTCTAACAAACTCAAACGGTAAAATTTTAGATATAAATAATATCGCATCCATGACGCTGGGAGGTACAGTTAAAGAACTCGAAGGGACGGACGTAAAAGATTATTATTGGGGTGAGAAAGACCGAGATTTGGCATTGAAGAAAATTAAAGATAATGGTTTCATCAGTCGTTACGAAAGTATATTTAAGAGAATAGACGGTTCAACATTTGATGGGAGATTATCAGTAAATTTGGTTCAATGGTGTGGGGAAGATCATTTTTTAACAATTATAGAAGATATCACCGAAAGCAAGAGAGTTGAGGGGGAGCTAAAATTGCATCGTGACCACCTTGAAGATCTTGTTAAAAAACGAACAGCACTGCTTGAGGTTGCCAACAGGGAATTGGAATCTTTCTCATATTCAGTAGCACATGACCTCCGTGCCCCCCTCCGAAGCATGGATGGATTCAGCACGGCACTGCTTGAGGATTATTCTGATAAGCTAGACGATCAGGGGATTCATTACCTAAATAGAATTAAAGATTCCAGCCATAGGATGGCGATTCTTATCGACGATCTTTTAGAGCTTTCACGTGTGACCAGAAGAGAGATGGCTTGTAAAAATGTGGACTTAACTAAGATCGCCAGATCCATAATAAAAGATCTCAGGATGAATGATCCAAAACGCAGTGTTGAAGTGGATATAGAAGAAGGTCTTTCTGATAGGGGAGACCCAATTTTGATAAAACAGGCCTTGGGAAATCTATTTGACAATTCATGGAAATTTACGAGGGCGAATCCTAAGGCTAAAATCGAATTTGGAGCAGTCAGAATAGACGGCGAGAATACGTTCTATTTAAGAGACAACGGTATCGGTTTTGACATGAAATACAAAGATAAACTCTTCTTGCCGTTCCAACGCCTTCATTCACTTCCGGAATTTCCAGGTACGGGTATTGGACTTGCCACTGTTCAGAGGATAATTAATCGCCATGGCGGTAAAATCAGTGGTGAATCAGAACCTGAAAAAGGTGCTACATTCTACCTAAGGTTCGGTTCTGAAGATGATCGAGGTGAATTCAAATGTTGAAAGAAAAGACGATTCTACTTATAGAGGACAACCCTGACGACGTTGAACTTACACACAGGGCTCTCAAAAAGAATAAGATAGCAAACAGAGTGGAAGTAATAAACGAGGGGGACAAGGCTTTAGATTACCTTCTTCATAGGGGAAGTTACTCAGAAGAAAACCATTCAAATCCGGCGCTTATCCTTTTAGACTTGAAGATTCCAAAGGTTGATGGTATCAATGTCCTCCGGCAAATACGAAGTAATGAAAAGACTCAGTTGATTCCAGTGGTTATTCTCACCTCTTCAAAGGAAGAGCAAGACCTAATTGACAGCTACAAGCTCGGTGCAAATAGCTACATTTGTAAACCGGTAAACTTGCCTCAATTTGTAGAGGCTATGGGGCATCTTGGCCCTTACTGGCTTATTTTAAATGAACAGCCACCGGATCTGGAGGGAGTTAATTGAATAAAACTCCACTTAATGCTTTAATTGTTGAAGATTCGGAAGATGACACGGAACT
This sequence comes from Halobacteriota archaeon, assembly GCA_034189535.1. Classification (GTDB taxonomy): domain Archaea; phylum Halobacteriota; class Syntropharchaeia; order DAOWMC01; family DAOWMC01; genus JAXHTN01. The sequence continues at coordinate 464 of JAXHUQ010000096.1, read as the reverse complement.
GATACTTCTTGAACTTAAAAGGGGAGGTTTTGAACCTGAATGGGATGTTGTTTGGACATCAGAAATGATGGCTGATGCCCTTAAGAGGAGAGAATGGGATGTTGTTATATCTGATTATAAGCTCCCTCAATTCAGTGGACCTGAAGCACTTAAGATCTCGAAGGATTGGAATTATGATACACCTTTTATCTTGGTATCGGGGAAGATCGGAGAAGAGACTGCAGTTGAAGTTATAAAGTCAGGAGCAAATGATTTTATCAACAAGGAACACCTGGCAAGACTTGTTATGGCTGTTAAGCGTGAGCTTTCCGATGCAGAAACGCGCAGGGATCGCAGGGAGGCAGAGAAAGCGCTGCAAGATAGTGAATCAAAATGGCGCTCGCTAACAGAGAACTCGCCGGATGTCATTATGACCGTTGATAACAAAGGGGTAATTCAATTTATTAATCGCACAATAAAAGAGA
>JAXHUQ010000095.1:0-6053 GCA_034189535.1 Halobacteriota archaeon | reverse complement strand
GAGGTCGACACAAAACAGTCTGATTTCTGCACCCAGGATTACAAAAGAATGTCTGGCACTCTACAAAATAATTTGGAGAGTAAATATGTAGACTATCTTTTGCTTGACAGTGTGGGATCTCCCATAGCAATTATTGAGGCTAAAAGAACATCTAAAGATCCCCTTATCTCGGCTCAAACACAGGCAGAAGAGTACGCAAATGATATCAAAAACCAGATTGGAAGAGATGTTTTTATCTTCATGTCAAACGGTTATGAGATCTGGTTTTTAGATCGGGAGAGGTACGGACCAAGGATGGTTAAGGGATTCTTTTCCCAAAGAGATCTTGAAAGATTGCGTTATCAGGTCGATAAAAGATTACCTCTGGCAGATATCGGTGTGGATTCCGGGATTATAGATCGTGCAAAGAGTATTGAGATCACAAAACGGGTGTTAGAGCATATCGAGGGTGGGCACCGCAAGGCATTGATTGTAATGGCCACGGGGACTGGTAAAACAAGAGTTTCTATGGCGATAATCGACTGCTTGATGAGAGCAAATTGGGTTCAGAAGGTGCTATTTCTTACGGATAGAAAAGCTCTGCGCAGTCAAGCTTTTGATGAAGGGTATAAAGTCTATTTTCCCGAGGAACCAAAATCTATGATTCTGTCCGGAGTATTTGAAAGAGAGAAAAGTCTCTTTGTTTCTACAATTCAGACATTTATGGAATGCTATAATCAGAAGGACAGTTCCGGAAGATATCTCATCTCACCGGGAGAATTTGATCTGATTATCTCTGACGAGGCCCATCGTTCCATATATAACAAATGGAAGGAGGTTTTCACATATCTTGATGCAATACAGATCGGGCTTACGGCAACTCCGGCGGATATAATAGACAGAAATACCTTCAGGTTCTTCGATTGCGAGGGTGGTGTGCCCACTGCACTATACGATTATGATGAAGCAGTAGCCGATGGAATACTTTGTGATTTCAGAAAGCATGTACTGGGTGCAAGAACGCACTTCCAGATCGAAGGTATAACAAAAGGGGATCTCTCAAGAGACCAGATAGTGGAGTTACAGGAGAAGGGCATAGATCCGGAAGATATCAACTTCGAGGGAACCGAGATAGAGAAGAAGGTGGCCGTAATCGGCACCAACGAATCGATAGTGAGGGAGTTTATGGATAACTGCCTGATGGACAAATCCGGAACACTTCCTGCAAAAACCATATTCTTTGCCATCTCAAAGAGGCATGCAAGAAGGATATGGGAAGCATTTGAAAAGCTGTATCCTGAGCACAAGAATAGACTCGCAAAGATCATCGTCTCAGAAGATTTAAAAGCCCAGGATTCGATTTCCGAATTTAAGAAGGAGAGTTTTCCTCGTGTGGCGATATCAGTCGATATGCTTGACACAGGAATTGACGTTCCTGAAGTCTGTAATCTCGTATTTGCAAAGCCTGTCTTTACAAAGATTAAATTCTGGCAGATGATAGGGAGGGGGACAAGATCGGACAAAGTATGCAAAAATCGAGACCTTCTACCCGATGGTAAGAAGGAATACTTCAAGATATTTGACTTCTGGAACAGTTTTGAATACTTTGATATGCACCCTGAAGGTGATCAAAAAGAGGTGTGTGAGGCGGTTACAACAAGGATATTTTTGACGAGGCTAAAACAACTTGAGATGCTGGAATCGTTTGGTGACAAGCAGCAAAAAGAAGTGGTCAAAAAGAAGATACTCGAAGACGTAGCTTCGTTACCAAAAGATTCTGTTCTGATCAGGGAGAATCTGAAGGATGTTGAGATGGCACTCTCCCCAAGTTTATGGAACAATGTCGGTCTGGATCCGTTAAAGTTCCTGAAGGAAAAGATTGCTCCACTCATGAGATACAAGCAGGATGTAAATATGAATGTGGCCTCTTTTACTATGAAGGTTGAACGTCTGGCTCTTGCCCTTCTTACGGGCGATGGGCCTGAGAAGGAACGGCTTAAGGAAGGGATCGGTGAGATGCTGAACTGCTTACCAAGAACACTCAATGATGTAAAAGAGAAGGGGGATCTGCTTGACAGGGTTTTAACGCACAAGTTCTGGGAAGAGCTGACTATTTCTGACTGTCAGATGCTTTTGGACGATTTTTCCGAGTTGATGAGATACAAGAGGAGTGAACCTGTGCCTCAGATAATTCTTGATCTTGACGACATGATACAGGAGAGGAAGGTAATAGAATTCGGTCCCGAATCAAAAGAGGAGTACATTGAGGTTTATAAGGAGAAGGTTGAAGGCAGGGTTAAGGAACTGGCAGATCAACATCCGACTGTAATCAAGATCTCAAGAGATGAAGTACTGACAGAGGAAGACTTAAGGAAGCTCGAAGATACATTAAACAGCCCTGAGCTATATATCACCGAGGACCAGCTCAGAAAAGTGTACGAACAGAGTAAGGGCACACTCGTCCAGTTCATAAAAAATATCCTCGGACTCTACAGATTCCCGAATACGGAAGAGAATATAAGGACGAAGTTTCAGACATATATAATTGAAAACAACAAGCAGTACACCGCCGATCAGCTCAATTTTATCAGAATGATAGGAACGGTCTTTTGTAGCAAGAAACATATCGAAGTAAGTGATTTCTTCAATCTGCCATTCATAAACTTCGGTTTAAATGCACCTACACCTATGTTCTCAACTGACGAACTGGAGGACTTTGTAGAAATCTGCAATCAGATGGAAGAAGAGTTATCCACTGCAGGGGCATAGTTGCAGGGAGATAGTGCAGAGGAGTAGAGGGATCAAGTAGAAGTTACTCTATAGGGTAATGAGTTCATAAATAGGGTAATATTTATATACTTGTTACCCCATTTGGATATTGTATTACCCCCTTTTCGGAGGTGGATGGTAGGTGGTAGATATTTGAACTCCCTGACAGATAGATATCTGGACCATATTGTTTTCGATGCGAATCACGTTGCTACCCTGAGGGTACTGGGCGAGTACAAAGGCAAGCAAGAGCTTTTTAATCACCAGTCTCCCGAGGCTCTTGAGACTTTAAAGAACCTGGCTGTCGTTGAGTCCACAGAATCCTCAAATCGGCTTGAGGGTATAATAGTCAAACGGGAAAGGATCCATGCGATCGTTCAAAAATCGACAAGGCCCGAAGGAAGGTCCGAGCAGGAAGTTGCGGGATATAGAGATGCCCTCTCCCTTATCCATGAATCATGGAATTTACTCCCATTCACAACCAATGTTATAAAACAGTTGCATAGTATCATCTACAGATACCTGCCAGAAGAGGGAGGGCTCTGGAAGGAGAAAGAGAATGTAATAATTGATAGATACTCTGACGGAACCGAAAGGATACGTTTTAAGCCGGTTTCGCAAGAAGATACCCCTAGAGCAATGGATCTCATGATAGAGCGGTACAATAATGCTATTCTTGATAGAAGAGATCCCCTTGTCGTTATCCCCCTTGTGATATTTGACTTTCTATGTATCCATCCTTTCCAGGATGGAAACGGGAGGATAGCCCGTCTACTCACATTACTTCTACTTTATAAGGCAGGTTATGAAGTTGGAAGATTCATAAGCCTGGAGAGGATCTTCGAAGAGACAAAAGAGAGCTATTACGAAACATTGGAAATATCGTCACGGAAGTGGCGTGAGGAAGACCACGACATTATGCCCTGGCTGACCTATTTCTGGGGCACTCTGATCAGGGCATACAAGGAGTTTGAAGAGAGGGTGGGCACGATCACCACCGGCAGGGGCTCAAAGACCGAGCAGATCAAACTTGCAATCGATCGCAAGGTGGGTCCTTTTTCAATATCCGATATTGAGAACGAGTGTCCCGGAATCAGCAGGGACATGATAAGGCATGTTCTTCGAACGTTGCGGGATGATGGGATAATCAGGTCTACCGGCATTGGACGAGGTGCAAAGTGGGTGAAAGTCGTGGAAGGAGAAGAGGAGGGTGAAGGATGAGAGGTTTGCCAGTTAGAGTCAAAGAAAATCTTAATAAAGCAAGAGAATCCGCTCTTCTTGCAGTAGATATATATAATAAACCCGCCACATCGTTTCGCTCGGATGGATACATTGTTATGATGATCATCGCGTGGACAGCACTCCTTCATGCAATCTTTGAGCGAGATGGAATAAAGTATTATTATCGGAAAAAGAATTCGAATAGATATGTATATATCGACAACGATAAAAAAGCTTGGAATCTAGAGACCTCTATTAAAGAATACATACAAGATGGCAATGCCTCTGTGAGAAAAAACGTTGAATTTTTCATAAAGTTAAGAAACAAGATAGAACACCGTTTTCTGCCTGAGTTAGACCATCAAATATTTGGTGAGTGCCAATCATTGCTTTTAAATTTTGAAGAGATTCTTCGCAAGGAATTCGGAGAAAATTATGCATTAAAAGAAAGTTTACCCATCTCTCTACAATTTAGTAAAATGAGTGATTCGACTAAAACAATTGCACAAAGAAAAGGATTTCTTGAAGTTATGAAATTTATTGAGGACTACCGTGGTGAATTAGACGATAGTATATGGAACAACGAAGAGTATAGCTTTAGAGTATTTTTAATTCCAAAAATTGGGAATAATCCAAAAACATCGGACCTTGCAGTAGAGTTCGTTCATTATGATCCTACAAACGTTGACGAAATGGAAAAATATAAAAAAGCCGTTGTATTACTAAGGGATAAACATGTCCCTGTGGTAAATCTAGATAAATTTAGACCCGGGGAAGTTGTAGAAGAGATTAAAAAGACTATACCTGAGTTTACAATGAATGTTCATACTAAAGCATGGAAATACTACAGAGTGAGGCCTGAATCAGCCTCATCCAACCCTGAAAATTGTAATACTAAGTACTGTGTTTATGATAGAACACATAAAGATTATGTATATACGGATACTTGGATACGGTTTTTGATTAACAAATTATCAGATGAAAAGGAAATGGAAACAGTAAAGAAAGTAACAATCGGACAGGTGCAAAGTGGGTGAAAGTTGTGGAAGGAGAAAAGACCAAACTTAAAAGGCGATTGGAGAATATGAGCAAGTCAGAACTTGTTGCACTAATGCAAGAGCTTGTGCGGTTGGGAAAAGACAATCGAGCCTATGTAGAAGCAAAACTTGCCGGACCTTCGGAGATAAAGGAAGTAATCGAGTATTACAAGAAGATAGTAGAAGATGAATTCTTTCCCAAAAGAGGGATCGGTAAGATTCGACTCCGAACAGCAAAAAAGGCCATCTCGGACTTCAAAAAAGCAAATGGGGATATCGGGGGTGTAATTGATCTTATGATCTACTACGTCGAGAACGGTACCAGATTCACAAATGAGTACGGTGATATAGACGAGCGGTTCTATTCAAGCATGGAATCCATGTTTGGGAATGTCACAGACTCCCTTAACAGGATAGGCGACAAAGAGCTCACCAAACGGTTCCGACCGAGATTGAAGAAGATAGTTGATGATGCGAAAGGCATCGGTTGGGGTTACTACGACAGCCTTTCTTATATGCTTGATGAACTGGAGGGTGAAGGATGAAGGAGCTGCCGGAGGGGTGGAGGTGGGTGAAATTAATAGATGTGGCTGAAATAATAATGGGACAATCCCCTCCAGGAGACACATACAATAATATAAGTCAAGGGATGCCTTTTCTACAAGGAAAAGCTGAATTTGGCCCTATTTCACCAAAACATATAAAATTTACAACAAAACCATTAAAAAAAGCTTCAAAGGGAAGTATTCTCATATCAGTAAGGGCACCAGTTGGAGATGTTAATATTGCAGATATTGATTACTGTATAGGACGAGGGCTAGCTACAATATCATTAAACAAAGGAGAAAATTTATATTTATTTTATTTTCTTAGATGTATCAAAAATAAGCTTAAGGAAGAGGGGGCTGGTTCTACTTTTAAAGCAATAAATAAATCGATATTAGAAAACCTAAAAATCCCCATCCCCTTCAAAAACGGCAAACCAGATCTGGAAAAACAACAAAAAATCGTCTCCATACTCGAAAAAGCAGAGCAGACCAAACGCCT
>JAXHUQ010000094.1:0-6074 GCA_034189535.1 Halobacteriota archaeon | reverse complement strand
ATGTTGATTGGAGAAATTGGGTGAAACGCGGTGTAATGAGGTAAAACGGGAATGGTGTTTTTTGAAGGTGTGGGATATCTTATGTGGTGCGTGTGAAAAATGGGTTATTCGAAGTTCTCTACAGAATTTGACAGTTACAGTCGAGTACATAAAATCAGAGGAAAAACGGTTCATTTTTTGGGGGTTTTAGCCCTATTTCACAGGTGATTTTGGGGCAAAATGAGGCAATCACTTGACGAGTCGGGGCAAAATAGCCCTGATTTTAGACTTCTGTCAAATTAATTTTTAGAAGAAATTAGCGGAGGGTGTGTCAAAGATGGGTTTTAACCTGCATGTTGGCTCATTTTTTTTCTTTTGCATCTGAAGATAAAATTGGGAAAAAAAGCACCTGCCATTACGCTATCTCAACTTAGGATTTTACTTAAAGTCGTGTTACCCCTACGGACTTTTGATATCTCCAGTGCCATAGAACCGGTTCGATGGATAAAGGAAAAAAATCATCACGCTTTTCTTTCACATAGAAAGAAAAGATTTGGGGGGTAGTGTCCTTTGGTAAATGACGTTGTAAGGATGTAAAATAAAGAGACGGGTGTAATATATACCCGCCTTATGTTGTCTCTAACGTCCCTAGATTTATGACACCGTTATTACGTTTTAATAAATTTGGCTGAAGAGGATACATCAGTGTCCTGTACTCGGTGCCGTTCAGATCGATTGTACCGTCGCAGACTATCGAACCTTCATGCTCGTAGACTCTAAGGGCCACTGTCCCGACTGTATTTGAGTTATTCAACTCTGCTGCTCTTGCGGAAAGAGAGGAGGTCGTTGTCGGTGGCTCAATTATGTCTGCTTTAAACTGATCTCTATCAAGCTCGGTTACCTTCAGTATGTAATCATCCTCACCAAATCTCATTCTCCCAAGGTAATTGGTCTTCATTTCTCTTTTTTGCATCTCGTTTGATATCTCTGAGATACTTACGTTCTCATCGAGGAGTTCCCTTGCTCTATGTGCTTCTACTCTATACATGCCAACGACATGCATTTTAACAACATGAAACTCATCACCATCAATTGCAAAGCCCTGGGCGGAATATACATTTCTCACCATCTTCTTGATGTTGGAATTCGCATTCACAATATTTTGACGGACATTTTGTAATCTTTCTGCTGCACCTTCGGATATATTCGAATTTAGCACACCATTTTGATTACCGGTCTGATTGTTATGTGAATACTCCCTTATCTTGTCCAATAAACCCTTACCATTCCCGTTATTACTTGCTGGTTCTGCAACCGCCGTTCCAACGATTGACAACACCATCAGCGATACAAGAAATATACTTAGGATCTTTCTCTTTCTATCTTTCATTTTAATCGCCCTTACACATACTTTGGACTGAACGATATATACAAGCTATCCCGAACAGACCGAACAATTGTCGCTAGCCTACGCACACAATCGTTCTTAACCCTAAACGGGTTTGATTTTTTGTTCTAATTGTTAATTCGGCTTTTAATAATGGCGATTACTATGCAAGTTTTCTGGGGAGTCTGTTCTGGATTATATCCTCTGCCTCTCTTGTCGTCCCTTCAATGACCTCTTTTACCGTTGGAATGGATGCTATCCTTCCTGCTACTTCTCCAGAGAGCATAACAGCCTTCGACTCATCACCTGTCAAAAGACCTCCGAATCCCTGGATCTCTGCTTGGGCTACCTCGGAGACTACGCCCACAGGCTCTCCCAAAAACAACCTTGGAAGTTTCTCAATTGTTGCCTCTGCAATCCTCATCGAAGCATCACTTTTTATAAACCTCATCGGACCGAATAATCCTCTGGCTACAAGAGTATCCCTATCACTGCATCCAACGATCTTATCCTTCCACATCTGGACAAAATCGCTCTCTTGAGTGGCTATGAACCTCGTACCCATCTGGACACCTTCTGCGCCCATTGCAAGAGCTGCTGCAAGTGTTTTACCATCACTATACCCGCCGGCGCCCACAACAATTGCCTTATCAACAGCTTGAACAACCGCCGGAAGAAGCACCATCGAATGTACTGGTTCCCATGCTATGTGTGCACCGCCCTCCTGTCCTGAGGCAATGATGATATCCGCACCCGCCTTCTCTGCCTTCTTTGCATGATATACTGAAGGTACAACATGTGCCCATACAACCCCGGATTTTTTTATCTGTGCAGCCCAAGGAGAGGGGTTTCCGGCAGAAGTGACTATAATCTTAAGCCTCTTCTCGCAATCCGAATCCTCTTCTCTCATTCCAAGAGCAGCATTCATAAAGACCTTAGCGGAGGCTATAAATTCTTCGGATACCGGAATGTTAACTCCAAAAACGCCTTCTGATTCCTTAGTCTTTTCTTTAACCATCTTAATAGTACCTTGAAGTATCGCCCTCGGACTCTTTCCAAACTCCTTAAATACTTCTCTTGCTTCCGGTGGAGCAACCATGCTGCCAAGTCCGACACCCATTCCTATCGTGCTGATGAGTCCGGCAGCTCCGGCATTTGCTGCTGCAGCCGCAAGATAATTTGTACTATATGGCCCCATTCCTGCCTGGATAATCGGATAGTCTATACCTAAAATATCTGTAAGTTCTGTCTTCAACATATTATCACCTCATCATGATATGAAAAATAATTATAATATTTTATTATTTTAATTTAACTGTATAGGGAGTGTCTTCAAACATACCCACCAATCAACCACAAAATGCATCCTGAGCGGACTTTTTTTTTTAAGACCTCATACGGGTTCCCCGACATAAATATGCAAATATAATCGGAGTATATAGTAACCTTTGGCCTTACTTATATAGATGCTACGAAGAATGCATACTGAGTGGTTGTCTTTAAAACTTGCCTCAACCTGCGTACATCGGGCCTGTAGATTATGATCTCATCAGTCTTTTCCTTCTTCATCCCAAGGACTGATTGAACAATACTACAATTGTGATAACCTCGTATTACGGCCGTACCACTCCCATAATCCAGAGTCATCTCGATGTAGATCGGTAGTCTAACTAGCTCATGATATTTCTCAGGTATTATCTCCGCAATCAGCCTCAGCTCATCCTTCTTGAACCTGTGTGAAGAGCCTTCCATATCAAATACTCTCGGCTTATCCTCGGCTAGAAGTGCACCTAATGTTTTTCTCTTTGGTGGAAGATGTTTATTGAGTGATTGGATGATCTTCAGATCAGCCGGTTTACTGTTGGTATCTCTCAATTCTGCTTGAGCCTCCGCTCTCTTCAACAAATTCTCTTAGCTTGGCCAAAGCATCTCCATTATCTATCGCATTTTCAGCCATTTCTGCACCTTCTTTGATAGACCTTGCAAGACCGCCGACATATATACTGGCACCGGAGTTTATGCATATTATCTCTCTTTTGGCCCCTTTCAGTTCACCATCTAGAACCCCCACTATATCAGAAGCGTTATCTTCTATCGTCCCACCAGCTATCTCTTCCACGCTTCTCCTCTTGTAACCGAAATCTTCAGGCTCCACAGAGTACGAAGATATTTTTCCGTCTTTCAGTTCCGAAACCAATGTCATATCGGCGTTTGAAATCTCATCCATACCTGATCCATGAACCACGAGTGCCCTTCTCGTACCGAGCTCTTTTAGAACTCCTACAAGTTTCTCGCATAAAGACTCATCGAAGACGCCGATAACCTGAGCTTCTGCATTTGCAGGATTTGTGAGTGGTCCTAGGATGTTGAAGACTGTTCTTACACCGACCTCCTTGCGTGGTGAAACGACCCTCTTCATCGACGGATGGAATACTGGTGCAAGCATGAAACCAATACCAATCTTCTCGATTAGAGCTTCCACTTCTTCCGGTTGAAGATCGATCTTGACCCCAAGCTCAGAAAGAACGTCCGCACTGCCACACTTCGAGGTCATCGCATAGTTACCATGTTTTGCAACGGGAAGTCCCACTGAGGCTGTAACGATTGCTGATGCCGTACTTATGTTTATTGTGCTGTAGCCATCACCACCGGTTCCACAAGTGTCTATCAAGGGTGAAGATTTGGGGGCAATCATCCTTGCCAATTCCTTCATACCCTTCACAAAACCGGCGATCTCGTCTACAGCCTCTCCCTTCATCTTCAGTCCCACAAGAAAAGCACCTATTTGAGCATCAGTTGCATCTTTGAATATCAGGGACATCGCATCTCTTGCTTGATCTATTTCGAGATCTTCGCCATCTACAACCTTCTCAATATATTGTTTCATTCAACATCTCCTTTTTCACAGGCATTATCTTCATCCAGTGTTATCTTCAAAAGCATTGGTGTAACCACAGTAGTCAATACGACCATAATAACCATTCCAGAATAGACTGTCGGCGATATTACAGCGTGGGCAAGCCCGAAACTAGTAAATATCAATGCAATTTCGCCTCTTGAGACCATACCAGAACCAATCGTCATCTTGTTAAGTTTGGTGCCAATTGCGCCCAATCCGGAAGAGAGTTTACCTATTATTGCGACTACAGTTATCAGAAGAGCGATCTGGATGGCATCTGCATTCAACGTCTCAAAACCAATTACCGTGCCCATCATAACAAAGAAGACGGGGGTGAAAAGTTCTGTGAGGGGGGCGGTCTGTTCATATATATCATCTCTATTCTTACTCTGAGCAAGAATTAGGCCTGCAAAGAAACCTCCGAGAACAGGCGCGAGTCCGAAGAAATCTGCAATGAGTGCAAGCGATAAAGTAAATGCAAATGCGGCCACTACCGTTATTCCGCTTGTCTTAACCTTTCCAAGCATTGAAATAACATGGGGTGCCAATTTTTTACCGATAACAAGTGAACCTGCGAGAAATAGTATCGCCGTCACTGCAGTCATAAGGATATCAAAATATGATATAGCTTCCGAGTTGAGGACAGGGACAATTATTGTTAAGATCAATAACCCGATAACATCGTCAATTACAGCAGCACCTATTATCACCTTGGACTCATCAGTAGTGAGCTTTCCAAGATCCGTCAGAACCATAGCGGGGATCGAGATGCTAGTTGATGTCAGTGTTGCACCAATAAATATTGCCATAATCGAATCTCCAAAAAGCATGAGGGCAGCCAGGTATCCCAGCACAAATGGAACCACCACACCGATACATGCAACCGAAAGCGATGTCCTCCCCATCTTCATCAGATCGTCTATGTTTGAATCCAGGCCAACATGAAATAAAAAGAGGATAATTCCAAGCTCTGCAAGGGTTGTGAGGATAGGTTCATCTGGAGACATAAGTGCCGTATAGCCGATAAAAACACCTACTATCAGCTCTCCCAAGACCTCTGGTTGCTTCATACGTTTTGCAAACTCTCCGCCGACCTTGGCCGCTACAATTATAACCAATAGTTCAAGTAAGACCCCACCTATCTCCATAATGGTCTTCCACTCTACCCCTTAGGGGGGGTAATATTTAGTCTTATCTATTCTAATATTTTTATATATCGGAATTTCCCATAAATGTCACGTATTTCTGCGAACCATTATAAAAACCCTCAATATCATCTTGATTGATGCCAGATTGGAGGGCAGCCATGAAGTACACATTCAAGCGTTAGAATCTCACTATGAATCATAATAAGCAACTGCGTTTATCTCATCGGGTCTTGTTCCGAGTCTCTTCCTCTTTTCTTTTAGCGAGATCTTTCCTATTTTTATGGCCTTTATATCTTACAAATTCGCCTCAAAGGATGGTGATGTAAATGTTTTTAGATGGGCTCAATAGCTTTGTGCTCATATCTTCAGAAAATTCCTGGTAGTAATCGATATCGAACATTCTTTTTATACTGCCTGTAATCTTCACCGAATTTCTGAAGTAAAATCTTCTTTTTCCATCTCCCTTGCTACTTGTTCCGCCCCCTCTTTGTAGGAAGCATCACTTACCAATTCAAGATAGAATTTTTATACTTCTTAGTTGTAGAGATTATGCTAAGTTCGGAAAAAGACTGATGCCTGATCAGTTACATATATTGATAATGGTTAAAAAATATCAATTTTAGTCGCCTCTTAAAGAAGAAAATCGGAGGCGTATCTGAGG
>JAXHUQ010000093.1:0-6249 GCA_034189535.1 Halobacteriota archaeon | reverse complement strand
CACCGGAGTTGTTTGTCTTGAATCTCACCTTGCCGTCTTCCAAGTAGGGATGATCGTTACACTCAGAGCCTTTCATGTTTGCGACCTCGAATCCGGCACCAAATTCGATACCTTTCACAGCACCGATGGATGCGAGTCCGTGTGCAATCGTTGCACTGAGTTTATCAAAGACCGGCTCACCAAGACCGGCAGGAATTCCTCTTGCCCTAATCTCGACGATGCCACCGGCAGTATCGCCCTCTTCTTTGATCTCAAGTATCTTTTCGATCATCTTATCGGCAGCTTCAAGATCAGGACAGTTCAGATCGTTCTTCCTGTAGTTCTCCTTTATCTCGTTGAAGGTCATCTCTTTTGATTTGATGCTTGCTGACTCTTTTGTATATCCAATAACCTCAATCCCTTCTTTTTCAAGTATGAACTTGGCAACAGCCCCTCCGGCAACTCTTCCAACAGTCTCCCTTCCAGAGGCTCTTCCTGCACCACACCAGTCAACGTACTTACCATATTTTGTAAAGAATGTGTATTCTGCATGACCCGGCCTTATCAGGTCTTTGTAAGATGCGTACTGATCTATATGGACCTGCTGTGTATCCACGTTGTATATTATGATACCAAGCGGTGCACCCGTTGTAAGGCCTTCCTGACCAAGCCCACAGAATATCTCACACTGGTCGGTCTCCATTCTAGGAGAATCCAGTGCACCTTGACCGGGTTTTCTCTTATCAAGATCCTTTTGAATATCCATTTTTGTTATATTAAGCCCCGGTGGAACACCATCTACAATAACTGCGAGTCCGCTACCTTTTCCGATACCGTATGACTCACCGCAGGTCGTAATCCTAAATATCCTTCCAAAAGTATTTCCCAACATTCCAATTCACCTTTTTATGCCTTTACACTAATCGCATATTAGCTTTAATATTCTGCATCACCTCTACATATCCTGGAAAAGTGACATCAGTCGATTCGGCGGTATCAATTTCAGTCTGACCCTCGGAAATAAGTCCTGCAAGTGAGAGTGCCATGACTATTCTATGGTCATTGTGTCCACGAACCTTTGCACCATAAAGTTTGCTGTTTTTTACGATAAGCCCGTCTTCCAATTCCTCAATATCTGCTCCCATCTTTTTTAGTTCCTCAGTCATGATCGTTATCCTATCCGTCTCCTTGATGCGAGCTTGAGAGACGTTTAAAAGATGAGTCGTGCCATCTGCAAAGCATCCGACGACGGCCATTGCAGGTAATGCATCGGGTGTGTTTCCCATATCAAACTCGCGGCCCTTGAGTTCACTACCTCGAACTTGCAACCCACCATCCAGGACGGTGATATCCGCACCCATCTTTTTAAGCATTTCTACCACCTCTCTGTCACCTTGAGAGTCATTCATATCAACACCGTTGAGCACAACATCCGAGCCCATCATCGCAGCAGCGCACAGGGGAAAGGTTGCTGATGACCAGTCACCCGGTATCTTCCTCTCAAAGGAGACATACTTCTGATTACCTTGCACTCTAAAATGTCTAAAGTCATCATTCTCGTACTTTATCCCTTCCTTATCAAGCCATTCAAGTGTGATCTCAACATAGGGCCTCTCATGAAGGTCTTTTACTCTTATATCAGTATCACCTTCTGCAAGAGGGCAGCTGATAAGCAAGCTTGACAGGTACTGAGAAGATTTACATTCAATCTCGGTTTTACCACCTTTGATTCTCCCGCTGATATTTATTGGCATGCAACCGTCACCATTTAGTGACTTTACAGAGGCACCAAGATCCACAAGTGAGTCTATGAGCGGTGACATCGGGCGCTTTCTAAGAGAGTCATCACCGTCAATTGTGACGTCAAGATCCCCCAGTGCAATAACACTCATCATCAGCCTCGATGATGTCCCCGAGTTCTCAAAATTGATTGGTCCTTTCGGTTGTTTGGGTGATCCTGCAAAACCCTCTATTATCCATTCATCACCCTTTATCTCGATTCCTGCACCCAGGTTAGTGGCTGCATTTACTGCTGCCATCGTATCTTCCGAAATGAGTGGATCAATTAATTTGGAGGTCCCATCTGCAAGAGATGCGATAACAACAGCCCTTACCGTATGGGACTTCGATGCCGGAATACCGATCTTGCCAGATAGTTCTTCGGTCCTATCTACTAAAAGTTTCATTTACTCTAAATTAAGCCTTATTGGGTTCATTACTTTTCAATTATAGTCTCATCTATCTTTATTCCAAAGTGACGTGCTGCATCTTCATAATAAACCATAATTTCATCTCCTTCTTTGAGTTCAGTAATGGAGATCGGTTTACCATCTTTTGATACCAGTTTAATTGTCTCGGCATTTTGAAGTATAGTCTTTATCTTGTTTTCACCGATCAGTGCTTCAATTAGTGTGAGTGGGCGTTTTTCAATCTTCACCCTGCCTACATTCGTCTTTTGGGATGTTCCTTCTGAATTCACGATCAGAACTTCATCGCCAGACTCTAGCTCCGACAAGTATCTGGTCTTCTCACCGGTAAGCACATATGCATGAACCGCACCCGCGTTGACCCTGAAAGGCCTGGATGCAACATAAGGACTCTCCTCCGATTCAGAATGGATCAGAAATAGCCCGTTGGATTGTGAGCCCACGAGCATCCCTTCGCCGGTGGACATTAGAGTGGTGGTGTCAACACAGACCCTATCACCCATACCAAGAGACTTCACCTTAGAGACTTTCGCAACCGATAGTGCTATAGGCTCAACTTCCGAACTTAGAACAGTACCGGTTGCCCCTTTGATCTCAGATATATCGTCTGTATCAACGAGGATGCCGTCCGAACCTTGTTCGAGCGTCTCAAGAGCGGTCTCTGCCTCTTCGGCATCCTTAACACCCGCAATTATATCAACATCGCCACCCTGGAGCTCTGCTATAAGATTCTCAAGTGGGATAACCTTCCAGTCCGTTCCTACAACTATCAGATGATCACAGATCTCAGCAAGGAATGCGGCGAATCGTTCATACTCCTTTCCCTTGATCTCGACGTATGCACCGGTCTCTCTTCCCTCTCTTGATAACTTTCTAAGAAGATTTAGGTCAATAGAACCGTCGAAATCACTTGGTAACGGTTTTCCACCATCCCCCTCGCTGTTCTTTCCAACAACAACAATATCTGCAGTACTACTATCTCTACCCTGATAGAAGGCGGCCACTTTTATCTTTCCAAGCTCTCTGACCCTACTTACATCTTCCTCATTTACAAGCACACAATCGGCACCTGATTCGAGACCACTGGTAATCCTCTCCTTACGAGACTCCCACCCGCCTTCGTCTGCCTTGATCCAGACACTTTTACCCTTCTTCATAATCTTTCACCCTAAACCATCAATTTACGAAACGATCATATCAACCATCTTATCCAGACAATCTCTTATCTCATCGTAACATTCATCATATATCTCGTCGCCTTGCCCACGGGGATCTTGGATCTCACCCTCCCCACCGACAAACTCCTTGAGTAGAGAGACATTCTTACCTTCTGCCTCCTTGAGCAGCTGGATTCTCTCTCTTTGTGCTTCAGTCATTGTAATTATGAGATCAGCATCTTCGACCATCTCCGTGTGAACATTAAGATCCCTTGATAGGAAATCATCCGAAGGTGTGATACCATGATCCTTAAGCGTCAACTTTGCATCCAGCGAAAAGATACTATCATCACGAGCATGAGACCCAATGCCGCCTGAACGCACCTTCACCTTGGAAGCAACTCCGTCGAGTTCGGATAATAGATGCCTTAATATAAACTCGGCCATTGGACTCCTCCAAGTGTTTGCATCACAGACAAATAAGACCGAACTGTACTGTATTTTCTTATTACTCACTTCATTTCCTCTCTCTTTTCATCCATGGCTATTACTAGTATTAAACCTTGCGTGTTTCCATCCTAGATCAGAGGTTGCGTGATCAGTTCTTCTCGGAGTAGAATTTGTCTGCATCTTCAAGACTATCAAAACTACCTATATCAAACCAACTACCCTCAAAAGAGTATGCATATACATCCCTTTTACCGATGAGCCACGCAATGAATAGCCCCATCGCATCCGGGCTATTTCCTTCATCAATATACTTTTTTATGCTTGCAACACCCTCTTTTGTGAGCATATAGCAAGCAGTCGCTGACAAAGTAGACTTTGGTTCTTCGGGTTTCTCAACAAAAGAGATTATCTTTGCTGCTTCGTCGACTTCAAGGATTCCGTATAGTTTGGCAATATCCAGTGATCCGACATCATAAACAGCGATGGCATCTGATGACCGCTCGTTTGAGAAGTTAACAAGGCCGTTCATATCAAACTCGAAGAGGTTGTCTCCTCCGACGATTAAGAGGTCTTCACCTATACTCTCGCTTGTGATAAGGAAGTTCAAGGCACCGATACTTCCCAATTTCTCGCCCTCAGAGAAAGTGTCCTCGATAACAAGCTTAAGTTCGGTCCCTTCCTTAAGTGAAGGGCTATACTCTTTTATGAACTCCTTAAAGTTACTCTCAAATTTGGCGTTTGTGGATATGTATATGGTATCTATTGCATCAACTCCCGTTACACGGTCCAGCACATGTGAGAGCATCGGCCTTCCTGCGATCGGTAGTAGGTGTTTGGGTTGGTCCTTTGTAAGAGGCCACATCCTCTTCGCAAATCCGCCTGCAAGAACTATTGCTTTCATTTCATCCCTTAGGATACCCATAAACCGTATGAAAATAAATACCTTCCGGCGTTTGTCGGCGTCGGTGTTGGCGTTACTATTGGCGATTGTGTCAATTTTGACACCTCTGTCAGTGGATGAGTGTCTCCACCATTTTGTATACCCCCTGAAGAATCTTAAGGAATCGTCGTATTACCCCATTGTTGGTGTCCTTGCAATCTCATGTAAACAAATTTTTAAATATTTTTCATCCCAATTGAAAAGATAAATATATACCATCAATCAAAATCTATTTAAAATAGGGAATGGTTTAACATGAAAGATGTTAGCGGCTCTGTACTGGTTATTGGAAGTGGAATTGAGGGTGTACAAGTTTCTCTTGATAAAGCCGATCAGGGTTTTAAGGTTTATTTGGTAGACAATGACCCTTCGTTATGTATTGACTCACCCAAGATAGATGAGTTGACAAAACACCCAAATATCGAGGTTTTGTCGTATTCAGAGGTTAAAGAGATAGAAGGCGAGAGTGGAGACTTCAAGGTGAAAGTCCTGAGGAAGCCAAGATATGTTGATGAGGATCTTTGTGATGGCTGTGCCCAATGTGTCGAGGAACCAGGGTGTATCAAGGCATGTCCAGTTGGGGCGATAAAAAAAGATCCCTCGACCGGGTCGATAAAGATCGACGAAGAACTATGTAAGCAGGAGATTGAGGCTAACGGATGCAAAGAATGTGTTACTGGTTGCGAGTACGGTGCGATATGTATACCACCGGGCTATGACCATGCTGTAGCCTGTGATCTTTGTGGTGGCGAACCTAAATGTGTTGAAGTCTGTCCTGTCAATGCCTTGGAACTTAAGAAGTTCCATGTCAAACTAACCGTTGACTTAGAAAAATGTACAGGGTGCAGAAGTTGTGAGCTTGCATGCTCTGAGGAAAAAGAGGGTCTACTCAGCCCGTCCAGAAGTCGCATTCGTATCAATGAAAAAGAAGGGATCATAAATTATTCAGTCTGTCAGCTCTGTAAGGTTGATGTCAGGTGTGTCGATTCGTGTCCCGAGAATGCTCTTGAGAAAGACGAGGAGACAGGTGTGATAAAGCTAGTGGGCGAATGTATCGAATGTTCTGCATGTATCCGTGCATGTAAATATGATGCGATCAAGGTTCCACCTGGTACAAACGAGCCGATTGTTTGCGATCTTTGTGGAGGACAACCCAAATGTATGGAGTCATGTCCTTTTGATGCGATATCTATGGAGGTATTTTATAGTGGTATAGAGCTTAATCCTGAGAGATGTACCGGATGCAGGAGCTGCGAGCTTGCATGCTCTGAGGAGAAGGATGGGGTCTTCAATCCAAAAAAGAGTCGTATTCACATAATTGAATTGAATGGAGAGATCGAGTCTAAAAAATGTGAACTTTGCAAAACCTGTCCTGTTTATATTCCAATCGAGTCAGATGATGGTGAGATGCAGCGTAAGGCCATTTACATGCCGCCCCCAGGGGCCATACCATATGTTCCAACCATTGATCGAGATAATTGTGTAATATGCGGATGCTGCGATTGGATATGTAAAA
>JAXHUQ010000092.1:0-6252 GCA_034189535.1 Halobacteriota archaeon | reverse complement strand
TGGTGAGGAGAGAATCATTGCATGGCACAATACGATATTAAGAGATGACGAAGGTAACATCACGGGTACCCTCAGTTCAGGAGTAGATATAACTGAGCGTAAAAAAGTCGAAGAGGCACTGCGTGAGAGTGAAGAGCGTTTCAGACTGTTCTTTGAGTATGAACCGGAATTTTGCTACATGATCTCGCCTGAGGGTATTATATTAGATGCAAACAACTCTGCACTCAATGCACTGGATTATAAAAAAGAGGAGATAGTCGGAAGACCACTGGAAATATTATATCCCCTACAAAATAAAAAAATGATGCAAGATCTTTTCGATAGGTGGAAAAATGGGGAAAAGATAAAAGACGAGGAGATTGTTATCCGTTCAAAGAAGGGAAAGAAGTATACTGTTCTTTTAAGCGCAACTGCTGTGAAAGATAAGTACGGGAAGATACTTAATTTTGTATCTGTTCAAAAAGACATCACAGAGAGGAAACGAGCCGAAGAAGAGCTGAAATTGCATCGTGACCATCTTGAAGATCTTGTTAGAGAACGTACTAAAGAGCTCGAAGAGGTCCAAGAGGCGCTGATACGCAAAGAGAGGTTGGCTGTGCTCGGTCAACTGGCCGGAGGTGTGGGTCACGAGCTACGTAATCCATTGGGGGTAATCTCAAATGCCGTTTACTATCTCAAAACAACTCTTGCAAGTGGCGATGAAACCACGAAAGAATACCTTGATATCATCTCCAAAATGACCCTGAAGATGAACAAGATAATCTCAGATCTTCTGGGATTATCACGAATTAAACCTGGAGGTAGAGAAGAGATAACTATTGCTGATCTTGTTGACAAGGCACTAGAAAATGATTATCCTCCAAAAAATTTGGAGGCGAGTGCAAGAATCTCTTCAGGGCTACCTGCTGCCTTCGTAGACCCTGAACAGATCACGAGCGTGCTCTCAAATATACTGAACAATGCATACCAGGCTATGCCAGATGGGGGAAAACTGAGCATCAACGCCAATGCACTGGGAAATGATAGATTGGCCATATCAATAAGTGATACCGGATGTGGCATATCCGGTGGGAAGATTGAGAAGATCTTCGAGCCACTGTATACTACAAAGGGCAGTGGCATTGGACTTGGACTATCAGTATCAAAGAACCTTGCCGAGATAAATGGAGGGAGAATCGAGGTTAAGAGTAATGAGGACAAGGGTTGTACTTTCACTCTTATTCTGCCTACAAAAGGTTAGTGTTGGAGGTCTTATCATGAGGGAAAAGTTGCGCATTCTGATTGTTGACGACGACCACATGACGACAAAGACGCTAGTGGATATCATTAATACCAAAGGCCACGAAGCTGAATCCGCCCACTCCGGACATGAAGCACTGGAAAAGATGGTAGATGGTAACTTCGATTGCGTACTGAGTGACATTAAGATGCCTGACATCAATGGAGTGGAGCTTAACAAGGCCATAAAAGCCATATGGCCGAATATTCCTGTGGTTATGATGACTGCCTACGCCTCCGATACTATGGTCAACGAAGGAATGAAGGAAGGCGTTATAACCGTTATGATCAAACCCCTAGACATAAACCTCTTACTCAGTTTTCTTATTTCAATGGAAATCAAAAGCCCTATCCTCATCGTTGACGACGATCCTTGCTTCTGTAATTCGCTTGGTGACATACTAATGGCGCGAGGTTTTACTGTAACCCAGTTCGATCCTATTCGAGATACCATAAAGAGCATCAGAGAAAAAGAGAAAGTCAGGCTCCTCATTATGAAAATGGAAGATGAAGTAGATTTAAAGATTTACAATAAAATCAGGAGAGCTTATTCCTACTTGCACATGATTCTGATGGTAGAAACAAAGGAGGGGAATTCAAAAGAGATAGATCTTGCCCTTAAGGAGAATACGCATACGCACCTCCTTTCTCTATCTGACTATTCCTCATTCTATGAACCTTCCGAGAGAGAGAAGCTCTTGGGGCTTATTACTGAAATTCAAAATCAAGAACTCGGTAGAGTTTTTGTCAACCTACAATCAAAGGGGGTTGATTGATTCATGGATGAAGAAAAGAATATTCTAATAGTAGAAGACGATCCGGCTATGCTAAGAACACTATCAGACATATTAGGGGCCAATGGTTTTACTACTACAGGCGCTGCAAATGGAAGAGAAGCAATAGATAGCATTAAAAATAGGGTACCTACAGTAGCTCTGATTGATCTCAATTTGGGCGACATGTATGGCATTGATGTGATCAGGAAGATCAAGGGCCACTGGCCAAATACAGAATTTATTGTGTTAACCGGGCATGCATCTCAGGCGTCTGCCATTGATGCAGTCAATCTGGGTGCACATAGCTATTTTCAGAAGCCCCACGACATGGAAAAATTGTTAATCTCAATCCATAAAGCATTTGAGAAGCATGAGCATTTGAAAGCTCTAGAGGAGGGCAAAGAGAAGTATCATGAATTAATAGAGACCTCAGACGATCCAATATTTAAAAATGACATTAATGGGAATCTACTATTTGTCAATGAAGCATTTAAAAGAGTACATGGATATTCAGAGAATGAACTTACAGGCACTACCTTTTATGATTTGATCCATCCGGATGATATATTGCATGTAAAAAATAGCTTTAAAAATGCGATCAAAGGTGAAAGTGTAAGGAATATGGAATGCAGATGCCGAACCCAATGTGGTTTATATATCGACTTATCTATCAATGCATCCCCGATAATTGGTACCAAAGGTGATGTGATTGGAGTCATGGGAATAGCAAGGGACATCACCGAACGGAAGATGGCAGAAGAGGATATTAAAAGGGCATATGAAGAGCTTAAAGAGGCGGATAAGATGAGGGGCGAGTTTGCAGCCATGGCCACTCATGAGATCGGTACACCGTTATCTATCATAAAAACAAATGTAGAGATGCTTGAAGATGGTATGTTTGGAGAGATTCCGGAAGATCAGTTAAAGAGACTAAAGGTGATTAAAAAGAATGCAGATCACCTTGTAAAGCTGAATAGAGAGATGATGGATATCTCAAGATTAGATGCCGGAAAGCTCAGACTGAGAAAAGAGCGCACTCTCATAAGCGACATTATAAGAGATGGTGCAAAAGATTTGGAAACGTTTGCAGAGAATAAAAAAATTGAAATTTTATTCGATATTTCAGATGAGAATTACCATCTCAACTGTGATGGCGACCGTATAAGACAAGTCGTGAGTAACCTCGTGAAAAATGCAATTAAGTTCACAGCCGAAGGAGGCAAAATTGAAGTTGGTTTTGAGGACATGGGGGACTATATACTTGTAAGAGTATTTGACAATGGTATCGGAATTCCGAAAAAAGAGCACGAGAATATTTTCAAGAGATTCTACGAACTCGGAAGTCCTCAAGGTAAAGAGAATGAAGGTACCGGACTTGGTCTTGCTATCGTGAAGGGGATAGTGGAAGCTCACGGAGGAGAGGTATGGATTGAGAGTGCGCCTGGTGAAGGAAGTATATTCTATTTTACGATACCTGTGTAAGGAGTTAAGGAAGAGAGTAATAGCAGGTGTTTTGGTGGATCAAAGTACATTCAAATTCAAGCCACTAAGAAGATCGCAGTAGTTCTCTTTTGTTGTCTTCAAGATGGTATGTGGTATAACCCTAATTACGCCTTCTATACCCCTAATCGTATCCAGAAGTGCAGATGCATCCTCCCCTGTCCTACATCTTGCATAAATTGAGAAATCATAGTCTCCAACAATGTTGCAGACCATGAATACAGAGTCTATCTCCTTGAGCTTCTGCCCAACCTCGCCAAGGTCGACCTTGGGATCGGTTTCGACCGCTATGCAGAGCGAATTTTTGAAGCCAATCTTCTCCCAGTCGACCATGGTCGTAAATCCGGTTATCACATGACTTTCCAGCATCCTGTTTACTCTTGAGCTGACGGTTGTAGTGCTGACTCCAAGCGTCTTTGCAATCTCTCGATACGATAACCTTGAGTCCCTTAGTAGTAAATCGAGTATCTTAAGATCCAACTCCTTTAGTTCGCTTTCCATTTTACTCTCAGAACGATGCGATCAGATCATATTCACTGACAAGATCAGAAACTTCTACCTTTGAGATAATCGATAGACCTTCCATCAACTTATCATTTGCTATACCTCTTACCTTTAAACCCTCGCTTACGCAATAAACCGTACACCCCATATCCAGAAGGTCCTCTATTGCCTCAACGTTTGATGGCATCTCTATCACATCGGATCTCTGATCTCCGATAGCATTGAAGGCCCCATCCTCAATCAAGATAGCATCTGATCTATCAACCATTCCACCAGCTATCTGGGACAATGCAAGCCTGAGTCCTGCAAAGGCATCTTCCGTTCCATATGGTGGTTTTGTAATAATAACAAGTAATGAATCTGCCATCTTATCACCTCCCAAGAGTGATCATCCGATCACTTTCTCCAATGAATCCGGTAAGATCATTTGTCAGGCTTCCGATCTTTCCGCAGTCGATCTCTTCTCCGCGTCTGATACCTCTTGCAGAGCAGCATGTCTCACAGACAGCGACCTCAACACCTTCTTTTGCCAGATCTTTAATATATTCACCTGTGTTTGGAAATCGCTTAGGTTCTTGACCTTCTTTTATCGCAGTAACACTCTCACCGTAACAGAATATCTTTACTTTGTATCCTTTCGATATTGCAGCTCTTGCAAGTTTTACTGCAACGACCGAGTCCATATTCATCATGGTTCCGGATTTAAGTAAAATTGTTAACGTCTTTACCATCACTACCACCTAAAGAGTAATAATCTGGTCATATTCTTCCATCAGAACTTCCACGATCCCTTCGTAGTCCAATCTCTTCACGTCTTCTATTTCGCAGTCATAACCACGTGCTAATAAGTCATCATTTGCCGCAAATATCTCTGCGTTCTGATCCTTTAGTATTCTGCGCCTCTCATCACTTATAGCCCAATAGACGCCATCTTCAAGTAGCATAAATGACCGTTTATTATCTCCTGCAAGAGTACTTGCAAGATCCGTTGGGTCACCTTCAGATGGCGTCTTCAAGATAACGAAGATTATGGATTTCATTGGGATCAACCGATGAATAGTTGGACATCCGAATCTGCAGCAAGATCAAGGAACTTAGCGGCCCCGACAATCTCGGCTCCGTCTATCAAATCTTCCTTTGTCACACCCATGACACTCATCGAAGTACTGCAGGCATACAGATGCATCCCAAGCTCCTTTGCAGTCTCTATCTGCTCACTCAGAGGCTCTACACCTACCTTCTTCATACGATTCTCCATCATACCCGTGAAGAATCTATAGATTCCGCCCATCTTTGGCTTTGCTCCCTTCTTTAGTATCGAGAGGCCGAAGAATGTGAAGAATACATGAACTTCCCAACCCATGGATGCCGCTGTGACACCCATGATAAATGGCATCATCGATTTGTCAAATGTCCCTTCCGCAACCACCATTGCTAACTTCTTTGTCTCTACCATATCTACCATCTACTCCAGTTTCTTTATGTAAAATTTCATTAGAGATCCTTCCTCTTCCATACCAAGGTACTCGTTTCCGGTCCTTTTGCACCAAGATGGTACGTCTTCTTTTGCCCCGATATCATCAACCTTGAGCTCGAGTATATCACCGATCTTCAGTTCCTTTGCCTTTTTTGCCAGTTTCACAATCGGCATGGGACAAGAGAGCCCCACAGCATCTAATGATTCATTCGCCTCCATAATATCACCAATTTTGTATGTTCGTACAATTATGATAATCATAATTGGACATTCATACACAACTAATTATTATTTATGGATGTTCGTCTATATAAATCTTTTCCCTTTTGACCTTTGTGGTATCAAAAAAGCTATGTATCTGACAGAGAAACTGATTCAGACAAAGAGTTGATAAGATGTATTCGGAGAGGATTAACAAGTTACCACCGTATCTTTTTTCTGAGATTGATGAGGCAACTGCTGTAGTTGTCAGTAGGGGCGTGGATGTTATCGATCTAGGTGTAGGTGATCCTGATCTACCCACACCGGATCATATAATAGAGTCGTTGTATGTGGCATCAAAGAACCCCGAGAATCACAGATATCCATCCTACACAGGGATGCTCTCTTTCAGGGAAGCTGCTTGTGAATGGTACAAAGAGACAAAAGGCGTCAATCTAGATCCAAAGAAGGAAGCTATCGCACTTATTGGCTCAAAGGAAGGGATAGCCCACATCC
>JAXHUQ010000091.1:0-6352 GCA_034189535.1 Halobacteriota archaeon | reverse complement strand
TTCCGGTTGTAGGCAGAATCAATGTGCATAAAATTTTAATAAGCGTGGTCTTTCCAGCCCCATTTGGTCCTAGAATGCCGAAAAGCTCCCCTTTTTTTATCTTAAAACTGACACCATTCAGAGCGTTTACCTCTTTCTTCCTTGCCGGATATAAATAATCGGTCAATCTTCCTACTTGTATAAATTTCTTCGTCAGATCAAAAGTCTCGATCGCGTACTCCATCTTCTAATCCAATCCCCTTAATATGTATTATTCACAAAGTACTTAAATGTGCATCTTCACTATTATTAAATAAAGTGGTCATCTTGAGCTTAGAAAGAGAGAATACTGTTTTGTTGTCCTGTGCTAGGAGAAGAATGGATGATACCACCCTAAAAATAGTCAAAGGAGCCTTAAAATTTGATTTAAACTGGGAATATGTAGTGAGAAATGGCGCCGAACATGGCATACTCCCATTACTACACCACAACTTAAGTAAACTTGATGAAGGTCTTGTTCCTGAAAACATCATGGTCTATCTGCGGAAGCAGTATAACGTCAATGTCGCCAAGAATTTGACATATTACGAAGAACTGGGTAAGGTTTTAAGAGTCTTTAGAGAGGAAGGAATCGGAACAATAATCCTTAAAGGTGCTGCACTTGCGGAGACGGTTTATGGGGATATCGGACTTAGACCGTTCAGTGACGTCGATCTTTTGATCAAAAAGGAGAATCTTTCCGAGGCAAAGAAGATACTTTCTGAGATGGGGTACATGCTCGACGAGGAGGTATCTCCTGAGAAGTACAATGAAGAATATGGTTGCGATCTATACTATGCCGGTAAAAAGAATATAATTGAGATTCACTGGAACATTTTACGCAAGCTTGGTAGCGATAGGTTCATGAGAATCGATATTCGGGATATCTGGGAAAGGGCCCGACCAGCCTCTATCTCCGGTGTTGATACGCTTGTCATGTCCCCGGAGGATCAGCTACTTCACCTTTGCATCCACCTCCCCAAACACCGTTACAATCGCTTGATATGGTTATGCGACATCTTAGAGGTTGTTAAGCATTACAATATAGATTGGGATCAAATAATTAGAAGTTCTGAGGATTGCCGAACAAAGGCCCACATCTATTACGGTCTTCAATTCTCTGATGAAATGCTGGGACCGGAAGTACCTCCAGAGGTCTTAAGAAGACTCAGGCCAAATCCTCTGGAAAGGATGTTGGTAAGGCCAGTACTAAAGGACGTTTTATCAGACGATAGAAGGATTATGCCCATCTTCAACCTTATGAAGCTATTTCTCATAGATAAACACACTGATAGGATAAGGTACCTCTGGATCTACATCTTCCCACCGGTGGAGTCCCTTGAGCGTAAGTACTCTGTCAGCGGAAGTAGAGTTTACTTCTACTATATCCTCCACCCCTTCTATGTAATATTCACAACAGCAAGACGGTTTCTCGCAATCTTCGGCTTCAGCAAGAAAAAGAGTTAATTTTTAGCGTTATATCCTCTTCAAAATAAAATTAGAGCACGATATCACCATATTAAAGAAAAATCTTGAAATTCTCTTCAATATCCGGTTTCTTGGTTTTATATAGTATACCAAAGTGGAAAAAAGTGTGATTAAAATGTTGTAAAGCTTCCATATTCCTTTATTATGCTCTATTACCCTGCCGTTCTTATCAATAGAGACTACCCTTCCCACAACTTCATCTTCACTTGATATTTCTGCAGTGGTTGTGGCATCACCCTTTTGAACAAAACTTAATCCCCCGCTCTCCTTGGATCTATATTTACGAATAACTCTGTGGACTACCAATCTGTCAGCATCTTTGAATACTACAATATCACCAAACCTGATCTCATCCGGCTTAACAGATCTTATCAGTACCTTATCATCAATTTGAAGAAGTGGTGCCATGCTTCCGGAAAGAACAGAAAGCCAAGATCCTTCATTCTTCTTGTTAAGATCATTCCAGAGATCAATTATTGTGCTCTTTGAAACTCCCGACCCTATTTGCATATCAGTTTCCCTTGTTAAACACTTAATAAAAATAAAATGGGTGAAAAAATTCACCCATGATCTTCCATTCATCAATTTATGTGGAATTATTCGCAGCAAGGTCCACAAAAAATTCCAGCAGTAATCTGAAGATAACCTGGGGCATACTGACCGTAAACGCCGATGTCTATAGCCTCCGACCTCATCTCAGGTTTTTTGTATACGTCACGCATCATTTTTTCCTTTCACCTCCTTTTATTTATGTGTAATACAGCACTACCCAAAATTAGGATTCTGAGCATGTGCTATGTTACTGTAATGTCTTTTGTATCTTTTAAATGTTTCCTCCATTGAGCATACTTACATGTGTTTTCCGATGCCCCTGTAAAATCGCCAGTCTCCAGATAAATCACCCCGGGACATCTTATGCAGAACTCTGCAAGATCACATCTCGAACACTTAGGCAGATCCTCAGATGTGATATCTCGCAGTCGTTTCAAATCATCATTCGGATCCGTATGCCATATCTCTTTCAGATTCTTCTTACGCAGATCTCCAACCGCCATTGGCATTGCCGCACATGGAAAGACAATTCCACTTGAAGAAATTGCGCAAATGGCTTTTCCTGCTTTGCATTTGAATCTCTTCTTCGGATCATTATCTCTTTCTTCCGTAAGATACGTGAGACTGAAATCATCTGCTGAAAGATAAGTGTCCATATCTTCAAATGAGAGATCATACTTCAAAGGATCTAGTGATCCATCTCTGTGTGGTGTCATTCCGGGAGTTAACTTACAAAAAACTCCTAAACGATCACATAAAGCCTTAATATCCCCTGATTCATGGACATTCAGATTCATAAGGGACGTCTTTGTTGTAACGTTAATTCCATGCTGAACCAGGCCTTCTATGGCAGCAATGGTACTCTCAAAAGAGCCTTTTACTCTAGTTATATAATCGTGTGTTTCTGGTGTCGCACCGTAAAGGCTTATCTCAAACTTTATCGGCCCCAGTTTTTCTATCTCTTCAATAAATTCAGGCTTGATCAAGGTCCCATTAGTCATAAAAGTGATAAAAAATCCCTTTTTATTTGCATATTCTGTAATTTCAAAGAGATCTTTGCGGGTGAATATCTCTCCACCGGTGAAACCTAAGTAAAAGGTACCGATATCCACAAGCTGGTCGATTATGCCAATTACCTCTTCTGTCGATAATTCGGAACAGTAATCTTTTTCAATATCCATGTAGCAGTGTCTGCATTTCAGATTGCACCTGCTTGTCAGTTCAAATTGAACCGCATAAGGAATATTCTTCCTCATGTATACATCAGCCACTTCTTTTCCTAAACCTGTGTGATATTCAATCGTCATTTTCTACCAAACTATCTTGAATCTTTGATTTCCAACAACTTCTTATCTGAGAGCTCTTTTGCAAATTCAATGACATCTTCACGGGCCGTTTCAAAACTGACATCAAAACGATTGCATATTTTACTTGTAATGTCATTAAGGCTGATCGTACCATCTGCCAATTCCCAGATTGCACCTCCGACTTTGTTAAGAGTATGGATCTCACGACCATCCGAGGTTAAAATGACTATATCGTCCTCAATAACTCTCCATACAAGATCTTCCGATCTGACCGGATAACTCTCCAAAGAGACCATCATCTATTCACATACCTCCTGTACCATGTTCAAATCCTCAATCGATTCCCAGAAACTTGTATCTGGTAAGAACTGTAACTCATAGTATTCTACATTTTCTGCCAGATCTGCACTGAAATCCATCATCTCCGCGAGAGTGTCTTTACTATTAACTGAAAGTACTGTGTCCGAATAGATGACTTCCCTTACAAATCTTGTAACAAACTCGGTTGCACTTATCTTCTTTATCTTATTCTTCTTTCCATGCCTTATCAAGAATATTGCACGTAACGGAACAACTCCACTTTTATTCTCGGTAAAATCCCCTCGAAATGGAGAGCTTTCAATTGAATATCCCTTATCCGTTCTGTCTAATATCACCAGTTCGTCATTTAAAATGTCCAGATTTAAATCGGAAGATAACTTAGCTATAGTCGATTTACCACTCTCGGAAGGACCAGAAAAGAGATAACCCTGCCCATTTTTTGAAACTGCACACCCATGAATCATATAATTATTTTTAGCCTTTTCTGCATCCCTCTCTTTTAAAAGGGTGTAGTATACTTGGAATAGAAATTGCTCAAATATCCTCACGCAAGTTCCGCAAAAAAGGGCATTCTTTACATAAATTGTACACTGTTTCTCATCCAAGTTAAAAGTCCCTGTCAAGAGGCCTGAATGATAATCAAAACTATCACCATCAACCGTCTTTGATATGAGAATGGAATTTGGTATATTAATTGACTCATCATTAGCTACTAAATTTACATCAATCATTAGGTCAGGATCATCCTCTGAGAGAAAACCCCTATAATGCTCTCTTGCAGATGCTGCAAAATCAGGATATTTAAATCTTAGAGAACAACAGAAGTTCCCGATTTGTATTCTGCATTCATTATCGCTCACTTTCACATCAGCTAGATCCATCTACATACTCCAATATCGATTTTTTCATAAATGTCATCTGAATCTGACCAATTACAATGACCAAGATATGATAGGCAGAATAAAGTGCCACATTCAATCTTCCAACATGGTTATCATCGTAATTAAATCCACCGGTAGATCTTAAAGAACTGTCACTATTTATATGTGCAACCGCTGTCACTTCTGCCACGTTATTCACCTTACTTATCCATCCCACCTAAAATGCCCAATTTTAGGTGTGCCTTCATTCACTGGTTACCATCTGTAACCATATTCTTCAGGAAGTAACTTTTATATATCTATACTCACTATAAGTATGGACTTACAAGTTATATAAACCTATCTGTTCGCATGTGATTGTTCCTTATTAATCCTATTAGAAAGCTCTGCAAGCTCCTCTGGTGTATACTCTTCAGGGCGCCTCTTCAATAAGTCATTGGGTAGCCTAGAGACCACATCTTTTACATCCTTTATCTTTGATATCTGTGGAGTGTTCAAGATAGCATTTTTCATCTTCTTTCTACGCTGTGTAAATACAGCGGTGACGAAATCAAAGAAGAAATCCCTGTCATCAACTTCAAATGGGGGTTCTATTGGAAAGATCTCAACTACTGCTGATTTAACCTTTGGTTGCGGATGAAATGCTGTCTTTGGCACAACTTCAAGTATCCTTACATCGGCAAAGTACTGTGTATGCACGGATAGGCGACTGTAATCTCTAGTATTCGGTTTTGCAACCATTCTCTCTGCAAACTCCAACTGATACATAAGTATCGCGATCTCGAATGTATGTTCAAAGAGTTTGAATGTGATCTCAGATGAGATTGAATACGGGAGATTTGCCACAACAAGATCAAACTCGGGAAGATCCATCTGAAGGACATCTCCGCATATTATCTCAACCGAGCTACATTTATCCCTAAGAACCTCACAGAGCGTGCGGTCTTTCTCGATCGCATATACCTTTCCTGCCCTCTCCTCAAGCTTCTCGGTAAGTTTTCCCCTCCCCGCACCGATCTCAAGAACCGTATCCGAAGAAGTAATCTCTGCATATGAAATAATCCTATCCGCAACCCTTGTGTCTACCAGGAAATGCTGATCCATCCTCATTTATAAATGCGTGCTCCTTCGTTTCTCGCACTTACAATAATCGCCTCTCCACTAATTGAAGATTCCTTGAAAACCCTTTCAAGATCATCCCTTATATGCTTCGGACTGTCGGTTATGGCGTAGACGATAGGACCAAAAGAACTCATTCCCACGCCATAAGCCCCCCTTTGTCTCATTACCTCCATAAGAGTCCCAATTAGCGGGTGCTGAAGGCTGAGTTCTCTCTTTTTGAATCCGGTCTTTTGAATATCGCTAATCGATCTCCCGAACTCAACAATATCCTCCTCAAGCAGGGCCGGAAGCATCTTCATAAGTATTATATGCGAGACTGCCTGTACTTCCTCGATCGGAATTGGACATTCTCTTTTGAATATGTCCACCTCTTCAGAATCGTAGACACCTCTCATCTTTGGTATTGCAAGCACAATATCCCAATCGGGAAAATCCCGTCTTAAAAGTACCGGGGGAGGTGGGACTTTGCTTGCAGAAGATGGAGTAAAAGCACCCTTGTCAGAGAAGGCATGCCCACCATCAAGAATGAAACCACCAAGCTCAAAACTTGCTACACCTATCCCCGAAGTTCCCCCTCGTCCCACGAGCCTTGCTATCTCTCGTATCGTAAGTCCCATATCATAAAGAACATTGACCGCCATTCCTGAAGCAATTGACGCTTGT
>JAXHUQ010000090.1:0-6390 GCA_034189535.1 Halobacteriota archaeon | reverse complement strand
CTTTTGGTAAATCTAGAGTTTGTACTGAAATATCCAGTGCACTAGTTCCAGAGTTTACCGCAACAACGAAGTCAGAACCGATATACTGGCATAAAGCTTCTTCGAATTCTACAACCTTTGGCCCGGTAGTGATCCAGTCGCCTCTCAAAACCTTAACGACTTCTTCAATATCTTCTTCATCAATATACTGGTGCCCGTAGGGAATGAATTTCATATTCAATCCATCTCCATCTTGTATGGGACTGTGTCATCCAAATCTTCTAAAGTTCTACTAAAGACAACAACACTTGCTTCTTCATCGCTAATATTCTTTATCGAGTGAGCAATAAATGGAGGAATGTATATCAATCTATAATCTTCGGTTTTGGTGTCAAGATTTACCTTCTCTTTTTCTTTCGATTGGACGTCTTCCAAAAATAACATTATTTTACCGGAGGTTATTCCAAGCCATTCCTCTTTCTTCTTATGGTAATGCTCTGCACGAGTCCTTCCTGGATGAATGGATACCAGATAAGAATGTAAATTCTCAAAAGGCTCGTCACCGTACTTCATAGATATCAATTCGGACAGCCATCCATCATCTCTTGAATGTTTCTCTCGGAACAGTTCTCTATAAATCATGATTCGTCAATGATCTTTTTGAAGTCATCCCCTGTTAGCCATATTTCATTTCCATCGCTAGTATATCTAAATCCTTCAATAACTTTTTTTCCGCCTTTAAGATCACTTTTCTTCCAGAATGGGAACTCTGGCTCTATTATATAGTAATTGTCAAATTCTATTGTATGCATGGCCTCTTCTTCTGTCAAGAGAATTTCATGTAGTTTCTCACCCGGTCTGATTCCAATAAATCTTGTTTCAGTATTTGGGGCTATGACATTTGCCAAGTCTGTGACCTTCATACTCGGAATTTTTGGTACAAATATTTCACCACCTTTCATACGATCAATGCTATTGATAACGAAACGTACTCCCTGATCAAGCGTGATCCAGAATCTTGTCATCCTTTCGTCTGTAATCGTGATTACTCCGTCTTTCTTCTGCTCTCTGAATAATGGGACCACACTGCCTCTGCTTCCAACCACGTTTCCGTAGCGAACGCAGCTAAATCTTACACCTTTTGTTCCTGTATAGGCATTTCCTTGAACGAACAGTTTCTCGGCCACCATCTTGGTAGCACCATACAAATTGACCGGATGAACGGCTTTATCGGTGCTAATTGCCATAACTTTCTCAATACCATTATCGATGGCAGTGTCGACTATATTAACTGATCCATCAACGTTTGTTCTTACTGCCTCTATCGGATTGTACTCACATGTTGGTACCTGTTTTAGGGCTGCCGCATGAACAACTATGTCGACACCATTCATAGCCCTGCATAATCTATCCTTATCTCTTACGTCCCCTACTAAAAATCTCAATCTCTCATCGTCAAAGCGATTTTTCATCTCCATCTGCAGCAACTCGCCACGAGAATAGATACGAATGCTTTTAGGATCATGCTCCTCAAGAACAATCTCAGTGAATTTCTTCCCAAATGAACCCGTTCCGCCTGTTACCAGAACTGTTTTACCATCAAATATTGACATAATCAACTCCTCCTCTTTCGGTAAACCAACCGACTGCTAGATCCCCTCACTGGCTCTTTTAAAATCTTAATATAGAACCCCCTAACCGAAACGACTTTACACATACTAGGTTTTATTTTGGCTATATATAGCCCGGCACGGATTCGAACCGCGGTTACAAGGTCCAGAGCCTCGTATGATTGACCACTACACTACCGGGCTACAAACTAACTCTGGTACCTTATCTCAATTTCACATTCATTAATTTAACGATGTTCTTCAGACCCAATCGTCAGATATATCAATAAACATCTTCCGGATTAAATATCTTCTCTCCGATGACCTCTCCGTCAATAGTCCTAAAAAAACACGATCTATACCCCTTATGACATGCACCGCCTGTTTGGTATATCTTTAATAGAATCGTATCTTCATCACAATCAACAAGGATCTCTCTTACCTTCTGTTCGTTTCCTGAAGTCTCACCCTTCCTCCAGATCTTGCCTCTGCTTCTACTGAAGTAGTGTGCCACACCGGTCTCAACAGTGAGCCGCAAGGACTCTTCGCTCATGTAAGCAAGCATCAATACCTCACCTGTCTCGTTGTCTTGAGCGATCGCTGGAACAAGTCCATCTTTGTATTTTATCTCCATCTTCCTTCACTTACCTTTTCTTGATCTCTCTGATCATATCTTTCTGCAATGCAACAATGAGGTTTCCAAGCTGACCAAAGATAAATACCTGTACTCCTGTGATTATCATAAGGGCAGTAAATATGGTTAGTGGGATATGTTCAACATTTCTGAACCAATCATAGATCACGAAGATACCACTAATGGTACCGACAATAATAAAACAAGCTCCGATAAGCCCGAAGTAAAACATTGGATTGTGTGTTTTTACAAGGCTATAGAGCGTATTCCATATCTTGATACCATCTCTTATCGGGTTGAGTTTGGTAACACTTTTCACCCTCGCCTGATACGTTATCGGAACCTCTAGTACCCTCAACTCCTTTTTGACACTCTCGATTGTCATCTCGGTCTCTATCTCAAACCCAGCCTTATTCAGATCCATATCCTTTATTGCTTGTTTCGTGAATGCCCGATAACCGGAGAGTATATCTTCAAGCTGGACACCGTAAGCAAAACCGAATAGTCTATTAAGTATCTTGTTTCCCTGTAGATTGAGCCTGGTGAATGCTCCTTTTGAATAATCTGCAAACCGATTACCTATAACATGGTCAGCGGTTCCTTTAAAGATTGGATGCAGTAATCTATCTACCTCAGATGGGCGGTATGTACCGTCACCGTCAATCATCACAATTACGTCATCCTGGATCATCTCGAAAGCTTGCTGGATCGCTATTCCTTTACCTTTACCTTTTTGGGGGATGACATTTGCACCAGCCTTTTTTGCGATCTCTACTGTTCTATCAGTGCTTAGGCCATCGATAACGAGAATATTCTCAAAACCCAGCTCTTTAAAACCATTGACCACTTCTCCGATCGAACGTTCCTCGTTGAGTGTAGGGATGAATACACAAACGTCTTTTCTGTTATCTGTCATCAAGACCTCTCTCTCACTGATCAGTTATCCCAAGTAAGGCGTAACTCCTAGTTAGGCAAAACGCTGTATAAACTTTTCGTTTAACTCAGGATACCCAGAATACGAAGGTTATAAAGGTCAAAATAAATAAAAAAATATCGGAACTTCTCTCAAACGTAAGAAGCTCCGCCGGTTAAGACCCACATCAGGAATGCAACAAAGAGGCCGCCAAGAATGCCACCCGTATCTGTTACTTTCTTACCGAGTGCTATACTCATTAGAACACCACTGATAAGTCCCACTCCCAACATAAAGATCAATAACACAATATTTGTTGGTATTGCCATTTTAAATCACCTCACATGTATGTAGCACTCACTATGAATGATATTATAACTGCTGTAAGTCCTGTTGCAATCATTATCCCTGCCTGCTGAGCAAGTCCTGAAGATCCGATCTTCACTCCGAGATTTCCCTCACCTATCCCACCAACACCACCAAGTGGTGACGGTCCGCATGATGCCGCTGCATTCACTATGAAAGCACCCATTAGCGATGGGAGTATAACCTGTGGAGGAATGCCACCCCATGTAGTACCGGAGGCTTCCAAGATCTCGATCATCCTGTTGCCATACTTGACGACGCCCGGTAAAAGTGCTACTGCAAGAATTCTACCGCATGGCATCGGCATTATAGTAGGAATATTTGCAAGAATTACGGCAACTCCCATGAATCCAAGGATAGCAAATCCACCGATCTTAATTCCGGCAAGTATATTCAAAGCGTGAAGCAAAGCATCAAATCCACCCGCGAGATCCATTGCACCTGCTGCAAGGAAACCTGCTATCATCGCCATTATCGGATGCAGAATAACCCCTGCCAGCAGATCCTGGAGTTTTGCATTTCCTATTATCATCACGGTAAGCGCTAGTGCGATTAGAATGGTCTGAATCGGTATTGGGGGCTTTGTGATAAGTGTCACTGAAAGAACAACAAGAAAGATCACAAGTGAGAGGTATCCTCTCTTCAATCGAGTGCTCAATTCACTGAACGGTATCGGCTTTTTTGCTACCTCACTGCTCATCCGGTTCACCTCCTGGGAATAGTGGTGTTATGTACTTGATTATCACGGCACAGACACTGGTACAAAGTATTATACCAGTCGCTTGTGGAGCGACAAGCGAGCCTATGGGGAATCTCCCCATACCTTCCCCGATTGTACCAATACCACCCAGTGGTGATGGCCCACAAGATGCTGCTGCATTAACTATAAAAGCAAATACTATTGCGCCTGTAAGCCTGGCATCTCCAACATCCTTTGCCAGTTGCAGACCAAAGAGTATTGCTGCTGGCATAAGTGCTGCCGCAAGAATCCTACCACAGGGCATAGCAATTAGAGTAGGGATATTGACAAGGAACAAGGATGTTCCCACTACACCAAGTGGCGACTCCTTCATCCTGTCAAGAAGATCACCCATCGCCTCAAAAGCACCAGCCGCCTCAAGTGCGCCGGCAACGAAGAATCCGGCAACGAGCGCAGTTATCGGATGAATAACAATCTTTCCCGTAACCTCTGAAGGGCCAAATGGAGTAATATCATCTGAAAGATTACCTCCTACCCACCCTATTAGCATTATCACGATTGCGGTTATAAACAGTGCTGTCTGAATCGGGAGTTTGTTCTGAGGGATAAATCCCATAAGCGATCCTAGAATCACTCCAAAGAATATGATGAGTGATATGTATCCTATCATGAGAGGCGTTACTATCATTTCCCACCCCACATCAACGGATGTACTTGGTATTCTCCATTTATCATATTAACTGCCACCTTGGTTCCAATTGTAAATTTCTCCATACAGATGTTGCAGGGGCTTACGATAGCCTCGACAACTTTACCGTTGTCCAGTTTTACAGTGACGCCAACTGACATTCTACCGGATCTCTTCTCTATACCTGCAATATCGATATCCATATCTTCACATATATTTCCACACTTCTCAAAACATGTTGCTACGCTATCGAATTTGACGATGTTGCCTTTGGCCTCGGGAAATAACGAGAGTTTAATCTGAAAGGCAAATATCGGCAGACATGCCAGAAGCATCAATAAATAAAAGTCCATTGTACTTAGTTCCATCCCTACTGCACCTCTTCTTCGATCGTTTCAACTGCACCAAGTTCCTTTACGGCATCCTCAAAGTCGTAGAAGGACAATGCAACAAACATTGGTAACGCGACAACAGCAAGGTTTGCCCCAAACTTCTTCTGACTGTCATTTAAATGCAGCTCACAGAATGGGCAGGTTGCTATCAGAACATCAGCATTACTATCGACAGCATTTTTAACCTTCTTCTCGGCAATTTTGTATGCCAGATCCACCTGAGATGCCCTCACGCCTCCTCCGGCGCCACAACACTTCTCCGCACCCTCCATACGTACATACTTCATGTTTGGAAATGCAGAGAGAACAGCCGGGAAGAGTTCATCGCAATCAATCTTCATACCACGGTTCATATGGCATGGGAAATGGGCTGTTGCAGTCATATTGAAGTCTCGCATCTCGCCTGGCCTGTACAGTTTTCCTTCTTTAGCCAGGGCTTCAAGTAACTCATCGATATGTAGTACCTCGATTCCTTCTTTCTCACCCGCCTCCTTTAACATGCTACCACAACCGGGGCAGGCTGTTATTATTGTATCATGTCCTGCTCGCAGTGTTGCCTTGAAGACCTTATCTCTCTGCTTGATCCCCAATTCATAATCGCCGGACCTCATAACCGGCGCTCCACAACACCCGATATTGGGAAGTACCTCCCATTCTATGCCGTATTTGTCAAGTAAGAACCGAGTTGCAAACCTTAGCCCCACCATACGGCGTGACATCGTACAACCTTCAAAAAATATTGCCTTATTTGGTATCATCTTAAATTACTCCGCTTCCACTGCCTTTTCATTAGATGTGTCAAGGTCCAGGCCAATGCGCTTTCCGTATCCACTTACATGCTTGCGAATATCATCAGCCTGTGACTCGATTGTTGGTACGGACATATCCTCAGAGTATGGATTACCGTATTTTTCAACTCTCTCTATAATTCTTTTATGCCCTGCCAACTGTCCAAGTCCGCTTTCTGCAAGGCTTTTTCTGAATCCGATCATCATATGTTCAACATTAAGCCCTCTTGGACATGCAACAGAGCAACTCATGCATGACGTACAGGAGTACAAATGCTCATCTGCTGCTCGTTGCCTATGATCTACTCTTGCGGTCTTCA
>JAXHUQ010000009.1:0-30252 GCA_034189535.1 Halobacteriota archaeon | reverse complement strand
TCCAGTCGTATGGAATCTGAGAGACGAAGTGTATCAGTTCTGAATCATATTTATCCGGTTTGATGAGGCCTCCGGAGGCTGTATTAATTATTGCAGGAATTTTATTTCGCTTCAGTATCTCTATTATTAGTTTCCAGAGATAAATCAAGAATTCCCGTAAAGAAAAAAGAAGAAAAAGCCTTGAAAAGAAGGACAAGATGCATAATCGTAAGTTAGGAAAAGAACGGGTGGTTTTAGAGCACTTGATTGGAAAAATGAAGAAATTAGGTATCATGGGAACCAAGTTTAGAAACAAACTTAACCGATATGAGATCGATTGTTTCAGGGTTGGTAAATCTCAAGGTTGTGGTAAATGAAGGGTTTGATTTAAGTCAGTTTATTGGTTGAGTTGGATTTGGGATGGGTTAGGTGGGAATGGGGAGTTTATTATAATTATGCAAGAGGTTTAACGTGTTGAAATCATTGATTTCTAGACCAGTGAATGATTTTGAATATCTCCTGTTCAAATGCCCAATCCTATCGTGCAGAGCATCTCTACCACTTCAAAATCCATATCATTTGTTATGATATCTTAATTTCCATTCTGAATGGCAGAATCAGCGTGTATCGAATCTCTGGGTTTTGGGTTGTACTTTTCTATCAGGCCCTGGGCGCAATTATTTATTTTCTTATCTATATCAAATATCCTCAAGTTGGGAAATAACAATAGATTTGATCCGGCCCTCTTTGCGTCATCCGATCCCAACACTTTTAATATCACATATACGACCTCATCCCACGTTAAACATGACGTACAGGCACAATATTTCCCCATCACCAAGAGCACTAAAAAACACCATCTAGTTCAAGCTTGAATCTATCCTCTTCAGGAATGCCACTCCTCCTTATATATGCAGTAATTGCAAGGGAGATCGTGAATATGAAAAGAGATGTGATTATCGGAGATAACCTGATCCCGAAAGGTGTGTAATTCAACACAAGGCCTATCAGTGGGACCACGGCTATGCTCAATCCGAAACTTAGAGCGACCCTCTCTATTCCATCCAGATCATCTTTTCTTGGAAATAGTGCTGCTATAAGTGAATAACCGGGGAAGAATAACACAAAGAGAAGACCTAAAATGACTCTTGCACCCGTCTCATTCAACGGTGGAACCATAACAAAGATTACGCACAGAATGGTAAGCGTGATCACCAGTATGATATCGATGGACTGTGTAAAGCCATTTTTCATCTTCATATTCTCTTTATTATTCACACACCGATCCTGATGCCACCGATATTTAAACCTTGTGATCCGGAAGTATTATTTGATCCTGTAGGCAAGTAAGGCCTCAATGCTGCTGCCAAGCTTGCAATTGTCATCGACTGCAAGATCACATGACCTGGACCTGTTAGCGTTGTCAAAAATAGACCTTCTCCCCCGAAAAGAACACTCTTCACATTTCCTGCCATTGTGACGTCATAATTCACCGTGCTATCAAATCCTACTACAGATCCGGTATCCACCTTTATGACCTCTCCTGATTCAAGATTCAGATCCACAAAGTCTCCACAAGCATGTATAAATGCTCTTCCTGTACCACTGAGTTTCTCAAGTATAAATCCCTCGCCACCGAAGAGTCCTGCACCGATCTTCTTTGTGAATGCAATATCCATGTCAACACCTGACTCGGCAGCTAAAAACGCATCCTTCTGGGCCATGAACTCATTGCCCTTCAGATTCACCTCTCTGATCCTTCCTGGCACGTTACCTGCAAATGCGACAAATCCGTCTCCACTCGGCGAGAACTCTGTCATGAAGAACGACTCTTTTGCAAGCATACGCTTTACGCCCTTTAATATGCCACCTTTGGCTTTTGTGTTCATCTGCATATTGGCGCTCATATAGATCATTGAGCCTGCCTCTGCATACATCATCTCTCCCGAAGCGAGCTTTGCTACTAACATCTCAAGGTTATCTCCGACTACCTCATATTCCATTTTAATTCCCCCATTTTTCCTTCTATCATCTCCAAAAGAGCGTATACTCCCTTGGGATCATATAATAAAATAACTTTAGGTAGATAAATATTACGTCAGTACAATACCGAGATACTAAACTTACATTAATCTGATTAGATCTCCAATGCCTCCTCCCAAAAAGACAAGGAGGTATGAGTTGAATAGATTTCCTGCAAAATTTATGGGTATGAAGTAGTACAATCGCACGCTGAAGAGTCCACAGACCAACGCAAGAATCGGTGCCGGAAGGATGAAGATAAATGCAAAGGCAACCAGTAACAATAGACCCCACCTGTTCCACCATCCGCTGATAAGTTCGAACCTGTCAGTTGATATCCTATCTTCGACATATCGTCTCCCCAAGAGCTTTGCAAGGTAATAGTTGACGAGAAAACCTGCGGTATACCCTGTTGCCGCGATAAGAACAAGCGGAATTTTATCCATCCCTGAAGCAGCACCACCCAAAACAAGAAGTGGGCTGCCTACAGGAATGATCGAACCTCCAAGTGTTGTAATGATAAACAGACTGAGATAAGCACTGAAACCGTGCCTGATTACGCCTATCATTACACCCAGGGTAATCAATATTGAACCAATAAATAAAACTCCGAGTAGTGTTAACGTCCCCCTCATCCTTGCCTGCTCCTTTCCATAATTTTTCTATTTCATTGATTCTCTCTTGACAGCCGAGAACGCAGATTTGAGTATACAGAGTTGAACTTTTCAATATTT
This sequence comes from Halobacteriota archaeon, assembly GCA_034189535.1. Classification (GTDB taxonomy): domain Archaea; phylum Halobacteriota; class Syntropharchaeia; order DAOWMC01; family DAOWMC01; genus JAXHTN01. The sequence goes on along the minus strand of JAXHUQ010000009.1, from coordinate 27,517 downwards.
CCGAATCTGTCTAACCTCTCAGAGATGTTGAGTACCGTTCCCAGATCCATCTTATCAAATCGGGGATAGTTGAGTAGGTTGTCATAGTTCTTGGTCAGATGATAATGATAATGCCCATAACCAAAAACAAGCATATATTGCATCAAGTTGTTGATCCGTCTGGATGAAGTATAGACTATCTGGTCCTTGTCATATCTGACCTCAACAATCCCTTCTCTGAAGAGTTTCACGGAGATATCGAAATCATCAAGAATCGAGATGTTGCTGTGACCATTGATCTTATAGTACGTATCCTTCTTGATTGCCATATTTGATCCGATCAACCAGTAGAAATTGAATAGGTGTAATAGATGATATCCTTTCCTCCATATGGTCAATATATCAGATCTGATGTTTCCATCATAAAATAAGATTGGCCCGGTACTTGCCTCATGACAGATCATATTTCTTTGGACTGATTCTAGCCAGTTCATGTCATGCATCGTATCAGAATCGGTAAATACGAGAATTTCACCCTTTGATACATTCACTCCATCCATTCTAGCCCCACCAATTCCAGGACTCCTCTGGTAGATTACCTTGTCTGCAAAACCAGAAGCAATCTTGACAGTTCTATCGGTGGAATGCCCATCAACAACTATAATCTCATAAAGATCCCTATTGATACTCTGATTGATTAACGAGAGAAGACATAGACCTATCTTCTCTTCTTCATTCAACGCTGGGATTATTATTGATATCATACGAAAGTTCACCTCTGCACATATATACTGGATAGATAGCAAGGTAAGCAAATGCGACCGTGGTTAAAGTGATTGAAAAATTAAAGATTGCGTTTGAGATCACTAAACTGATAATTGACAGAACGGTAAAGAGGGCTAGTAAAACCCACCCATTTTTCCTACCTACCCTTACAACCGTAGTCATAGTGTTCCCCATATCTTCCCTATAGTCATTTATCTGATGAGTGAGCAAAGCTTCACTTCCGAGCGCCATAAACAGCAATATTATTGGAGTAATATGCATATTAATTTTACCCCCGGCAAGCGTGAAGCCCGCTAAAAAGGGGAATACACCAGTCATACATCCATGAGAAATCACATCGACCAGATATACCTCTTTTAGCCTAACATGCTCCTCTGAATAGAGTGTGTAAATTATGATACTAAGCGAAGTAAATATAAGGCCATAAATGCTAAGCGATGCCGATAGGATCAGTGATACGAAGACAAGAAGGGCGCATAGTATCAGTGAACCCTTAGGAGTAATATCCCCTGAGACGAGTGGATTCTTGTTTGATGATACCTTTTCCGGGTGACTTCTGTCGAGCTCACAATCATAGTAATTGTTTATGGCAAAACCATATGAAGTGACACAGAAGAATATTATAAACACAATTAAAAGCAGTCCAAGATCAACGGCTTCAGGACCGGCAAGAACCACTCCTGCAAGTGGAATAAAGGGATAAAACTTTATCCAATCAGGAATCCTAAGCATCCGAATATAACCAGCAAGAGCCATGTGTTGTAACTAATATATACTCTTAAAAATATAAAAGTTGGGGGAGATTTTCCCCCTCAGATGAACAGAGGAGCAAATACCAACGCTACAATGGTCATCAATTTGATCAGTATGTTGAGTGATGGTCCGGATGTATCCTTGAACGGATCGCCTACAGTATCACCAACAACCGCATTCTTGTGAGTCTCTGAGCCTTTACCACCAAAGTTGCCCGCTTCAATGTACTTCTTGGCGTTGTCCCATGCACCACCTGCATTTGCCATCATAACTGCTAGTAGAAAACCGGTAACAATAGTCCCTGCAAGAAGTCCACCAAGTGCTTCTGCACCTAGGATTACACCGACGACAATCGGCACAACTACAGCGAGAACACCTGGAACAACCATCTCTTTTAAGGCAGCGTTTGTTGATATCTTAACACATTTCTCGTAGTCTGGTTTTGCTTCCCCTTCCATCAGTCCCGGAATCTCTTTGAACTGCCTTCTCACCTCATTGACGATCTCGGCAGCAGCCCTTCCTACAGCGCCCATTGTGAGTGCTGAGAACACGAAGGGTAAAAGTCCCCCTATAAAGAGGCCAATCATGACTGTTGGTTCCATCACGTCGATACTCAATTTTGTACCACTCAACTGTTCGATCTTTCCGGAATACGCTGCAAATAGCGCGAGTGCTGTTAAGGCTGCAGAACCTATTGCAAAACCTTTACCTATTGCTGCGGTTGTGTTTCCAACGGCATCAAGAGCTTCCGCTTTTTCTCTTATCTCGATACCCATTCCTGCCATCTCGGCAATTCCTGCAGCGTTATCGGCAACAGGACCGTAAGTATCTGTAGCAAGTGTCATCCCAAGAGTTGAGAGCATACCGACAGCCGCTATTGCTATCCCATAGAGCCCTGCAAAATGGTAAGCGAGGAAGATGGCTGCACAGACTGCAATTACGGGTACGATAGTACTGAACATTCCCACTGAGAGACCTTCAATTATATTTGTTGCAGATCCAGTCTGTGAGACCTCGGCTATCCTCTCGACAGGTTTTGCCGATGTGTAGTACTGAGTTATCAGTCCTATCACTATACCGGCAACAAGACCGGACACTGTCGAGTAGAATATACCCATCGCTTCCGGACCCAAAAGAATATAGATCAGTAAGAAGGTTATAACCGCCATCAGTATTGCAGACGAAAAGACGCCCCGATTGAGGGCCCCATGAAGGTTTTGGGTCTTCCCTGTTCTGACAAAGAAACTTCCAACGAGTGATGAAAGTATACCTACGCCTGCGAGTATCAGGGGTAGTGCCACGGCACTATCACGTTCAAGGGAGAAACCTCCAATCATCACTCCCGCAACACCGAGAACCATCGTCGCAATTATCGAATCCACATACGATTCGAAGAGATCGGCTCCCATTCCAGCAACATCGCCAACATTATCACCGACGTTATCTGCAATTGTTGCAGGATTTCTCGGATCATCTTCCGGTATTCCGGCTTCGACTTTTCCGACAAGATCGGCTCCCACATCTGCACCTTTTGTAAATATTCCACCACCAACCCTAGCAAAAAGGGCAATGGAGCTGGCTCCAAAACCGAATCCGAAGAGTAAGTTAGGATCCTTCAAAAAGTAGAAGAGAATACTCACACCGAGGACACCAAGTCCGACAACACACATCCCCATGACTGCACCCGACGAGAATGCAATTCTGAGCCCTGAGTTCAACCCCTCCTTACATGCATTTGCAGTCCTTGAGTTCGCCGCTGTTGCCACCCTCATACCTATGTTTCCGGCAAGTGCGGAGAAGAATGCACCGATAACAAAGGTCAAAGCCATCGTCGGTCCGTCTTCAAGCGCGAAGGCAAGAACTAAGGCTAGTATTAAGACAAATACAATCAACGTTCTATACTCTTGGTTCAAAAAGACCATAGCACCATCGTGAATGGCCTTTGATATCTCCTTCATCTTATCTGAGCCAATTTCTTGCCTTGTTATCCTCAAAGAAAGAACCCCTGCAAATATTAGAGCAAGTATAGCAGAAACTGGCGCGATCAGTAGTAATTCCGATACCATAATACCCCCGTATAACGAAATTTACCTGAAAGTCATTCTAAGAGATTAAATAGATTGCGGTCAGGCACAACAGTGGTAATCTTTCGGGGTATGGATTTTTAGTGGATTAATTTAAAACCCCTACAAGCTCGATCAGTTTCTCACGAACCTCTTCAGGCTTCATGACAAAGTCCACATCCCCAGTTGCTATTGCCGCTTTCGGCATCGCATAGATCACACAACTGTCCTCATCCTCTGCGATTGTGGTCCCGCCGATCATCTTGATGTGGGATATTCCTTCAGCACCATCTTTTCCCATCCCTGTTAGAAGGACACCAACAATTGTTTTCCTAGGGATCTTGATGACTGATTTCATTGCTACATCGATTGACGGACGTACGGAATTGACTTTTTCACCTTCACATAGCTTTATTGTGCTGTTCTTCTCAAGTTCAAGATGGATCTCACTCGGTGCTATGTAAACGTTACCTGCCTCTATGATATCTTCATCTTCTGCAATCTTGATCGTCATATCCGTATGCATATCAAGTGTGTTTCTCAATGAATCGTTGATAAATTTGGGCATATGCTGAACCAATATGACTCCGGCATTCAATTTAGGCATATCGGTAAACAATCTACCAAGTATCTTAGGACCACCCGTGGATACGCCGATAACTATGATGTTATTTGAAATAAAATATACCTCCAAAGTTCAATTAATTATATCAATTCAAGATAATCCCTTATATTACTCACGAGTTCATCCGGATCAAATGGTTTGTTGATATAATCGATTACGTACTCCTGAAGCCCCTCCATCTTCTCTCCAGGAGTATCCTTTGCAGTGAGCATGACAATAATGTTTCCCTCGATGAGTCCTTCATCTACTAAATTTTTTATTGTATCCCAACCATCCATTCGTGGCATCATGATGTCCATGAGAATGACGCCTCTAAACCCCTTCTTTAATTCTTCGATACATTTGGCACCCGAATCAACCGTAAGAACTTCGAATCCTTCCGGTTCCAAAAGCACCCTGACTGCGATCAGTATTGAAGGTTCGTCATCCACTATCATAACAGAATTTTTGCCCATACTCTTGCCCCTACATAATCAATAGATTCGCATATTCTTGAGTTACATTCTAATATAAATCAATGATATATGAAATTTTGCACAATACCCTTAAATATATGGTAGTTTTTGGAGGTGAAGTTTCATAACCATTTTGCTTTTATCAAATCTACTTATAAAGAATTCTAGGTATTTTTTTATTCTTTAATGACTGAAGCAGTATTCTGTAGGATCTCATCTATCTTATTTACACTCTCTAGAGCCGTCTCGATAAGCTCTTTTACTTCCGGGTCGGTCACACGCTTATGAATTATTGGTAGTAAAGTCACAAGAGAGGTCAATGGATTCTTGAGGTCGTGTAATAGATTGCTAATATATTCGTAGTCCTCTTTTTCGACTTCTCTGCCACATTCTTTCATCCTTTCTTCAATATCTTTTCTTAGTCTCTCATTTGTGGCTTCAAGTTCACTGAGCCTCCTAAACTCAATAGGTCTTGATCTTATCTGATCATTTAGTAAGGATTTCAGCTCATCTCTTGCATGTTTCAGCTTCAAAGCAGACCTTACACGCGCTATAAGTTCGGGGTCCTCAAATGGTTTCTCGATATAATCTACAGCCCCGACTTCAAATCCCCTTTTGATGTCTTCAGGGGAGATCTTTCCAGATAACATGATAACTGGGATATCTTTCGTCTCTTCGTTTTCTTGTAGTATATTACAGACCTCAAAACCGTCCATACCCGGCATCATAATGTCTAACAGGATGAGGTCTGGCCGATTTCGATATATAAGAGATAATGCTTCTGCTCCTGAAGATGCTGTAAGTATATTCTTAAAACCGTTCCCGGAGAGTATGATCTCCACTGTTGTTAGATTGAACGGATAATCGTCCACAATAAGGATAGTATCCCTCTTTGCACGCAATGTGTCTTCCTCTATCATCCCACTCATATCTATCATCAGATTACTACAATAAATATCTTTTTGAAAAAGACGTAAATATCAGGATATCACAGTATGATCAGGTTTTATCAGACACCGTACTTCTCCCTAATGAGATTCACCCGTTTCTCCATAGCCTTTATCATCTCTTTTTGTGCCCTAATAACCTCGTCGGTCGACTTTCCGGATGCAAGCGAGATATTCTTGCTCTTCTCCATAGATTCGATTATCCTTGCCCTTCTCGTCATCTCTGTGATTAGATTCTCATACTCTTCAGCCACCTTAGGGATACTTTTATCGATCAAGACCTTCACTTCTTTCTCGGTCTGGTCTTTTTGAAGGAATACATCACTTACCTTCTCGAGTAATTCCTTCTTCGTGAACGGCTTGACGATGTAATTCTCGATGAGTGATATGGTCTTGATTCCAACAACATCTTCATCTGGAGGAAGTGCCGTGAGCATAGAGACCGGAATATCCTTCAACTTATCATCATTTTTTATGGTCTTCAGCGTTACCCATCCATCCATCGGTACCATCATTATATCCAAGAGGACCAGGTCGGGTTTCTTCCTTACATCGTATAACTTCTGAAGGCACTCCAGTCCGCCACCTGCCTCCATGACGCCGTAATTTTCCGACTTGAGTATCTGTTTTACGGTCCAGAGAATGTCCTCGGTATCGTCAACTACCATGATCACCTTGCTTGGTTCTTCACTCATAAATCCCCTCCTATCGGAATCGTAAAGGAGAAAGTTGTACCCCCTCCTACTGTACTCCTCACTTTAACTTCCCCTTCATGGGCTTCTATTACACCTTTTACTATTGAGAGACCAAGACCGGTACTTGGTTCATTTGTCGTGCTATTCTGTGTTCCATAAAATTGTTTGAATATCTCTTCATGATCCTCTTCGGGTATCCCAACGCCGTTATCAGATACTTCGGCGATTATATACGGATCCTCTTTTGTGTAATCAACTTTTAATGAGACCGAGATCTTTCCACGAGCAGGTGTGAACTTTATGGCGTTGTGCAAGAGGTTCGTCAGGACCTGGGTGATCCTATCCTCATCACATGTTACAACAGGAATATCCTCATGTATCTCAAGAGTAATATTATGTTCCTTCTCTTCGGCAACTATCTTCATCTCAGAAACCACCTTCTCAAAGACCTCTTGGAGTTGGACATGGTCACATTTCAGCTTCAGTCTATTGCTATAGATCCGTGACATCTCCAGGCTGTCAGAGACCAACTTAATCATTCGTTCAACGTTCTTGAAGATCCTATCCATGCTCTCCATTTGTATCTCACTGAGATCTCCGAATGTACCATCAAGAAGCATCTCGAGATTGTTTCTGATGACTGCAAGAGGTGTGCGCAGTTCATGGGTGACGACCGTTACAAAATCAGTCTTCGTTTGGTCTGTCTTCTTGAGTTCTTCGTATGCCAACAGCAACTCTTCATACGACCTCTTCAGTTCCTCTCTATCAGCTATCATCCCCTCCATCTCTTCACTCATCTTTACCTCCAAGCGGAATTGTAAATGTGAATTTACTACCCTCTCCTATTCTGCTCTCTACGTATATCTCCCCACCATGTGCTTCGACTATGCCTTTTGCTATCGATAGGCCGAGTCCCGATCCTGTCCCGTGATGTAGATAACTATCAACCTCGTAAAACTGTTTGAATATATTGTCATACTCTTCCTCGGGTATACCTATACCATTGTCAGAAACAGTACATATAATAATCTGCCCCTCCTTTCTGTCTTTTATTTCAAGGGTCACATCGATCCTTCCTTCATCGGGTGTAAATTTGATTGCGTTATGCAAGAGATTTCTCAGTACCTGTCCTATCTTTTCACCATCGCATTCAACGATTGGAATCTCTTCCGGTATCTCGAGTGATATCTCCTGATCTTTCTCTTCTGCCATCTCTTTAAGTTCACAGACGACGCTCTTAAAGACTTCCCCGAGAGACACCTGGTCTAATTCAAGTTTTAAGCGGCCACTATAGATATTCGACATCTCGATACTGTCTCGAACCAGTCTTTTTAGCCTCTCGTTATTCTTATACGACCTACCGATGCTCTCACGTTGTATCTCGTTGAGTTCTCCAAATGTATCGTCCAAAAGCATCTCTAAGTTATTACCCATAATCGCAAGTGGTGTGCTCAGTTCATGAGTGATTACCGAGACAAAATCGGTCTTCATCTCGTCAACCTCCTTTAGCTCTTCATATGCCACTTGCAACCTTCTATAAGAGTCTTTTAGATCATTTTCGAGTCTTTTTCTTTCTGTTATGTCGCGCAGAGAGCACTCCACCCCATCGAAATTGCCATCGTTTGTAACAGGGGCCGCGCTCACTTCAACTGGAATTACCTTGCCTTCTTCTCCTATGAGCTCAAGCTCTATTGTTTTAAGTTTTTTACCATCTTTCAGATCATTAAATATCCTCTCGAACTCTTCAGAGGCTTCCTTTGAGAAATGTTTACCAAAATAAGTTCCTAGCGTGTATACACTCGAGATTGAACAGATCGATTCCATAGCAGGATTCATGTAGGTCAAGAGGCCGTCCTTGTTTGTTGCGAAGATACCATCTGCCGAGTCTTCTGTCATCGCCCTGTACCTCTCCTCGGATTTTATTACAGCATCCCATGCATCCTTTCGCTTGGTGATATCTGTAAAAGAGGCCATAATCCTAATTGGATCTCCATTCTCATCTTTTGCAACATTTGCAGATGTCAAGACAACCATGGTCAAACCCCCCTGCTTCTTTGCAACAAGTTCCCCTAACCAAGATCCGCTATCTTCTAAAGAATCAGTCAATCTCTTAACATCACTTGGGTCTTGGAAGAACTCCTCTATAAAAACTCCTTTCACTTCGGAGATGCTCTTATACCTCCAAACCTTTAAAAAAGCAGGATTTGCATAGGTCAACCTACCATCCAGATCTGACATTATGATCGGATTGATTGAATTCTCAATTGCGTTGTCTTTAATCCTAATCTCTCTTTCTTCAGCATTCTTTCTCTTTGTTATATCTCTTGAAATAATCTGAATGCCAGATATGTTACCGTTACAATCTCTAACTGGTTGAAAATTTGACCATAGCCATATTTTACCAAATGATGTAGATATTTTATCCTCAAAATCAAATCCCTCACCTGAATAGAGTATTTTATCAATATGATCTCCTATTTTATCGGATATGGTGTAAAACAACTCGTAAATAGACTTTCCACTGACTTCCTTGATATTTTTACCCAAAATATTTAATCCTGCATCATTCATAAGGAGGATGTGACCCTCCATATCAAGGAGTAAGATCATATCCATCGAAGTCTCAAAGAGGGATTTGTAGCACTCTTCACGCTCTTTAAGCTTATTTTTGGAATCTATCACCCTCTCACAGGCTCGAATACGCACAAGAAGTTCATTTCTATCGAAAGGTTTCTTGATATAATCATCTGCACCATTTGAGATGGCTTCAATGATATCCTCTGTGGAACCTTTTGCAGTCAACATCAGAATATACGTATACTTGAAATCCTCATCTGATCCTTCTGCTTCTCTTATGCGTCTACATAGTGAAAGCCCATCCATTCCAGGCATCACCCAATCCATTATGATCAGAGAGATGTTGTTCTCATTGTATCTCTCCCAGGCTTCAATACCATCATTGGACGATGTTACATTATACCCCTCTTGCTCAAGAACGCTCTCTAATAGGAGCCTTGATGAATCATCGTCCTCGGCTATCAATACGTTCACATGGATCCCTCCATGTACTCTTTGAGCGTCCCTTCGAGTCTCTTTAATTCTCCTATGAGGTCTTTCATTGAGGTCTTAACTGCATCAATATCTTCTGCAAATGTTGCATTTTCAAGTTCTGCTGCCGCGTTCTGAACATTCTTTGCCGATATGCTTGCCGACGAACCTTTGAGGTCATGAGCTACCGATTTAATCTCTTTAAAATCAGATGAATCGATAGCTTCTTCAAGTGCTTTCACCTTCCCCGGAAGTTTTTTGTCGTATATCGAGAGCACCTTACCGACAACGCCCATATCACCCGATACAAGTTCCAAGAGAGAGTCTATGTCAAGTACATCCAAATCGGTTTTATTCGTTTCTTCCCCAATAACACCCACCGTATCGACTGAGGGCATACACTCCTGAATTACTTTGATAAACTCATCATTTCTTATCGGTTTTGAGATATAACCGTCCATTCCGATACCGAGGAAACGCTCCTTATCTCCCTTCATTGCATGAGCAGTTAGAGCAATTATTGTGATGTGTCCACCGGTCACTTCTTCTATGCCTCTTATCTTCCTCGTCGCCTCGATACCACTCATCTTCGGCATCTGCACATCCATAAGGATTAGATCGAAATCTCCTTCTTTGAACTTTTCAACAGCTTCCAGGCCATTTTCTGCCAAAACCGCTTCCAATCCATGTCTTTTAAGCATCTCTTTCTCAACGATCTGATTCACTTCATTGTCCTCAGCAAGTAGGATCTTGATCGATCCAAGCGGATAAACATGATTATCTTGATCTACTGGTGTGTTGTCACTTTGGCTGATCTCAATATCAGATGTGAATGTCAAGATCGCATCCATCAGATCCGATGGTGTAACAGGCTTCATGATGCAAGTGTTAATACCGACTTCTTTGTAGTTTCTGGGCCCTTCGGAGCTTGTTAGCATCAATATTGGCACATCTCTGATACCTCTTCTTCTGAGCTCCCGTGCAACACTCTCTCCATCCATCTCAGGCATTATGTAGTCGAGAAGTATAAGTTCATAAGGGCTTTCTGATTCTTTTGCATCCATCGCTTCTCTTATCCCCTCTTCTCCAGAAGCAACGGCTGTAGCGACCATTCCCCATGTATTGACAGTCTTTTCAAGGATCAACCTATTCGATAAGTTGTCATCTATTATCAGGACAGACATCCCTTCGAGATCAGAAACGTTGATGTTTCTCACAGGTTGTGGCTCGGATTGCAGTTCAAAGGCCGAAGTGAAATGAAAGATGCTACCCTCGCCTACTTTACTCTCTATCCACAACCTTCCATCCATCATCTCGACAAGACTCTTCGAGATGGCAAGTCCGAGTCCGGTTCCACCAAATTTTCTGGTTGTAGAGCCATCTACCTGTGTAAAACTATCAAGAATAACCTCTCTCTTATCTCCCGGAATTCCGATACCGGTATCCCTCACAAAGATATGTAGCTTTGCAACCCCGTCCGACTCATCGTCCAGTCTTATTGAGAGCTCTATCTCTCCTTCTTCTGTAAACTTGATTGCATTACCAACCAGGTTTACCATCACCTGTCTGAGCTTTGTAGGATCTCCAATAAGATTCACGGGAACACCGGGATCGATGTCAAGTAAAAACTCAAGTCCTTTCTCATGTGCACGGTGGGATAGAGTGTTGCATATCCCATGGATCGTGTCTATCAGGTTGAAACCTATCTTTTCCAGATGCATCTTACCTGCTTCAATCTTTGAGAAGTCCAGGATATCATTAATTATATCGAGAAGTGAATATGAAGAGGACATGGCCATCTTTAGAAACTTCTTCTGTTCGACATCAAGGTCCATATCCAGAACAAGGTCTATCATCCCGATTATGCTGTTCAAAGGAGTCCTGATCTCATGACTCATATTGGCAAGAAACTCACTCTTTGCCCGATTTGCAGACTCAGCCTTTATTGCCATCTCTTTCGTCTGCAGGTTGGACACCTCCAGCTCCAAATTGGTCGCAGCTAGTTCCATATTTGCCTTCTCCATCGCATCTTTGGCCTCCCCCAAAGGTTGGACCAGCGAAGAGTAGAGGACATAAAATAGTAAAGCAACAAGAAAAACCGAATATAAAACTGTCTCGAACCACCCGGGGGGTGTGAACCGGAACAACGGAATAAATATCACAACAGCTCCTGCGTAAACTAATGATGATGTTATTATTATAATCGCAAGGCGAATCAATGAACTGCGCCTGACCGGATACCTGGTAAAAGGCTGATAGTCCGATATGGTTTTTTTCATAGCTCGCCCTCCAAGAAATCTTTGAGTGCATCCTCAAGCCTAAAAAGCTCCTCCTTCAATCCTTTCATCGAGGTCTTAACCGCATCAGTATCTTCTGCAAGTGTTGCACTCTCAAGTTCTGCTGCTGCATTCTGCACATTCCTTGCGGTGATGTTTGCAGAGGAACCTTTAAGATCATGAGCTATCGCTTTGATCTCACTGAAGTCTGAAGCATCTATGGAACCTTCAAGGGCCCTTACTTTCCCCGGAAGTTTATTGATATAAATTGTGAGTACTTTGTTCACCACATCTTTGTCACCTGATACAAGTTCCAAGAGGGAGTCAATGTCAAGTACGTTCGAATCGGTTTTATCTGCGCCCTCACTCATGATATTTGCTGTATCGACGGTAGGCATGCACTCCTGAATCACATTGATGAACTTATCACTTCTTATCGGTTTTGAGATGTAACCGTCCATTCCGATACCGAGGAAGCGCTCCTTGTCACCCTTCATCGCGTGAGCAGTGAGGGCAATGATAGTGATATGTCCACCATTTGCCTCTTCTATCTCTCTTATCTTCCTCGTCGCCTCGATCCCACTCATCTTCGGCATCTGAACATCCATAAGAATGAGATCAAAATCTCCTTCTTTGAACTTTTCAACAGCTTCAAGGCCATTTTCTGCCAAAATAGGTTCCAATCCGTGTCTTTTAAGCATCTCCTTCTCGACGATCTGATTCACTTCATTGTCCTCAGCAAGAAGGATCTTAAGTGAGCCCAGTGAGTATAATAAGTCATCATCTTTCTGAGGTGCGTCATCAGTTTCGTCACACTCAAAGCCAGAGATGTTGGTAAGGATCGCATCCATCAGATCCGACGGCGTAACAGGCTTCATGATACAGGTGTTGATGCCGGCCTCTCTGTAGTTTCTGGGCCCTTCGGAGCTTGTTAGCATTATTATCGGCGCATCTTTGATACCTCTACTTCTGAGTTCCCGTGCAACACCTTCTCCATCCAGCTCAGGCATGATGTAGTCGAGAAGTATCAGATCATAGGGACTTTCTGATTCTTTTGCATCCATCGCTTCTCTTATTCCATCTTCCCCCGAAGCAACGGCCGTAGTGACCATCCCCCACGTCATGACTGTCTTTTCAAGGATCAACCTATTTGATAAGTTGTCATCTATTATCAAGACAGACATTCCATTCAAATCCAGTTGACTCATATCCACAATTGAATGTGACTCAGATTGTAGCTCAAAGGCCGAAGTAAAATAAAAGATGCTACCCTCGCCTACTTTACTCTCTATCCACAACTCCCCTCCCATCATCTCCACAAGTCTTTTAGAGATAGCAAGACCAAGTCCTGTTCCGCCATATCTTCTGGTTGTGGAACCGTCTGCCTGTGTAAAACTCTCAAGTATCAACTCTTTCTTATCTTCGGGAATTCCGATTCCGGTATCTCTAACATAGGCGTGTAATCTGGCAACCCCGTCCGACTCATTGTCCAGTCTGATTGAGAGTTCTACCTCACCCTCTTCAGTGAATTTTATCGCATTGCCAATCAGGTTCACCATCACCTGTCTGAGCTTTGTCGGATCGCCAACAAGATTTACCGGGACATAGGGATCAATATCGAGTAAAAACTCAAGCCCTTTCTCATGTGCACGGTGGGATAGAGTGTTGCATATCCCATGGATCGTGTCTATCAGGTTGAAACCAGTCTTTTCCAGTTGCATCTTACCTGATTCAATCTTTGAGAAGTCAAGGATATCATTGATTATATCGAGAAGTGAATATGAAGAAGACATGGCCATCTTTAGAAACTTCTTCTGTTCAGAATCAAGATCCATATCCAGAACAAGATCTATCATCCCTATTATGCTGTTCAAAGGAGTGCGAATCTCATGACTCATATTGGCAAGAAACTCACTCTTTGCCCGATTGGCGGTCTCTGCTTCAACTGCCATCTCTTTTGACTTTAAGTTGGACATCTCCAGCTCTAAATTGGTGACAGCAAGCTCCAGATTTGCCCTCTCCATCGCCTCTTTTGACGCTCTCAGTTCAATCTCACCGAGTTTGCGTTCGGTGATGTCGATTGCAGTTCCCTGGAATCCTTCAATCACATCTTCTCCTTTTATTAAGTTAACACATAGCTCTATAGACCTTTTTTCTCCGTCTTTTCTTATAATATCATAATTGGAATTGTGTATTGGTTTTTCAGTCCTAAAGAGATCGGTAAAATCATTATTGATCACCTCAATATCCTCTGGAGCTAAAACTTTTCTAAAATCTATGCCGATAATCTCTTTTTGAGAATATCCGATCAACTCTTCACAAGCATTATTAAGGGAAGTGAAGTTGCCTTTAACATCCACAGTAAAGACTGCAACGATCGAGTTTTCAAATAAAGATCTATATCGTATCTCTGATTCTTTTAAATCAGCTTCTGCTTTCTTCCTGTAGGATATATCCCTTGTTATACCCACAAATCCTATCGGCTTTCTTTTATAATTTTCAAGGATACTTATTGCCATCTCTACCGGTTTCGGATGACCACTCTTAGAGAAAACCGAATACTCTCTATTCTCTGAGTGACCTTTGCTGAATACCTCTCTTGCAACCAGAAACATCTTCTTCTTCTCTTCGAGTGGGATGAGATCGAATGCATTCTTCCCTATCAAGTCATCGCCATCATCAGTCCCGAACATCTCAAGAGTAGCCTCATTCATGTCGATTATATTCCCACGAATATCACAGATGACGATGCTATCCGTGGATGCTTTCAAAGCACCTGCCAGGAGTACCAACTCCTCTTCTATCCTCTTCAGTTTTACCTGCATATCGATTCTTGCAAGAAGCTCCTCCTTGTCAAAAGGTTTAGTCAGGTAATCCGAAGCCCCTGCGGTTATAGCCCTTACCTTATCTTTAACCTGGCTCATAGCTGTAAGCATGACGACTTTGATATTCTCAGTCTTCGGATTACCCTTCAGGGTCTTAAGTACATCAAAACCATCAAGATCCGGCATCATGATATCAAGGAGCATAACATCTACTTCGCGGTCCTTCTCTAGGAATTTAAAAGCCTCTCTCCCATTCGGTAGAGTAACCACTTCGTAACCCTTTCTCTCAAGGATCTCTCTTATAAGGGTTCTTGTGACATCCTCATCGTCAACAACAAGGATCAATGGGCTTGCTGTCAACTCTCTTTTTATTCCCATCATCGGTAACTTTTCCATCTGGAATACCTCATGTCTATCTCTTCCATCTCGTCTTTTACATGGTTAAAATCGAGATCTTTTCCTTCATTCAGATCCTGGATCAAACGTGTTACAAGGGCATCAAATCTATCCATCAGAATGTCGATCTCCTGCCTTGACCTACGTTTCTCGAATGCTTTATCAATTATAAGTTCAAGAAGCCCCACATCAGTAGGTTTAAGCATAAAGTCCGAAGCACCAAGTCTGAGCGATTTTATGACGTCTTTCATATCTCCATTGCCTGTAATCAGAATAACCTCGGTATCTTTGTCGATTGCTTTGACCTCCCTGAGTACGTCGATACCGTCCATCCCAGGCATTCTTATGTCAGTTATCACGACGCCTGGCCTCTCTTTATCGAATATATCCAAACCTTTCTCTCCATACTTTGCCGTAAGAACGATGTAGTTCTCACAAAGGTAGGTCTCAACAGTCCTCAAAATGTCTTCGCTGTCATCGATTACTAGTATCTTTTCCAAAGTTATCCCTCCATTGGTATCCTGACATAAAAGGTCGTCCCAACATTATCGCTTACCGAAAAACCGATTTCACCATTCAGTACTTTCATGAGGTTATAGCATATTGAAAGACCGATACCCGTGCCTTTCCCCACCTCTTTTGTCGTGAAGAACGGCTCAAATATCTTATCTCGGATCTCCTCAGGAATCCCACCACCGGTATCAAAAAATGTAACAACTATACTATCGTCATCCCTGAAAGAATGAACTGTAAGCTTCTTTTCATCCCCATTTCCAGAAGGGAGATCCTCCATCGCATCCCTTGCATTTCCGATTATATTGAAAAAAACCTGTTCCAGTTTATTCGAATCGACCATTGTAAGCGGCAACTCTTCAAGATCGAGGACTATATCTATCTCCCTCAATCTCAACTGCTCACCGATCAGTTTAAAACAATTCCGTACCAGATCATTTACATCAACACTACTCCTCTGTACGTCTGATTCTCTTCTAGAAAACGTGCGCAGATGGTCAATTATACCGCTTATCCTCTCTATCTGTTGATCTACGGTCCTCAATTCATCAGAGATCTTTTCATCACTAATCTCTCTGCCCTTCTCAATAAATCTGAGCATTCCGGTAACGGTAAGCTTGATTACTGTGAGTGGCTGGTTTATCTCATGAGCGATACCAGCTGCCATCTCTCCAAGGCTGGCAAGCTTAGCAGATTGGATCAGTTGCGCATCTTTTGATTTCAGCTCTTTTGTACGTTCTTCAACCATCTCCTCAAGATGCTCCTCTGTACGTTTCAGTTTTGCCTGCATATCGATTCTTGCAATAAGCTCTTCTTTTTCAAAGGGTTTGAGGAGGTAATCGGAAGCACCAGAAGTGAAAGCCTTCACTTTGTCATCTACCTGGCTCATCGCTGTGAGCATAATCACCTTGATATTACTGGTCCACGGCCTCTCCTTCAGTATCTTCAGAACACCAAAACCGTCAATCTCCGGCATCATAATATCAAGAAGAATAACGTCAATATCTTTACCCTCTTCAAGAAATTTTATCGCGTCCTTTCCTGATGGCAAAGTGATCACATCATACCCTTTACGATCAAGTATCGACTCGATAAGGATCCTTGTGATCTGTTCGTCATCCACTACCAAGACTCTGTATCTATTATCCATCGAGACCTCCCATATCTTTGAAAAAAGAAGAGAAGCATGACCAATCAATCCAAGATTTTACAAAAAAAAGGAAGCAAAGAGGCGGACCGATATCTCTGGTTAATGTTGAAATCTCTTCGTATGTTTGCATGTCGTTAGTCTCCCTTTTTTTTCTTGTCCGATCGTTTGTAGCGTTTTACGTTCTCTGTAACAATTTCAAATATGTTTGGTATACCCCAAATAATATGGGTGAAATTAATGGAAGTTTTATGTGGTCAAGCATATAAATATTATGATCACATGGCATTTAGACATAATTATGATTTATATTGCTGAAAAACAGCAGATTTATATCTCATAAATACCATAAAATTATATTGAGGTGGAAAACATGGGTGTATGGATGTGGAAACAGGCTAGTCGAAAGTACTGGCGTGTTGAGACTGATGTTTTGAAGGGCATAGTAAAAGTGATAGACGAGGATGGCCATATCATCTCAGATCACAGTGGGCTGAGTAAGGAGGCGGTCGAACTCATGGAGAAGAACTTCTTCGATGAAGTTGCTTCAGAAGTCATAATTGAGGCAGGTGTTGTCTCCGATGACAAATACAATCCTATGTATGTCTGAACCGGATTTATAACTAAAAATCTTAAAATGTTTATGTAGGATCTCCTGAGATTTTGCCACATTGTTTATATTTGTGGTCATGCTCTTAATTTAATTACACTTGTAAAGATGAGGGGTGACGTTCCTGTTCATTCGTCATTTTTATATTGGGGGTATTAAGAATGAGTCAGACTTTACAAGGGAACGACATTCACGAAGGGACTTATATGGCATTCTCTTTGATGGATGAGGTTTATGGTGTCGAGGTCTCCAAAGTTGATGAGATTGTCACGGTACCGGAGCTTTCGCCCTTAGATGACGCACCTGGTCTATTAGAAGGTGTGCTTGATATATGTGGTGAGGTAATTCCTGTAATCGACCTTAGGAAACGATTCGGATTGCCAGTAAAAGGTACAAGTGACGAAATTACTATTATTGTTGTAAGAAGTGGCGATATTGTTGTGGGTATGATGGTGGATAGTGTCACCGATTCTATGGTTCTTGGTGTTTATTCAATAGAAGATCTTCCAAGCCTTGCCTCTGAGGTCACAGCAGATCTGATAGATGGTGTCAGTAAACTCTCCGATGGGACTCTACTCATAATAGTTGATCTTGTGCGTGTGCTATCTAAAGGGGAGCTAGAGATAATATCGGATAGGGCCAAAGAAATTACTTATGCATAAGAGAATTTTATGCTCTTTTAGGCTGCGTTTCGTTATATTTTCTTTGAGTAGGTCATGACCAAATAATCTATCTTCCAGCATCTATTCATTTTTAATTGATATGGGTTATAGCCCTTATCTGACCTATGTCATGCACATAAAAAATACGTATCCCATAATATTCTGGTCATAGGCTTTATATCCTTGGTCACAGGCAATACCATGTTTGATACCTTATTAATACGGGTGTTCAGATGAGTTCAATCGGGATAAGAAGAACTGGAGCAATAAGAAGCACATATACAAAAAACCCAACATGCGAAACGATTCGTGACTTAATCATTGAATCGTTCTCAGAGACAGACACTATGCAAGGGATACGACGTTTCAGTGACATAAAAACAAATGATCTGTTGTACAGAAGAGGTAGCCCGATCGGAGAATTCGGTGACGAAGAGAATATCAGTGATTACTATGTACCTAGTGAAAAAGAAGAGAATGACGGTTGCACAGTAATTAGTATACCCAACTCAATAATAAATAAAATTATTACACCAATCAAGACCGTCAAAAGTGATTACAAAGAGATCTTCCAAGTCTATGGATCAGAAAAAGCAATACAGAATGTAACAGAGTTAATCAACCAAATTCCGGAACTCATTATAGAGGGAAACGATGTAAAAAGAACAATCTCTCATATTGCACAGAATGTGCTGAATTTTTTTGGGACTTCCCAAGAAGAAATTGAAATTATGAAGATTGAGGGGGATAAACACATCGTTCTCTTTCCCTTTTCTGATCGCTCTATTGGTAAAGAATTGCCAAAAAATGTACACAAAACAACAATACATGAACGTCATCTTTATAATGTTGTTCATTTGTCCATGGATATTAAGCGTTTATTTGAGATTTTGGATGGAGTGTACATGAAAGAATATGGAGGTTTGAAAGATGGAACAAGTTCTGGCAAATGAGAGTCAACTTGTAGTCTTCACTCTTGGTACAACTATGTATGGGGTTGATGTTAACCAGGTAAGAGAGATTACGGAGCTGCGTGATATCACTCCTGTACCGGGTTCACCATACTTTGTAGAAGGTGTAACTAACCTTCGTGGTCAGGTTACAACAGTAATCGACTTGAAGAAACGTTTCAACCTGGAAGAGAAAGAGAATGACAAGGAGACGAGGATCATTATTGTCGAATCTGACGGAGTTCCCATGGGGATGGTGGTGGATTCTGTCACAGAAGTTTTGAGACTCCCAACAGATGAGATCGAGACTACGCCTGATATGACTGATGAATCGGTCACTGATTACATCCAAGGTATCGCCAAATTGTCAGACGGAACTCTGATGATTGTCGTTGACCTCGAAAGGGTGTTAATGGCATAAAAAGTAAAAAGGGGATGATAAAAATGGTAAATCTAGTAGATTTTACAGAAAAAATAATGGAAATAGCAGGAAAAGATGAACAAGTCCTGAAGAGTGCAAAAAAGGCAAATACAACGCTTTCTATTGGACTTACAGGTGGAGAGTATGAATCCTTCAGCCTGGTGTTAGACTCCGGAACGATCGCCTTTTCAAGGGATGAGATTCCTGACGCCGAGTACAAAGTTGAGATGTCAAAGGAGGATTATGATGCTTTCCTTGATGGTAAAATTGCCGGAATGAAGATGATGAAAGCCATAACGATCGTAAAAGGATCACTTATGAGTATGAGAAAGCTTTCTCCGATATTTGAGTGCCTGCCAAGAATTGCTCAGGAACTCAAAGCAAATCAGATAGAAGTAACAGCATAGGGGTATAAGTCATGGCAAAAGCAGCAGAAACAAAGCCTAAAGAAGGCGGCACAAAAGAGGGTAAGGAGAAGGCAGCTGAGGTCAAAAAGACGAAAAAAGCGCTAAGTGACGACGGTGATCAACTTCAATTCTACAAGAGTATTGTAGACAATTTCTCAGACGCAATCTGTGTTGCCGATATGAAACTGAATATTATATCTACCAATCCTGCGATTGAGCATCTGTCAGGGTACACAGTGGATGAGATGGTCGGTCTATCTGTAACCAACATGCCGATAATCGGCAAGGATGACCTAAAGAAGATAATGAAGGAGATGCCCAGACTCCAGAAGGGTGAGGCTATAGATAACCTCGAGCTTGAAATCATCCATAAATCCGGAAAGAAGGTGCCCTCAATTTCTTCTGCTGCTGTTATAAAAGATGATAATGGTAAACCTATGGGTATGGTGGTATCAATTCGAGATATCACAGAGATCAAAAAACTGATGAAACAGCAGGAAGAAGCTGCTAATTTCTCAAAGAGTATAATCGACAATATGTCTGACATGGTATGCATATCCGATACAAGTCTGAAGATAATCGATAGTAATGCGGCAACCGAGAAGATCACCGGTTACAAGGTGGAAGATGTCATAGGAAAGAAGATATCCGATCTTGATATGCTTGACAAGGAATCGATGGCAACGATGATGAAGGAGACGATGCCGAAGATCCTCAAGGGCGAAGCAGTTGAGAATCAAGAATCAGAGATCATTACAAAGGATGGCAGGAGGATACCGACTCTGACGTCAACGGGTATTGTGAGAGATTCCGATGGCAAGATGATGGGGATGGTCACAACTATCAGAGATATCACAGATATGAAAAAGCTGATGCAAGAGCAGGAAGAAGCTGCTAATTTCTCAAAGAGTATAATCGACAATATGTCTGACATGGTATGCATATCCGATACAAGTCTGAAGATAATCGATAGTAATGCGGCAACCGAGAAGATCACCGGTTACAAGGTGGAAGATGTCATAGGAAAGAAGATATCCGATCTTGATATGCTTGACAAGGAATCGATGGCAACGATGATGAAGGAGACGATGCCGAAGATCCTCAAGGGCGAAGCAGTTGAGAATCAAGAATCAAAGATCATTACAAAGGATGGTAGGAAGATACCAACTCTGACGTCCACGGGGATAGTGAGAGATTCCGATGGCAAGATGACTGGGATGGTCACAACTATCAGAGATATCACAGATATGAAAAAGCTGATGCAAGAGCAGGAAGATGCGGCGGCATACCTCGACAAGAATGTCAAAAATATGCTTGCGGTTACAAATGCTGCAGCTGCAGGAGACCTTTCTAAGAAAGTTAAAAAAGAGCGGGATGATGAGGTTGGTGCACTTGCAGAGGGCCTTAACAGCATGATCAAGAATATTGACAAAATGATGAAGGAGCAGGAAGCAGCTGCAAAGTATCTTGGTAATAACGTCAGGAATATGCTTGATGTTGTAACCGCAGCAGCTGCAGGAGACCTCTCTAAAAAAGTTGAAAAAGAGCGTGAAGATGAGGTTGGTGAACTGGCAGACGGCATCAACTACATGATACAGAACATCTCCAAGGTTATGAAAGAGCAGGAAGATGCGGCGGCATACCTCAACCAGAATGTCAAGAATATGCTTGCGGTTACAAATGCTGCAGCAAAAGGCGATCTTTCCAAGAGGGTCAAGAAGGAGAGAGACGATGAGGTTGGTGCCCTTGCCGAAGGCCTGAACGAGATGATTGATAACATTGACACCATGATGAAAGATCAGCAGGATCAGAGGCTTTATCTGGAGGAGAGTGCTGCATTGATCGGTGCTGCGCTAGAAGCAGCATCAGCAGGAGATCTCTCTATAGTACTTACAAAGACCAGAGATGACGGTATAGGGAGTTTGATCGATGCTTACAACGAGACGATGGAAAAACTTTCATGGTTGATCTCTTCAAACCTTGATGTAGCCAAGAGGGTACTTGATAGTGCAAATAACCTCGCAGGAACCTCAGAAGAGATGAATGCCGGAATGGAACAACTTGCCTCAGGTGCATCACAGGTGGCCGAAGGTTCACAAAGGCTTGCAGAGATTGTCCAAGAGACTGCAAGGGACATCGATGACGCTTCAAAGATTCTGGAAGATACCGACAAGTCCGTGACAAAATCTTCAGAGGAAGGAAAGAATGCAATAAATGTATCAAAAGAGGTACAAGGTGCGGCAAAAGAGGCAGGAGTGAGCTTCGAGAAGATCCAGGGTGGTATAAAAGAGACCTCAGAATCCGTTGGTACGATGAGTAAATCGATCGACCGTGTCTCAGAGATGGGAAACGTGATCACAGATGTCGCTTCACAGACGAATATGCTCGCACTCAATGCAGCAATTGAGGCGGCACGTGCAGGTGAAGCAGGGAAAGGATTTGCAGTCGTTGCAGACGCAGTGAAAGATCTGGCTGAACAGGTGAAGAATGCTGCAAGAGAATCGATAAACGCTGTCGATGAGATAAAGGCTTCGGGAACACACGCAATCTCAGTATCTTCCGAGGCAGACAACGAGGCTGAGGAAGGTGGGACTGTCCTTACAAAAGCACTCAAAGGGGTGGACAACACTGTAGATTCACTTGAAGGTATTAATCATATGCTTCAGAATGTGAATGAGGGGACAAAGAAGGTTGTAGATACCTTCAAGAAAGTTATTGAAAGTATTGAAAAGGTCTCAAATATCTCAGAAGCAAATGCTTCAAGTGCAGAGGAGAGCTCGGCTTCTGTCGAGGAACAGACCGCATCGATAGAGGAACTTACAGCAGAGAGTCAGAACCTATCAGATCTTGCTCAGAAGATGATGGATGAACTTGCTGTCTTCCAGTTGCAGCAGGACGAAGAGAATGTTGAGGATGATACAGAGGATCAATAAGCTTGGGGGGTTCTGCCGATGATTCAAGTTTTGGAAGAAGAATCACAATTGGTAATATTTAGTCTCGATGACACCATTTACGGCATTGATGTGAAAGACGTACGTGAGATAACCGAATTAAGAGAGATCACGGCAGTGCCAGGCTCTTCTTACTTTGTAGAGGGTGTGACTAATCTTCGTGGTCAAGTAACGAAGGTAATCGATCTTAGAAAACGATTTGGAATGGAAGAAGTTGAGAGAAACAAAGACGGGAGGATTATAATAGTAGAACCGGACGGTATGCCGGTTGGAATTATTGTTGACAATGTCATGGAGGTCATGAGGCTCGGTAAAGGTTCGATAGAATCATCAGTAGATCTTGCTTATGATTCGACATCAAACTATATTGAAGGTATCGCCAAGCTTGAAGATGGAACTCTGATGATTGTAATCGATATCGAACAGATTGTTACAGGTATATAAATGAATGGAGGGGAAAAATGGCAGATGATGCAAAATCTAAAGATAAAATAAAGGAACTCGAATCGCAGTTGAAAGCTCAGGAAGAAAAGACTGAATTCTACAGAAATATTGTGTACAACATGTCCGATGCTGTATGTATATCGGATAAAAGCCTAAAGATTATGGACCTCAATCCTGCAAATGAAAAGTTGACAGGGTTTACAAGAGAAGAGGTACTCGGTAAAAAGATCACCGATCTTAACATGATGCCAAAAGATGAGCTTGAGAAGATTATGAAACTTATGCCTGATCTTCTAAAAGGCAAGTCGATAGAGAATATGGAGATGAACCTGCTATCAAAAGATGGTAAGAAGATTCCAACTCTCTCTTCCACTGGGATTTTAAAAGACTCAAAAGGTAAAATGACCGGTATGGTCACTACGATGAGAGATATTACGGATATGAAAAAACTGATGCAGGAGCAGGAAGAAGCAAACAATTTCTCAAAAAGCATCATTGACAATATGTCTGACATGGTCTGCATAGCGGATCCGAAGATGAAGATAATTGATTGTAACTCTGCAACAGAGAAGATAACGGGCTATAAAACTAATGAGGTTATCGGTAAGGGGATTCAAGAACTCGATATGCTCGATAAGGAATCGATGGTAAAAATGATGAAAGAGACGATGCCAAAACTCCTCAAAGGAGAACCCGTAGATAACCAAGAGACTATCATCAATACAAAAGATGGTAGAAAGATACCAACGCTTACATCAACCGGTATTATCAGGGATTCCAAAGGCAAGATGACCGGCATGGTCACGACCATCAGAGATATCGCTGATATAAAGAATCTGATGCAGGAGCAGGAAGAGGCGGCAGCTTACCTCAACAAGAATGTCAAGAATATGCTTGCGGTAACAACTGCAGCAGCCAAAGGCGATCTTTCGAAGAGAGTCGAGAAGGAGAGAGACGACGAGGTTGGTGCCCTTGCTGAGGGCCTAAACAACATGGTTGGAAATATCGACAAGATGCTTAAAGCACAAGAAGAAGAGAGGTTATATCTGGAAGAAGTTACTTCTCAACTCGGCGTGGTACTACAAGCAGCAGCTGACGGCGATCTTTCATTGAGGGTTGAGAAGACTAGAGATGATCAGATAGGTAGCGTAATCGATGCATGCAATCAGACGATGGAGCGGCTTTCTCATATCATTTCAAACAACATAGAGATGGCAAAGAGGGTACTTGATAGTGCAAATAACCTTGCCGGAACCTCTGAAGAGATGAATGCAGGGATGGAACAGCTAGCCAGTGAATCTTCGCAAGTAGCAGAAGGTGCTGCAAAACTTGCTGAGATCGTACAGTGGACTGCTAAAAACATCGATAATGCTTCAAAGATTCTGGAAGATACTGATAAGTCCGTGACAAAATCTTCAGATGAAGGAAAGAATGCAATAAATGTATCAAAAGAGGTACAAGGTGCGGCAAAAGATGCAGGAGTGAGCTTCGAGAAGATTAAGGCAAGCATCACTGAAACATCAGAATCCGTTGGTACGATGAGTAATTCGATCGACCGTGTCTCAGAGATGGGAAACGTGATCACAGATGTCGCTTCACAGACGAATATGCTCGCACTCAATGCAGCAATTGAGGCGGCACGTGCAGGTGAAGCAGGGAAAGGATTCGCAGTTGTTGCTGATGCAGTGAAAGATCTGGCTGAACAGGTGAAGAATGCTGCAAGAGAATCGATAAACGCTGTCGATGAGATAAAGGCTTCGGGAACACACGCAATCTCAGTATCTTCCGAGGCAGACAACGAGGCCGAAGAAGGTGGGACTGTTCTTACCAAGGCACTCAAAGGTGTGGACAACACTGTAGAGTCACTTGAAGGTATTAATCATATGCTACAGAATGTGAATGAGGGGACCAAGAAAGTTGTTGAAACTTTCAAGGATGTGATTGCAAGCATCGATAAGATCTCTGCAATCTCAGAGACAAATGCATCAAGTGCTGAGGAGAGTTCGGCATCTGTCGAGGAACAGACCGCATCAATAGAGGAACTGACAGCAGAGAGTCAGAACCTATCAGATCTTGCTCAGAATATGATGGACGAGCTTAGGATATTCGTACTTGCAAAGGAAGAGCCCGCAGAGGATGGGCAAGAGACGGAATAGGATGAATGAAGTATCAGTCTGGAAATTGGTGATGGCGTACTAGGGGGTGCATGTGGTTTGAAAGTTATGGTCGTCGATGACTCAGCTTTGATGCGATCGGTGATATCGGACATGTTAAATTCGGATCCTGATATTGAGGTTGTCGGAACTGCAAATAACGGCGAGGACGCAATTCATAAGATTGAAAAGTTTGAACCGGATGCAGTTACCCTAGATATAGAGATGCCTGTAATGGATGGACTCACTGCACTAAGGAAGATTATGTCAACCGATCCGTTACCTGTAGTGATGGTCAGTGCGTTGACTGATAAAGGATCAGTAGATACGATAAGGGCACTGGAATATGGTGCTGTTGACTTTATTCATAAACCATCCGGGTCGATTTCTCTTAATATGGAAGTCGTAAAAGAGGACCTGATAAGGAAGGTGAAGATCGCTAGATCTGCCAAGTTGAGAAGACCCCGGCTTATGAATCTGGATCCTATCACTTCCTCTAAGGACTTCTCAAAGAGATTGATTGCAATCGGATCGTCAACTGGTGGACCTTCTGCACTGATGGAAGTTATACCGAGGTTACCCAAAAATACTCCTCCGGTTTTGATTGTCCAGCATATGCCAGCAGGATTTACAAAGACCTTCGCAGAACGATTGGATAAAGAATCTTCTATAAACGTAAGAGAAGCCGCGGAAGGTGATAAAATAGAGAGTGGGACTGCACTTCTCGCCCCTGGAGATTATCACATGGTGGTTAAGGGTAATGAAAGGATTCATCTGACCAAGGATCCACCGATCAACTTCGTAAGACCTGCTGTTGATCCGATGATGGAATCTGTTGCAGACATATATGGCAAGAATGTGATAGGCGTCATCCTTACAGGCATGGGAAGTGATGGTGCTGTAGGTTTGTCTGCAATAAAAAGGAGAAATGGCCAGACTATTGCCCAGGACAAAGACTCGTGTGTGGTGTTTGGAATGCCAGGAGCAGCAGTAGATACAGGATGTGTAGATAAAGTGACACCGTTATCAGATATCCCTGAAGAGATATTACGGAGGTGCTGATATTATGGAAATAGATATGTCCCAATACAAGGAAGATTACGTGAATGAATCCAGAGAACATCTGGAAATTATGAATAAATCACTCTTAGATCTCGAAGATGATCCACATAATATGGAACTCTTAAACAATGTATTCCGTTCGGCTCATACATTGAAAGGATCATCATCTACAATGGGTTACACAAACGTCGCAGAGCTAACCCATAAGATGGAGAATGTTCTGGATATAATGAGAAATGGAGAACTTGAGGCGACATCTGAAATTCTTGATGTCCTTTTTGAATGTTTTGATATCCTCGATATACTGATCGGAGAGATAGAAGAAGGAATAGAAAGTGATGTTGATGTTACCGAACTCATTGAGAAGTTAAAAGGACTTTCGGGAGCTGGAAACCAACAGCATGTGAAAGCCCAACCGAAAGAAGTCGTTCGCGTTGAAGAGGTAAAAGAGGAAGTCTCACAAGAGACTACCACGACCGATTTCAATATTTCAAAAGTTGAGGATGAGGCTATCCAAAATGCCCATGACAATGGACTGGAAGTCTTTAGGGTTCGTGTGTTGCTTGAGAAGACCTGCAACCTAAAATCTATTAGGACTGTCATGGTCCTGAAGGAGTTGAGATCCCTTTCTACAGTTATCACGACTGTTCCAGACATTGAGAGCCTCGAGAAAGGACGTATAGATCAGGGTTTCGATCTACTCATAAGTACAAGTGAAGATCCGGGTGAGATCGAGAAGAAGATCTTAAAGATGAATGAGATCGAAGATGTGAAAGTTACTCCGTTCACAGATGATGTTATTCAGGATCAGAGCAGGACAGTTGAGCAGTCTGTTGGAGCAGTTACAGAAGATAATGGTACTCCCGATGTCAATTCTGAAGTCAAACATCACGAGACTTCAAAACCTGCCAAGGTGCAGACATCTGCCACAAAGAACGTGCAGAGCATCAGGGTGAGCATCGAGAAGATGGACTCACTTGTGAATCTGGTAGGTGAGCTTGTCATAAACAAGATACGCCTTATAGATATTGAAAGAGCATACGGATACAAAGAACTTGATGAGACTGTTGCAACGATTGATCGGTTGACAACCGATCTTCGTGATGAGGTTATGCAGATGCGTATGGTACCTGTCGGCCAGGTATTCAACCGTTTCCCCAGGATGGTAAGAGATCTTTCCAAGAAGAAGGGTAAAGAGATCAACTTCCAGATGAAAGGATCTGAAATAGAGCTTGATAGGACTGTTCTTGATGAGATAGGAGAGCCGCTTGTTCATCTGTTGAGAAACTCTGTAGATCATGGGGTTGAATCCCCTGAAGAACGAAGAATCGCTGGAAAAGATGAGAAAG
>JAXHUQ010000089.1:0-6456 GCA_034189535.1 Halobacteriota archaeon | reverse complement strand
TCTTTTGTACTCTTCACGAAGTGCAAAATCAGTTAAGGATTCCATGTATTATAGGTGTCAATGGGATACGATATAGTTCACTGTATTAAGTATTGGTTGGGGTTTTTCGAAGTTCTCTAAAGTGTAACCTTTCAAGATTTACTTAACAATGTGTAAAGATTAATAATGGATGATGTTCAATACCATTTGAGCTTAGCTTATGAGGGGTTGGATCATTGCACATCAAGGAGATCGAGATAAAGAATTTTAAGTCGTTTAATCGAGCAAGAATTCCTTTTTACGAGGATTTCACAACTATTTCGGGGCCAAATGGTAGTGGAAAGAGCAACATAATAGATGCGATAATATTTGCACTTGGGTTATCAAGCTCACGTACAATGCGGGCTGAGAGGCTAACTGATCTCATAAACAGCTCAAATGGCGACAACTTAAAGATTTCAGAGGTTTCTATCAAATTCGATAACGTTGACAGGAAAATTAACATAGATGAAGATGAAGTGATCGTTACTCGGCGTATAAAACGAACTGAGAACGGATACTACTCCTATTTCTATCTGAATGGTAAATCGTGCAATTTGAGTGACGTTCACAGGGAGCTTGGGAAATCGGGAATATCTCCTGAGGGTTACAACGTGATAATGCAAGGCGACGTGACTCAAATCTTGAAGATGGGGCCTTTTGAGAGGAGAAAGATAATTGAGGAGATTGCTGGTGTTGCCGAGTTTGACAGTAAGATTGAAAAAGCGGTCAAACAGCTTGAGATCGTGAAAGATAGGATCGGTATGATAGATATTATCCTCTCGGAAGTGGAAACACGTATGGAAGAGCTGAGGTACGAGAAGGATCAAGCCCTTAAGTATAATGGACTAAGAAATGAAAAGAAGAGGCATGAGAGCCTCCTGATCATATCAAAGCTTATGAGTGCTGAGAAGGAGCTTGAAAAGATACGAAGAGATATCGAGGAGAAGCAATCATCAAAAGATGTAATGGCAAAGGATCTCTTCGATCTTAAGGTCAAAATTTCCGAGAGTGAAGTTAGGCTAAAAGAACTCAACGATGAGATCTCGGAAAAGGGTGAAGAAGAAGCGATAAGAATCAAGAAAGAGATCGAGAATATCCTAGGCAGCATCTCACGGTCCGAAGGTATAGTAGAACTTGCACAAAACGAACTCCTTGATGTAAAATTACAGCAAAAGAGATCCCTTGCACACGTATTTGGTAGTTACAAGAGGAGAAGGAAGATCGCAGGCGACATAAAGTGTGAGATGGATGCAAAGGAGGTGTTGACCTGTGAAATCGACAATAAGAGAGCAAGACTCGATCTTATTAGAAGCAAGATTTCAGAAGTTGACACGGAGTATAAAGAGATCGCGGCCAAACTTTCCAAGTTGAAAATTGGGCTTGAAGTTCAGAAAAACAATAAAAATGAGTTATTAAGGGATCTGGATAGGCTCACTGATGCTTATGAGCGAAGATCGCATGAAGAAGCAACGGTGAAGGAGAAGCTTAAGCATGGTATCGATCTCAGGGCGGAATTGGTAGCAAATAAGAGTGATATAGAGGGCCATCTGACCAATATTAATAAGAACATCAAGTGTATCTCACAGGATCTATCTGATCTGGAGGGCGGAAGGGTAAAGATCCGCGCTGAAATCTCTGCAATACGAGAACATCTCAAGATTGCAGAGAAGGAGTATGCAAAGAAAGAAGTTGTGGTAAAATCCAACCAGAAGAACAGATACAGTCACCCCGTAAGTCTTGTAATCCAGGCGACTATGGAGGGGATGCTTGATGGTGTTTATGGCACAGTTGCTGATCTTTGCAAAGTAGATGGTAATTACAATATAGCTCTTGAGATAGCAGCAGGAAATAGGATGCAATCTCTTGTTGTCGAGAATGACAAGGTTGCGGCCAATGCAATAAAGTATCTCAAAGATAGAGGTGCCGGAAGGGCGACATTTCTGCCACTAAATAAGATGGATGGCAGAGTTCTCGACGGGATTTGGGGGGAAGGTGTCGTCGATTATGCAATCAACCTTGTAAATTTTGACAAGAAATTTTATCCCGCTTTCTGGTATGTCTTCAGGGACACTGTGGTCGTGGATGGTCTGAATGCTGCAAGAAGACTGATGAGGCAGTACAGACTGGTGACAACTGAGGGAGAGCTCATCGAGAAGAGTGGTGCTATGACCGGAGGATCTGCAAAATCAAGGTTTTTACCGACGGAAGAGGATGTCAGTATCCTTAAAAATCAGATTGCAGAGTATGAGAACGATCTGGAAATATACTCTCAGGATCTTTTAAAGGTTGAAGAGCACATCAGTAAACTCAATAAAGAAGCACTGGAACTCCGTGGAGAGTCCAACAAGAGGGAAATCGAATTGAACTCTATCAATGATAGGATAAACCGATTGAACGACGAGATAACCCAGAGGAGTACAAGACTCACAGAGATCGGCACCGAGGGGGAGAATCTATCAGAGGAGATCAACCGTCTGAAACACAAGACCTCTGAGAAGGAAGGGGCAATATCAGAGATTGAAGAAGAGATTGCAACTCTTGAACAGTTATTCACAGACTCAGAGGCCCGAAAGATAAATGAAGAGGCAGATGTTGTACTTTCCGAGATCCAAAGGATTGATGAAATGGTGAAAGGTGTCAATTCTACAATTGGTGAGTTGGTTCTGAAAAAGGAGTACCTAAACAAGGAGATACGAGATCTAGGAATTAGGTTGAGTGAGCTGGAGGATAAGAAGAAGACTCTGAACGACAAGGTGAGCAGCAATAGAGTTGAAATATCCAAACTAAACGAGGAGCTCGAGATAAAAAGGGAGATCGAAAGAGAGTTTAGTATCGAGTTGAATGATTTACGTAAAGTTAGAGACGACCAGATAGCTGCCATTTCAGCACTTGAACGCAAGAAAGAGGAGAAAATAAGAGGTTTCGACAGGATGGATGAGACGATAGCCATCTTAGAGGATAATTGTGACCATATAGTCGTCAGTATTGATGAAATGAGAGACGAGATAGGGGAATTTGAGATCGATCCGAAGGATATTCCCGATTATGATGTGATTCAGAAAAGAATCCTAATAATAGAGACCAAGATGAGTAGTCTGGAACCGGTCAACATGCGGGCAATAGCAGAGTTCGATGTCGTCATGCAGAGACAGGAGATGGTCAAATCTCGTAGAGATGTGCTTGCTACCGAGAGAGAGGATATTCTAGAGCGAATGGAGAACTACGCCAAGATGAAGAAGAATGTCTTCATGGAATCGTTTGATGCAATCAATGCGAACTTCAAGGAGACCTTTGAAGAGTTGTCCGGCGGGTATGGTGAGTTATTACTTGAAAACCCGGAGGATCCGTTCTCTGGAGGTATGTCTATAAGAGCCCGTCCCGCAGGGAAGAATCTGATTCGATTGGAGGCGATGTCAGGTGGAGAGAAGAGTCTTACTGCGCTCTCATTTTTATTCGCAATACAGCGATATAGGCCTGCACCGTTCTATGCACTGGACGAGGTGGATATGTTCCTAGACGGTTCAAATGTGGATCGGGTTGCAAAGATGATCAAGAAGCTAGCAGTGGGCGCTCAGTTCATTGTAGTATCACTTCGGGAACCGATGATCGAAGCGGCGGATAGAACGATCGGTGTTGTCATGCAGGAGAAGAACCTATCGAGCGTTACAGGAATACGCTTGAGTTCGAACAGTGGAACAGGTAATGCAGGTGGCAATCTTTCAAAGGCAACTTAATCGAATATGGAGGGGTTATTTTGTGAACTTAAAACAGACGATAATTGCAATCATTATCTTTATCCTGATGTTAATCGTGATATCACTACCCCTTTGGTGGGATTATGTAACGACGACTTTACCACCCATGGTAGCTTCAATGAGGCAGAGAGGCTCCTCGATATGGGATATCTTATCAATAATATTTAAGGCAATATTTGATTACATCTCCGGGATGCTCTGAGGATATCTTACATTCTTCTGCACTACCATTACTGCTTATTTACCAGGACACCGATCACGTCTCCTCTGGCAATTATCCCAAGTAATCTATTGTTATCATCAACAACAGGCAACCTGTTGAAATCATTTTTATGCATCAAGTGGGCAACATGAGATATGTTATCATCAGGTGAGACTGTCACCACCTTCCTAGACATTATCTCATCGACCGTTCCGTCCATCAGCGTTTCGCACTGCTTCTTAATATCATCCCACATGTGTCTGATCTTCCTTAAGTGCGAGAAGGTATTGACAAAAGCAAGGGGATCAAAAGGATCCAGATTAATATCCGGAAGTGGTATCGATGCAGTCAGATTCATGATATCCGATTCGCTTACAACCCCCACCACTCTTTCCTCATCATCTATGACTGGTGCTCCACTTATCTTCTCAATTCCGAGGGTATCGGTCACAGTCTTGATCTTGTCACCGGGCTTGAAATATATCACATCGGTAGTCATCAAATCTTCAACCTTGGTCTTTGTTGGCATTTAAGATCCCTCTTTCAAATATCATAAAGTGAAGCCAGAATGTCTGACCTTGTTACTATTCCTTTCAGCTTTCCTTCTTCGTCAACCACCGGTAGTCTGTTGAATCCGGTAGATCGCATGATCATTACTGCGTCATCAATATAATCGTCCGGTTTTATTGTCTTGGGGTTCTTTGACATAATATCCCCCACCTTCATCTCACTTGCCCTTTTTATGTCTGCTTCCACATCAAGCAGAGTCTCATCATGCAGGTGTAGAATATCCATAGCCTTGAATAATGGTGAATACCACTGAAAATCTTCAAAGACCTTCAAGACATCCATCTCACTTATAACGCCTACTACTTCCCCGCTTCTTTTATCTATAACTGGTGTTCCTGATATCTTTTTTTCATTAAAAACTGATATAACATCTGGTAACGAATCACTCTCTTCTACTGTCACAACCTCTTTAGACATAATCTCTTCAACTTTTGTCTTCATGATTCATATACTCCATCTAACCTACTACCTACTCCAATATATAAAAGCATCGGATTTTTAAGAGGGTTGTTGGAAAAATTGTAAGATTTCAATGGTAAATGTTAACTAACTTTATATCCATAGTCAGACAAGGTCAGGAAGTAAAAAGGGTGATGTGATGATCTGCCCCATGTGTGAAGAAGAGGTTGAGGAAGGTGCCAAATCTTGCGGTACATGTGGATTTAAATTAACCCCGAAGATGACTTGCCCCATGTGTGAAGAAGAGGTTGAGGAAGGTGCCAAATCTTGCGGTACATGTGGGTTCAGATTGACGCCTACCACGACGTTCAAAATAAGGGATTTCTTCAGACCCAATTCAGAAAAAGGTGAGGAACCGATTACAATATGGGAAAATAGGGGTCGTTTCAGTCATAGAAGGACGGATATCGTAGGGCTTTTAGGCCTGATCATCGGATTGTTCTTTGCATGGTTTATACTTGTATTGTGGATCCCTTACAGATATGCAGGAACTAGAGGTGCACATATATTTATCCCACTATTCATACTTCGCGTTTTGTCCCGTACAATAAACCCTAATGTTGGCGTTTATCTTGAGATTGGAACATATATTCTTTACATTTTAGCATGGATCAGGATCCGTAGTATAATAAAAAGATTTGAGGTAACCATCAATTAGACTCGGGTGCATGTCTGTTTTACCAATGTGAAGCGGGGAGATAATGATAAAAAAGAGGCAAGATTGTATTACGCAGAAGCCCTACTCTAAAATATGATTTCAGGAGGTAAAATATGAAGAGGGAAATCTTTCTTGGTTGGTTAAAAATCAATACATTATCTTTCGCGATTGCGTCTGTTTTCTCTTTGTTCTTTGTGCTACTATTCCCTGACGCAATGCTGGGATTTGTTCGGAGTTGGGGGGCGTACGGAAATAGGATCTCCCCCACAGTTCTTGAACCAACATCAAAGGCCGGTCTTTTTGTCAACATTTTGACAAGAAACGGTTTAATGACCATTCTATATTTTATTGCGTCATTGCTCCTCCTGTCACCTTTAATTGCAATAATGGCCGGTATCTTTTATTCCCTTGGTCTTGTAAGTGCAATTGATCACTTTTTAAATGGTCAGATCTGGTATCCCTTGTGGCATTCGCCAGTTCTGATCTCCATTGAAGTCTCTTTCATTCTCCTTAACATATCTTTTGCATCAGCGTTAGGCACAGAAATTTTTGGTGTAAATCCGAAAATAAAGGAGATATTGGATTTCTTTAAGAGGAATTGGAACAGATTATTTCCAAAACAAAGAAGGGATTGGAAGGTTGTTTTTGCCGAAAGTAAGAGGGGGATTGGACTCTTTATCGTGGTTATTCTTGCGTTACTTCTATTTGGAGCGTTTTTTGAGGTAATTGTATGAATACAAATATGAATTATTACAATCACAAAACAAGAATAACTACATCCCACCTCCCCC
>JAXHUQ010000088.1:0-6546 GCA_034189535.1 Halobacteriota archaeon | reverse complement strand
GGCAATCTTTGTTCCAACACCAGAATTCTGATAACTCTATCTTGGATTGCACATTCATCCCCTCAAAATGGGGGACTGCGTGTATAGTATAAAAAGTTTGTCAGTGGGTGGCATACAGGACTGATGAATTACCCTGTGTAGAAATATCCTTTTCCACAACTTCCCATCCATGACCAACTGAACCGTGAAATAGAAGTAATGGAGTAAATATATAATAAATCCCCCAAAACCATTCTTTCTTAGTGTAACCAACTTTGTCCTCTATCTTAGTTGATAATTCGTCTCTGGATGGCATTATCTTATACTGCCAAGTATGACAATAAACCCCAACACACCGGCGATGACGGTTATGGCAGGTGCAGGTGATATTGATATATCACTGATGAGTGTTGACACCCACAATAGGACAAAACGTGTGGAGGGTTTTTTCAAGTAAAAAAATAATAACGGCTATTTTAGCCGTATTAACTTAAGCAACTTTAATATCACTGTGTTCAAATGACTGCGCTAGCATTCAAATAAGACATCAAAGTTCGCAGAGCCAGTGTAATCTATAGAAACACATGAACACAGATCGAGACAAAGAGTGATTTTATCTCTGCCGCATTCTTCCATTGTTGTGATCTTAAATTTCACTGGATCGGAATATCCGCGAATATGCGCCATACCTGATAATTCACCATCTTCTGCATCAACGTCATCTACGACAAGTACACCTCTAAGTCTGCCTTCTGTTGTTATTCCAACAAAAGATCCTCTACTAGTGACTTTGCCATTTGAGAATTCAGTTGCTACTGCCCTAATTCTCCCGCCACAGTCACCTGTACCTCTGACCGCACCTCTCTCACAAGGCTTAACGATATCGCAATCGCAACTGCAGTCACAGGGGGAATTATCGCAAGCCATCGCAGCAGGTGCACTGGCAAATATCATTGCCATTAATATACTCACCGTAATCAGACAAGCCATCTTTTTCGTATTATTCACCTCCTTTTCTTTTTTTAGCACCAAATTTGGTAACCGTCTCTCTATTTCTTTATAGGTTGTACATAAATTATTCCTTTTTGATACTTATATTTGTTAATTTTGAATAACCTCGGCGAATATCGATCAGTTGACTATAATTTATTTAACCACCACCTATTACTACATTGAATACTTAACTGATCTCACATTCCGTAAAAAGTACAAGAAAACCGTAGGGGAAGTATAATTTTTTCCACAATTTTAAAAATATAGTCTTTTGCACCAGAGAACCGATTCTTCCTCATTTGATTCTGTTTAGGTCCTCGGGATCTGTAGTTTTATATTGTATTATAAGACGCCTCGTCCGAAAGAAGGACCTCTAAAAGATGTTTCTAAATGATGTTGTTTGATACACAAAACAACCCTAAAATTGGGCTAAAATCACCTTCATAATCCCGGTCATCACTTTAAATCCGTGAGTAAGAGGGTCGAGAGTGGATCCATCAACGTCGTACCTGCATGATATCGGAGTCTCTTTCATCTTCAAACCTTTCTTTGCGGCATCGACTATCATCTCCGACTCAATAGCAAAACCATATTCAAAGAGCGTGAGTAGATTCAAAGCATTCCTTGACAATGCACGAAAACCACTCTGCGAATCTACTACATCCGAGCCTGATGCAATCCTTGTGGAGAAATTCATGACCATAAGGCCAAATTTTCTGTAAGTTGGGATACAATTCTTTTCCATAAATCTTGTACCGATGACAAGGTCAATATCTCCGCCATTTAGTGAGTTTACGAGTCTTGGAATCTCATCGGGGTTATGTTGTCCATCGGCGTCCATAAGTATCAGGACGTCGGCATCTCTCTTTCTCACTTCCCCCATAATGGTCTGAATGGCAGCACCCTTACCAAGGTTCTTTTGGTGCTTGATTACATAAGCTCCGTTCTCTTCGGCAATCTCAGAGGTTCTATCTACACTACCATCATCGATTACGATGACCTCATCCGAATGTTTCTTTGCACCGATAACCATCTCGGCGATGAATGCCTCCTCATTGAATGCCGGCATGGCAACAATTATCTTCAGATCAAACACTTCCTATCTGTATGATCATCTCCAAAAAACATCTCCCAAGCACCTCACCGTCACTATAATTCATTAATGTTTCATTTTGTATATTAAGGGTACTTGGAATGTACCAACTATAAGTATAAAAAAGTAGAAATATAAGTAAAGGATGATCGAGATGGAGATTACTGAGATATATGTCTTTGTTAGAGATTCGTGGGTAGGAGTTGCAGTTTTTATTGTTTTTTTAATATTTGGTCTTTATGCATCGATAAAGTTGAGGCTTACAAAACCTACTACCGGATCTGAAGATTTGATAGGGGAGATTGCAAAAGTAGAGACGGATATAGCCCCAGAAGGCACGATAAAGGTTATGGGAGAAATCTGGAACGCCAGGATGAATGATAAAGGCGTGTCAGTTAAAAAAGGTGACAAGGTTGAGATTGTTGGAAAAGAGGGGCTTACGCTAATTGTGAAGAGAGTTTAAAGGTTTGTCATAAAGAGAAAGGCTCAGTCTCTCTTCAGAAGACCTGAAAAGAACTTGTATCTTCTCAGAAGAAAACCTGGAATCACAAATGACAGATGGAACGGGAGTATCTGCATCACCTCGTAGTCAGCAAGAAGCAGTAACCAGAAAGCGACACCAATAAATATTATTATAAGTCCAACTGTCTCAACCCTATCCATTTAGATCACCTTAACAACATAATACCAATACTTTCAAAGTATTTAAACGCCTTTAATCTTTTATCTGCATCCTAACTGTTGTAAAAACAGGACCGCGCATATCGATCTTCTTGTTATTCCCGGTTATATATCTATGGGCCACAGGATGAATGGCGATATTCACCTCGCCCGGAACTTTTACTATTCTAATTCGAGTCTCACAATCCTCTCCTTTTACTGCCGCGGTCTCAATCTCCCGAGCTGCAAGATAAGAGAATGCATCTATAAACCTGATACCTGTGTTCACTCCCTCTTCGAAGACCTTACTCCACTTATCCACCCTCGGTAAGCCGAGAATGTCTCCTTTGTAAGCGATCACCTCGTTCAGATAAGCAGGTCCGCAGAGTTTGGTCTTCTCCTCAGGCTCGACCACAATGACCTTCAAATTTCTTCCGAAGAGTTTTCCCTCCCATGCATCAAATTCACATGGGCTTGGTTCATTCCCATTTCGGATGCAGACATCGACGATAGCTTCTGCAATCAAACGTCCCTCTTCGGTCATTGGACATTCCCCAATAGAAACAAGCTCGGCGAGATTGAAGTCAGATAACTGCCAGTCGGGCTGGAACTGTGGATAGGTGAGAGCCCTCATGTCAGAAGCATCGTGAAGGATCATCGCAAGCCTCTCTACGCCCAATCCCAGATTCATCACTGGGTAAGGTATACCATACTGCGAGAGTGCCGCAGGAGTGTAGATTCCAAATGTGGCGATCTCCACCCAACCATCGCTGTACTTTGTACTAGAACCTAAGAGTTTGGGATGGTATGCAAAGACTTCTGTCTGGGTCCCCGGAATATAGTACTTACTCCTCTTGTCGTCAGGTCTGAATCTGAAGTCCTCGAAACCGAACTGTTTAAGAAGGCCAACAGACACTGCTTTTCCATGATCAGGGCTAATATCTTCATCCATCATGACACAAGATGCCGAGAAGTAGTTCATTAGCCTTACCGAGTCCTCTTGTTGCTCCCTTCTGAAACATCTGTCGACAGAGAAGAGTTTGATCGGAAATGGTCTTCGCTTCCAGAGCGACTCAAGAGTTATGAACCATCCGGTTGTCATATGGCTCCTGAGAGTGAGCCTAGTGGGTAAGGGCACAAGCTCTTTAAACTCAGGGAATACCTCATCAAATATGGAGGATACCCTGGAATCCGGTACGTCCATCGCCTGTGAGATCTCAAGGATTAGGTCATCACCTTCGACCTCTCCCTTCTTCAGCTTGTGAAATATCTTACGAATAGTCTCCACATCGTCCGGAGTCAATCTCTTTTCAAAGAGTTCCTCCATACGTGAGATCCTCTCGTCAGAAATGCCGATA
Organism: Halobacteriota archaeon; assembly: GCA_034189535.1. Taxonomy (GTDB): domain Archaea; phylum Halobacteriota; class Syntropharchaeia; order DAOWMC01; family DAOWMC01; genus JAXHTN01. The sequence continues at coordinate 2,463 of JAXHUQ010000088.1, read as the reverse complement.
TTTGCATGTGGGAGTCCTGCAAGGTAGAAACAGCGATCCAGAACTGCCATCGCCTCCTTTCCAAACTGATTATAAACATGAGCCTCATCAACAAAGATCGGATTCATCATCTCTTCGAATCCGAGGTTGATGTATGCAGACCTCAGATCTGCCACTGTCTTAAAGACCGGATGGGCCTTCCCGACGTCAAAAGAGAGTCTGGGGAAAGATTCGTTGAGATTCATCCGAGCTATAAAATTTGTACTTTCCACCCATGCGCTCTCAAAATCCTCTTTTGCAAGCTTCTTCATCTCTTCCGGATCGAATCTCATACAAGATCCTTGCCCTTAAAATGCTTAAACTTTATTTTCAAAAAGGCGGCCATAACACTATCAAAAAAAGGAAAAGTATATTAGAGTTAGTGTGCAACCTAATGTGACATATGTTAGATGCAATGCATATCATACTTTGCTTAGTATCGAATTTATTTAACTGGTGACTTATTTATGGGAAAAGGAATGTATTCAGTTCGGAAGATGAGGAAGGACAGGAAGAAGTTCAGATGGAGTGATAGGCATTACTCTCGTAGAGCACTCAATCTCAATGTTAAGGCAGATCCGCTTGGTGGCGCACCTCAGGGGAGGGGGATAGTCCTTGAGAAGGTAGGGGTAGAAGCCAAACAGCCTAACTCTGCAATAAGGAAATGTGTTCGCGTTCAATTTATAAAAAACGGTACCCAGGTGACTGCGTTTTGTCCTGGCGAGCGTGCTATCAGTTTCATCGATGAGCACGATGAAGTTACTGTTGAGAGAATCGGCGGCAGAATGGGGAGGTCGATGGGTGATATCCCCGGAGTACGTTTCAAGGTAATTGCTGTGAACAACGTCTCCTTAAGCGAGATGGTCACAGGAAGAAAAGAGAAGCCAATGAGGTAGGTGTCATCATGAAGCTGTTTGATAAATGGGAACTGGATGAGGTGGAACTGAACGATCCTGGTATGGAGAAGTATGTGACACTCAGCATCACAGTGCACTCTAGCGGTAGGCACGCCGGCCAACAGTTTAACAAGTCAAAGATCAGCATCGTTGAGAGGCTTATAAACAAGATGATGCGAGGAGAGCAAAATACCGGGAAGAAACAGAAGGCGAGTAAGATTGTTGAGGATGCCCTTGATATAATATATGACAAGACCAAGGAGAATCCAGTTCAGATACTGATAAACGCAATAGAGAACGCAGGACAGAAAGAAGAGACCGTAAGGCTAAAGTTCGGTGGAATTGCCGTTCCAAAGGCAGTCGATACAGCACCTCAACGTAGAGTTGACTCTGCCATCAAGTTCATAACTAAAGGGGCCCACGGTGCTGCTTTTAAGAGCAGAAGACCGATAGCGGATTGTCTTGCATCTGAGATTATCGCCGCTTCAAACTATGAAGTGAGGAGTTACTCCATAAGTAAGAAAGAGGAGAAGGAGAGAATAGCAAAATCCGCACGATGATCGGATTTTCATTTTTAATATCTTCTCAATTGGTAAGGATATCCGTTAGGTATGGCGGTATCCTTTAATCTCCAAAAAACGGACAAAACTCACCTAAACATTCCTTATTCTGAGAGCTAAATTCACATCTCAAGGAGTCTTTTTTTATATCCATCACTACTCCAAAATTGTCCCTTAAAAAATCGACTGCTTCAATAATCGAGAGGAATGTATCCCTCTTGCAGCATCGTGGACCGCCAACTCCGGCAATAGCACGTAAGCTATTTGATGTAATCAAATTGGAGAGTCTCCACTCCTCATCTGAGAGTGGTGTAGCCTTTGTTATCAGACTAATAAAAATACCGGCACCGACAGCCGCACCACAGTTGCCGTGAGAACCGCAGAATCCGCCAAGTATCTTCTCAGCCCTATTCCTTGCCTTCGCTATCGCATCTTTCTTACTCTCTTTGTCCCCTTTTATGTTGTAGTAGCAAGAGAGAAGTACCGCAGGTAGTAAAAAGTGATGTTCCGGTCCATGCATCCTCACTTTCGGGCTTCTCATAAGAACAAGTGCCATCTCAATCGGGTCTTTTAACGCACTTGAGGTAGAGAAGCGTTCGATGAGGTCGTTTGCAGAAGAGCTATGGCAAAGATCACAGACAAAATGTCCATCCTCACACATCACATTGCTTTTGATAATCTTCCCACAGTAGTAACATTTAAGTTCATCATCCTCTTCCCTGTATATAATATCCTTACCACAGACCAGACAACCGCTCTTATTCTCCATTAAAAGTCACCATAAATTTATGTAATTTTGACTATTACTTTTAGTTTTTTGACTTCTATCAGACAATGTCCTTAATACACTAAATAATACTCACCTAGGACAGGCCAAAAAAACATCCTTATAAGGGACGACACAAAGGGACTATATGTCGAAGGAATGAGGTAATTGAAGGATATAGTAATTAAAGGAGCAAGAGAACATAATCTGAAAGATATTGATG
>JAXHUQ010000087.1:0-6610 GCA_034189535.1 Halobacteriota archaeon | reverse complement strand
CGACTTATACATTGGGAATGGAAGATAAAGACAGAATAATAGATCTTTTTGTAATAGGAATCATTTTATACTCATTTGGATTCATTCCTAACTTTAATTATTCTCTATTTCAGCAATTAGCGCTTGCAGGATCTTTGATTTTTGTATATCTTTCTGTCGTAAGGGGAAGGTCTTTCTTTGGGATGTCGAATATAGGAAGATTAATAGATCTCTTTGTGATTGGGGCGATTATTTATTTGGTTGACGCAATTCATCCCTTCAGCTATTCGGTAGATGGATTTATGTTATTTTCCGGTTCATTGATCTTCACATATGGCTTCATAATTTTACTATATAAAAAGTTCTTGGAAGGCTATCATGAGAGTATCGGGACCGGTTATTCAAGATGATCTCTTGGATCTTGAAATTAAGAGTCTTGGGTATAGAAGCTCTTAAATAACGGTTCTGATCCGACCAAAAGGGCTTTATTTCTCTGGGGGTGTAGCAATTTACCTTAAAAAGGATTTTTCATGAGATACGCTTTGGATGAAATGTCTGAGTACAAAATTCGAGGAGGTGTAGGAAGGTTCTAGGCGGATTGATTTTATTAAAGCTTTTTTACCCTGATAGACTTATATACGCGATACAGATATTAACTTGTCCTAAAATGCTCGTATTTTCATTGAAAAACATAATAAACCGTTATTCCTATCACGAAAAACAGATAGTAAACATAATATTAATACAAATAGATACCAATCTACAAAATTGGTACTGTTGTATGAATTCCAAACCAGATCATCTTTTCATCAGCTATGCTACAGAGGATTGGGCATTAGCCGAATGGCTCACTTTACACCTTACAGCCGAAGGTTATCTGGTCTGGTGTGACAGATTTAAACTCCTCGGAGGAGAATCATATCCCAAAGACATTGACCACGCCATTACCAATTCTACTTTCAAATTCATCAGTCTCCTGTCAAGAAATTCCTTTGAAAAAGAAAATCCTCTCAAGGAAAGAACCCTAGCCCTAAATCTTGCCCGAGAGCGGAAAGAAGATTTTGTAATTCCAATAAAGGTCGATGACATCAAACCCACCGAGTTAGGATGGATGATGTCAGATCTCACGTACATAGACTTTCATAAAAATTGGGCATTTGGCTATAAACAGTTATTGAAAAAGTTAGAATCAGTATCCGCTCCAAATCTTCTTGAGGACGGAATGTCAGTTGCTTCCCAAGTTTTTCTCGATTCAAATGTCTTTAAGGATGAGCCTGAAACAGTTCACTCCAACTGTCTTCAGGTAATTCAAATTCCCAAAAAAATCCAAAAATATCATATTGGAGCCACCACGACATGGTTTGCCTTGCTGGAACTCTCAAAGAGGTGGGCAATATATCCTAAAAGTACAAATGAGGTCTTCGCATTTCATGAACCTCTAGATGAATATCGTAATAACTTCAAGATTTCATATACTTCAACCTATGATATAGATCCTAATGAGGAGATTGAGGGGATTGAAACTGTTAATATCGTTAAAAGCCTGCTCAAGCGCTCATTGAATGCAAAATTTGTTCAGAAAGGTCTTCAAACATATAAGAAGCAAACCTACTTTCCATTTGGCTTATTGGAAAACGATAAGATTCATTTCAAGACTTATACTGGAAAAAATACAACCGTTCTTGTCGCTGGTAAGCGAAAATGGTTCAAATCAGGTCAAACTTCTGAATTTTACCATTATCATATTGCGCCTCGATTTTTGATTAAGGAGTCTCCTTTTGGTGATTTTATAGTTGTTCTCACTGTAGGGCTTTTTTTAACAGACACAGATGGTAAACCTATTCAAAAAAGGACTGCATTCGCTCGAAGTAGGAATATCAGAAAAAAATGGTACAATCATGAATGGTTTAGCAGATATCTTGGAATAATTTCCTTTATTTCAGACGGACAAGATACCATCAAAATCGGAGAGGATGGTGAGCAACAAATTATAGTATCATCGATTTTCATCAATGGAACAGCTCCAGTTAGTGTTTTGGACGAAGAGGAAGTTGATGATGAAATTGAAATCTCAGATGATGATATGATCGAGGAAAACAACATTGATGAGGAGGATTTTGAAAATAATGAGTGAAATAGATGTTTTTCCCGAACCTCTTCTTGAATTCCGATATAGTCAATCATTACAAGACCCTCATGATGGGTTGTCATTGTTTGGTCCATTTGATACAGATAATTCCACGCATCCAAAGAATATTTCATATGGGGTTATCGGAACTTCGCTTGGATTAGAATTGTTTCAAGATTTTTCTTCTACTCTATCTGGCCCTATTTATCCAGCTGACAATATGAATCCAAAACTATGGCCTCCATTTCCAGGTTTTGAAGCTATTTTTCATGCTTATTGGCCGGATAAACCATCCTGGAGTAATAAAATAGACAAAAAATCCTTACTGAATCGTTCTAAGCATAGAGATCCCCATAAAAGAACCTATGATGTTGTCGACATGTACCTTGAAGGCTTTTCCATTCTAAAGAAGAAAGATGAATCTTTCGATTTTATTGTATGCGTGGTCCCTGATGAAGTTTGGAAAAATTGTAGACCAAAATCATCAGTAACTGATGGGTGGGGCTATCTCACAACTAAAAAGGAACGCAAACAACGCAGGGCCGGACAGCGTAGTCTCTCCATGTGGATCGATGATCTTCATGGAGATGACGATTGGACATCTGAACAATACGATTTATCTGTTGATTTTCGAAGACAAATCAAGGCACGAACAATGGAATTTGGCATTCCCATTCAAATAATTCTTGAATCTACAATTGTTCCTTCTGATACAGAAATTCAAGGTATTCCAAAGCGTGGTCTTACTCCCGCTTCAGATATCGCATGGAACTTAGCAACAGCATTGTATTATAAATCCGGTGCCAAGCCCTGGAAACTCAGTAATGCAAGGGAAGGAGTCTGTTACATTGGAATCGCCTTTAAGAGGATAGATAAACCAGAAGATAGGAGAACAGCTTGCTGCGCTGCTCAGATGTTTCTAGATTCTGGGGACGGAATTGTTTTTCTTGGAGATGAGGGGCCCTGGTATTCGCCAGATTCGCATCAATGCCATTTGGATAGAGAAGGAGCTCGAAATCTTTTATCAGGAATTTTAGAAACTTATAATCAACTTCAAGGGAAATCATTGAACGAAATCTTTCTTCATTCTAGGTCTGAAATTGATCAGGAAGAATACTTTGGTTATCAAAGTGCATGTCCAGAGGGGGTCAAACTTACGGCTATCAATATCCATCTTGAAAGAAACGGTATCAGATTATTTAGAGAGGGTAAAAAACCAATCATGAGAGGAACCTTTTGGAAATGGGATGATTCGATGGGATATCTATGGGGGGCAGGCTATTCCCCACGATTTGGAACATATGCCGGACCAGAAATTCCAGTTCCAATGAGAATTCGAATTCAACACGGAGAAGGTAACATTAAACAGGTTGCTAAAGATATTTTTTCGCTGACAAAATTAAATTACAACGCATGCAAGTTAGGAGATTCAGAACCTGTTACAATCAAATTTTCAAATGCGGTAGGCGAAATTCTGGTTTCTAATCCAAAAATAAAAGAGAGAAGGCCACAATTTAAGTTTTACATATAAGGATGGATACAATACTGTAAACGGTTTACAAAAATACCGGCAACTCGGCGATAACTTTTTGTTTCTCGACCTCATAGCTAACTCGCTTTGCCTGGGGTCACTTAACAGGAGAATATATCTCTCTAGGGTTGTATCTTCCGTCCAAAACCCTCAAGACCATCTTGATTGATGCCAGATTGAGGGCAGCCAAACATACCTCCAAGCTTTAGATCTCTCAACTGAACACCTGTTCTTGTAGGCTTCGCAATCAAATCTAGCGGGTGTCACATCTCATCCCTTTCAGCGAGATCTTACTTAATACATCAATGAAGTATCTAATTTCATGTTCATTTGCTGCACATATCACGAGTCTTAAAGGATTTCCTCTCTTGTCCACTGCAGCATGAATCTTTGTTCCTTTCTTATTATTATGGCCATCATATCCTATACATTCTCCACCTTTTTTACAACCACGGTTTTGCTATCAACGGAAACGGAATCAATAGATATTAAACCGACTCTATATGCGTTATCCAGTCAATTCTTGGAATATATTATCCAAAACACCTTCTTCCTGCCACCTTTTCATTCTTCTCCAGGCAGCGTGCTATGATCCGTATTTCCCTGGCATATCTTCCCATTTACATCCTGTTGTCAGGACGAAAAAGATGCCATTGAGTGTGGTTCTATCATCTGGTCTTGGTCTGCCGGTAAGGGCAGGTGGTGGGAGGAGTGGTTCGATAAGCTTTTCATTCCTCCTCTGATAATTCCTCAAATTTCACAAATTCCCCTCAAATTATGATAATTTGTTATACGGATGATGGATGTAAATGGCTTGAAATGAGTTATAAGAAAACTTTTTATACCTACTGCCAAAGATGTTTTATAGATGGATAAGAAAGTAGGTTTGATACCGCCGCATAGACATTGCTATGTCTGCGGAAGTTCGATAGGTACCGAGGATGTCTTCTGTTCGGATGCTTGTGAGAAGAGGTTTAAATCGACCAGAAGGACCCAGAGGCTGGTCCTCATTGTACTTGTAGTTGTGGTTGTCATAATATTTGGGATGATATAAAGCATAGTTTCAAGAATTTTTTAAACTCCAATTAAAGACTTGCCAAATACTGTCATCCAACTATTTTCGTAGATACCACCTTTATGAGCAGTAGTACTCGCATAATTGATGTTCATAGTATGCAGATCGATGCCATATTTTTAAGGGTATACCCTAATAATTCGGCCATAATTTTTAAATCACTCGCCATCCCGAATATATTTTAATAAACATTTGGAAGGATTGACGGTGGATTCTGGTGATTTTTTAGTTGTTTTAGCAGTTACAGTACCAATATTATTATTTATTATGAGCGGTTTCTATATAAAATATCGAATCTCTTTACTCACTAAGCTTTTGGCAATAGTCTTTTCTGTTATGACTATGACCCTCTTTCTTGGTATATGGGTAGGAACGAGTGATTTCAGTATGTCAGTAAACATTCTTACCATCATTGCAATCTTTACAGGTGTAGCCCTAATTGGAACTATTCTTGGTCCGATTATGATAATAGGCCCCATTAAGGAAGTTGAGACGGTTATGGAAGAGATTGCAAATACCGGAGATCTGTCGAAGAGAGCAGAAGTCCTGACAAAGGATGAAGTTAGCGTAATAGTAACATCACTTAATGGTATGCTCGATCAGATTATGGATCCTATAAGGTCACTCTCGGAAGCTTCTGCTGTTGTTGCATCTGGTGATCTATCACATAATATTGTCGTCGAGTCGAAAGGAGACATGAATCGACTTGTCAATTCATTCATGCTGATGGTTAAGGAACTTCGCGAAGGTAAAAAGTTGGAAGATGAAGTCCGAAATACAGACGAGAATACAAAGAAAGCCAAGATCGAGTTTGCAGAAAGGTTGATGGGTAAGGCACAACTCTTTGCTTCAAATGCAGAAGAGCTGAGTGCGAGTTCGGAAGAGGTTACTGCATCATCACAAGAGATGGCCTCTGTCATCATGCAGATAACAAATGGTGCCCAAACACTAGTTTTAAATATTGAAGAACTTGAAAAGCAAAATGAGATAGCAAGTAAAGTTACCGAAGCCGGTGCTAAGTCCGCCAGATCCGTTGAAGGAAAGATGTGCGATATTGCAGGGATGATAGGTGAAAGCGCCTGTACGATAAGAGAACTTGGTGAATCATCAAAAGAGATCGTCAAGATAATCGATGTTATACGAAGCATATCTGAACAGACAAATATGCTTGCACTCAACGCAGCTGTTGAAGCGGCAAGAGCAGGAGATGCCGGTAGGGGGTTTGCAGTGGTTGCCGAAGAGGTGGGCAAACTCGCAGGAAAATCAGCGGAATCAACTGAGAAGATCGAAGAAGTTATAAGTACAATGAAAGAGCGAATAGATGCAGCTGTAATAGGTATGGACGATAATGTTAAGATGATGCAGGAATCAGGTAAAGCAGTTGCAGATTCTGTTGAGTCATTTGAAGAGATACCTGTAGTTATCGAACAGATGAACAAAGCGATAGAGTCTATGTCACAAGCAGCACAGGATAATGCAGCCGGCGCACAGGAGAGTGCAGCATCTATCGAAGAGCTTTCGGGAAGTATGGCAAACGTTGCCCTGAGTGCTCAGGACCTTCTTCAAGCCTCTGAAGAGTTGACAGAGATGGTCAAACTGCTGAAGAACTGATCAAAAGGACGCTACTTCAAGGTAGGATAATTTTATTTATGTACAACGTTGTACAAGAGATTCTATATTCTCTAGGAAGATCTGGTCATTGCATATTTATGTTTGGTCAGATAGTTACATCAAATTCAATTGATCTTTCACATGCTGAGCCCAGAAGATCTGGCTTATTCAAAAGGTATATCTAGGTGTACTACCAAAGATAGCCGTTTGATTAGATTGAATACCACCACGCTTGATATGTTTTTTGGGGAGGAGGTTGATGACGGTAAGATCAAGCTAGGCGTTC
>JAXHUQ010000086.1:0-6711 GCA_034189535.1 Halobacteriota archaeon | reverse complement strand
AAACTCAAAGATTAATTTTATCTCAGGATAAAATGTCTTCGGTGTAAGCGACTAGTACTCCTCCTTGCGAATTTCCAGACTAGGACCTTACCGTCAAAGATTTTGTAACATCAAAATTTTCATTATAAGTTCCAGGATCTGCAGTAATCGTATGCCCATTAAGTGTATCTGAATCATCTATTGCTTCTTGTATGGTTTCAAAATACTATCCAAATAATAATTTTTAAATACGGCGTATATCCAGTAATATTATGGGTTCATCGGAATACTCGATAAAAGTAGTTGACTCTGCCCTTTTTCATTACCTAGCGAGGTATATTTCTACTATTTGCCCTCTTCATCTATAACAGTACTTCGGCAAATAAGTTATTTATCTATCCTCCCCTGATTTTTGACCATAAATAGCACGTCCCGAAGTTTGGGTGAAAGGCCGCTTGATGTTTTGGCCAAGAGTAGAATGCCAGGTGACAGAATCATTGCCCTTCCTATCGCAACCATCTTCTGCTCACCACCACTCATAGTATCTGCTTTTCGATGCTTCTTCTCCTTTAACTAGGCAAAAAAGAAGAGAAAACTCCCACACCCGGATTCGAGTCTACACTCGCATTGGTTGGACTCTTGGCTGTAGGCGTATTTGTATCAAGGCGGAGAAGAAATTAAAAAATAATTTGTGTAGGGGGACTTTTTACCCTCTTACTTCTATATTTCAAGGACTTTATCAGCAACCATTTCAATACTTCTGTCTGCACAAATAACAAAGACTTATTAGCTGACATGAGACAGACTGTATGAGTTTTTTTAGTACCATGTTTGAAGAAATACCTACTGTTCTTACAGCTGATGAACTGCTTGATAAGGCATTTTCTCGTGCAAGCAGAGCCGGAAGAGGTAAGAGAGATAGAATAAATGCCGAGAAGTCGATGATCACTACATCATCAAATATCCTCTCAGACAACCTGGCAAATATAGTAAGAAGATTTCCTACCCTGGATGGTCTCCCTAGGTTCTATTATGAACTTACAGACCTGCTTGTGGGAATTGAAAAGATGAAACTATCACTAGCATCCATTGATTGGGCCGGCAAAAAGATACGCAAGCTATCGAAGGAATACCTCTCGGACATACAGGATCAAGATCCGGTGGTAGTCAGAAAACGGGCGTATGGGAGAATATCTTCCATTGTGCGAGAGATCGATTCGGATCTCAAATTCTTAAACGACGCAAAGGCAAAGCTAAAGAATATACCTTCAGTAAGTGAACTTTCTACAATTGTCGTCGTCGGTTACCCGAATGTCGGAAAGTCGAGTTTCATTTCAGCCGTCTCCAGCGGTAAGCCCAAGGTGGACAGTTACCCATTCACAACAAAAGGAGTATCCATCGGACACTTTTATCTGGACAATGAGAAACATCAGATAATAGACACGCCAGGACTCTTCGATAGGCCTCTCTCAGAGCGAAACGAGTGTGAGCTCCAGGGGATCTTTGCTCTCAGGCATCTTGGCGATGTCATACTATTCATAATCGATCCTTCGGAGTCATGTGGTTACGCATTCTCCGAACAGATGAGCCTTTTAAGAGAGGTCAAGCGTGAGTTTGATCTTCCAATCCTTGTGGTATCAAACAAGAGTGATCTGGAGAAGTCAGATCTGGCAGATATGCATATGTCTGTTCAGACAGGGGAAAATTTGGATGAAGTACTGTCTAGGCTGGTTGCGATGATCATAAAGGATTCTGAAAACAAGACGAAAACTTTTAATGATTGTGATGTGTAGGTCTGTAAGGGAGAACTTTTTAGATGTTTTGGGAAGATTGGAAACACATCACAAAGCTTGATCCGGACAAGGAGATATCTTTAGAAGATTTGAAAGATATCATAGGATCAGGAACAGATGCAATAATGATATCAGGAACCCAGAACATCACGAGTGATAAAGTCTCAAAACTTATCAGGATGCTTGAAGAAAGCAGTATACCGAAGATCCTGGAACCGGTAGATCCTCAATTTATTCAATACGATGGTGTTGACTCAATATTTGTACCTTCTATTATCAACACAAAGGACGCAACATGGCTTGCAGGAAAACACAAGGATTGGGTCCACAACCACGATATCGATTGGAACATAATCGTCCCTGAGGCATATATTGTGCTTAATCCTGATTCTGCTGTGGGAAGATTAACGAGTGCCCTTACGGGAATCTGTGCTGAGGAGGCGACATCTTATGCACTCGTTGCCGAGAAGTACTTCAACTTTCCGATAGTTTATATCGAGTACAGTGGAACCTATGGGAACCCTGAAGTTGTGAAGGCTGTTTCTGAAAGTCTTGAAAAGTCAAGATTATTCTACGGCGGTGGGATAGATTCGGCACAGAAGGCACAGGAGATGAAGAGCTACGCAGATACTATAGTCGTAGGAAATACGCTGTACGATTCACTGAATAGTTTTTTTGAGACGATTCCTTAAAGGAGGGATGTAACATGGAAGAGAGAGAATTTCAAGAGATGGTCTTGACATTGAGACAGGAACAGGTTAAAGCAGAGGCGTTGACACAACAACTTACGCTAATTCAGTCATCGGTTTCGGAACATGACACCGCAATAGAGGCGATTAAGCATATAAAAGATCTTGCATCAGGAAGTGAACTTATCGTGCCTATAGGTGCCGGGACATACGTTTATGCAACACTCAGCAATATAGATAAGATAATCATCGAGCTTGGATCCGGGGTGAGTGCAGAGAAGGATCCTGATGGCGTAGTGGAGAGTCTGACAAAGAGAAGGGACGAACTCAGCGAGACCTATAAAACAATGAGCGAAGCCCTTGTAAAGACCGAGGAGAATGTACAGAAACTACAAAATACGGTTCAATCAATAGTTGCTCAATCACAGCAGGGACAGATGCCACCAAGGTGAAGATCAGATGTTTGATGGCTTGAGAAAAAGGCTGAGAGTATTTTCAAAAGAGGTTGATGAGACCGTAAAGAAGAAGGAAGAAAAGGTTCCAAAAGAGTCTGAACCGGTACCAGATGTCAAGGTTGAGAAGAAAGATACTGAAAAAGGTAAAAAGAAGGATATAAGCATCTCAAGCAAGGTAAAATCTCTTGTAATTGATCGTGAATTGGTACTTGATGAGGGAGACCTAGAGAAACCGCTCTGGGACCTCCAACTTGCCCTTATGGAGAGTGATGTTGCACTTACTGTGGTTGATAAGATTGTTGATATGGTAAAAGAAGAGCTCGTGGGTGAACGAAGGGCCTGGAGGGAAAAGACTGGCGAGATCACCGAAGATGCTCTGAAAAAAGCGTTAATGAGCGTACTATCTATTGATAATTTTGACTTTTTTGAGTTTATTGATGGTTCAGAAAAGCCGGTTAACATAGTTTTTGTGGGGGTAAACGGGACAGGAAAGACAACAAGTATAGCAAAGCTAGCCCACATTCTAACCGAGAAAGGATACTCCGTTGTTCTTGCTTCCGGTGATACTTACCGGGCCGGTGCAACAGAGCAGATCGAGGTTCATGCAAATAACCTTGGGCTCAAACTTATAAAACATCAAGAAGGCGCAGATCCTGCGGCTGTAGTATTCGATGCTGTGAACTACGCAAAAGCAAAGAGAAAAGATATCGTCCTGTCCGATACCGCAGGAAGACTTCATACAAACATAAATCTGATGGATCAGTTGAAGAAGATATGTAGAGTTAATAATCCCGATCTTGTCATATTTGTCGATGAAGCAGTAGCAGGGAATGATGCTGTCGATAGGGCCAAACAGTTCAACGAAGCAATAGAGATCGATGCCTCGATACTCACAAAGATGGATGCGGATGCAAAAGGTGGTGCGGCGATATCGATTGCTCACTGTACCGGAAAACCGATCTTATTTGTTGGAATCGGGCAGGAGTATGGCGATCTGAAGAAGTTTGATCCAGAATGGTTGGTCGATCAGGTTCTCGGGAGAGCCTAATCACTATTACAATCTCCTTTTGATTGAGCCAGCGTACATATGAGCCTGTCTTGTCGGTTCGGGGAGCTTATATCCTCGCAAGCAGGTTTTGACAATCTCAAGAGAACTATCAACTGAGACTTTATGACCAGGTGCAATTATGAGGGGGTTGCAATTCTTTTTTGATTTCAGTATAGTTCCAACGATCTTTCCTTTATAGGATATCCCACAGATTTCTCCCACCACCTCAGGCTTCACCTTATATTCACCGCACAATATCTTCTTTGCAACACCGATGGTTGGTATGTCCAGTTCTACTCCGACATGAGTGGCAAGCCCGGCAAATCTCGGATGATTTACTCCACATCCATCGACCATTAAGATATCGGGTAGTCTTTTGAGCTTTCCAAAGGCCTCAATAATAGAGGGGGCCTCTCTAAAAGAGAGGAGACCGGGAATATAGGGAAAATTGACATCCATAACGGTATATACCTCCTCTATTTTATCCATTGTGGTATAATCAAGCAATACAATACCAGAGATAATCTTATCTTCAAAGAATGCCTGATCCACACCTCCAATAACATCTAATTTATCAAAATAGTCTTCAAGTATTGCTTTTGATGCAATACGCTCTTGAATCATCAATAATTCATCATTTAACTTCATTTATTCTCCTATTTATTGTGTGACTTCTAAGTCACACTGTCAGAAAGATATATATGTAAAGTGATGATATAATAGTTTTCACGTGATTCAAAGTGGCCAACAGATTAAGAAAGGGGCTGAAATCCTATATGTTCCCGATTGGATGGGGCAATTTTCGAGAGATACAGCCGGTGAGATCGTCATGTCACAGAATCCCGGAGAATGCATATCCAAACTCCGGAATAAATACAAAATTACACAAAGGGAGATAGCCGAGCTCTCAGGGCTTAGCAGGGAGACCATATCAAGAATCGAAAATGGAAAGAAACTCCCCTCAATTGAATCAATTCGTGCACTCACAAATTTATTCACTCTGATAGAGGCTGCCAGAGTACAGTGCACTCATAAGGATCTTCAGATTCCATTCTTCAAGAGATTATGCAAGGAATTTGGGTTCAGCGTTCAAGCGGCCGATGAAGTACTCAAGATAGCTATGGAAGGATATTCTAAGAAACGAGAGGAATTAAAAAGGAGAATGGAGGAATGATTGATGTCAGATGAGATGTCCATCGTTTGGTTAGAGGACGTAAATGCAAAAGATGTTAAATTGGTCGGTGGAAAGGGCGCCAGCCTAGGTGAGATGATAAATGCAAGTCTACCGGTTCCAGGGGGATTTGCAGTAACAGCGACTGCTTTCAGAAGATTCTTGGACGAGACTGGAATTGCACATAAGCTTTTTAAAGTTCTTGATGTTAATGTAGACAATGATAAAGAACTTAAAAAGTCTGAGAAACTAGCTAAAGACTTGATCCTAACAACTGAAATACCAGAGTATATGAATAACGATATAACTGAAGCTTACAAAGAACTATGTAAAAGAGAAGGTAAAGATGTCTTTGTTGCAGTTAGATCAAGTGCTACGGCCGAAGATCTACCGGACGCTAGTTTTGCAGGCCAACAGGAAACTTTCTTGAATATTAAGGGAGAAGCAGATCTTCTCGAGGCTGTAAAAAAGTGCTGGGCGTCTCTTTATGGGGCAAGGGCGATATTTTATCGGAGCAAGCAAGGATTTGACCACGATTCAGTAAATATATCTGTTATCGTCCAGATTATGATTAATGCAGAGAAAGCAGGCGTGATGTTCACGTCACACCCTTCAACCGGAGCTGCTGAGGCAGTAATTGAAGCTGCATGGGGCTTAGGAGAATCAGTTGTCTCCGGAAGCGTTTCACCCGACAATTATGTTGTAGATACTGCCACGGGGAAGGTAAAGAGCAAGATGATCGCCAAGAAAGAAGTTATGCATATCACTAACAGCAATGGTAGTGTCAGCAATGAAGATGTCCCTGATGACATGAAGGATTCCCAGGTGATGACGGATGAGGAGATCATAAAACTTGCAAAGATGGGAAAGATAATCGAGGAGCATTACGGATCACCGCAGGATGTTGAATGGACGCTAAACAATGGGAATTTGAATATTGTACAGTCAAGGCCGATTACAACGATTAGTGAAGTCCCAAAAGAGGGTGCTACGGAAGTGAGTACAAAAGAGATTATATTGGAAGGTCTGGGGGCATCTCCAGGCATCGGTTCAGGTCGTGTTACTATAGTTTACGATCCGTCAGAACTGAGTAAGGTTGAAGAAGGTGATATTCTGGTCACAAAGATGACGACTCCGGATATGGTTCCTGCCATGAAGAGAGCGGCAGGAATCGTAACAGATGAAGGAGGTCTCACTTGTCATGCTGCAATCGTTTCAAGAGAGCTTGGGACGCCGGCAGTTGTTGGTACCAAGGAAGCAACAAAGAAGCTCAAGGATGGTGATGAGATCACCATTGATGGAGAGAGAGGACTCGTTTACGAAGGTATCCTTGATATCAAACCTTCCAAGAAAGCCCATGCTCAGCAGACCGACGGGCAGAAGATAATTACAGCAACAGAGGTAAAAGTCAACATCGACTTCCCGGAGATTGCTGACAAGGCAGCCGAGACGGGAGCGGATGGTGTAGGACTTCTGAGGGTTGAACATATGATAATCTCACTTGGGAAGCATCCGAGTTTGTTCATCAAAGAGGGCAAATCAGACGAGTACGTTGAGGCGCTTTTTAACGATATCG
>JAXHUQ010000085.1:0-6726 GCA_034189535.1 Halobacteriota archaeon | reverse complement strand
TTTTGATTAAACTTTGGTTTAAAGTTTAGGATGAAACAAACACCGGCTATGGCAGAAGGACTTACAGACCATATATGGACGCTGGGTGAACTGTTGACATTAAGGGTGCCTGTTCAATGATGGGGGTACAGGACCCGATTCTTACCTTTCTTAATAATGTCCTTCCCATTTGCTTCATGATAGTATCCGCACTTGGTGTTTGGACAGGTGACTTCAATTTTTCCTCTAGGGCGTGACATCTTATCACATTTAGGGATATTGTAATAGGACTCTATTAAGGTATCTGTATTGGGACAGTACCAAAATGCGGAGTTTGGGTTAGTAAGAAATTCGGAAACAGTGGAAGATGATAATTAAAATAAACACCTTTCAACCAGAAGTGTTAAGTATAGTTAATTATAAAGACAATTGCGTAAATACACGTATAGGTAAAATACTGATATTTGTCAATTTGGGCCAGTTTTTTTGGTGATCAGGTAAGAGATAAGAGGTGATGCGGTTATGGGAAAAGGTATAGTAGTAAGCGTGTTTTTGGCATTGATAATAATTTCCTTTGTAGCCCCTACGGCAAGTGCATCCGGAACTGTGGTTTCTTGCGACGAATATGGTAACGAGAAGAACATATTCAATCCTGAAGAGAGTGTTTATGTGAAGGCAAGCGGTCTTGAAGCAGATCAGCGATACAGAATAATCATCCAGCCAGATCCGGTGGAGGAAGATGATCGCCTATACCTGATAAGGGACCCGTCCTTCGGTATGGTCTTTGTTACTAGTAATGAATCAGGTGATCTCCCCCCTACCAATATTTGGGATATAAGGTCTAGGTTCTACTGGGGTGATTTTGATATTGTTGTTCAAAAGATACCATCCAGGCTGGTATATGATCCCACAGATGATGGCATTGATTCCCCAGTTGATGCTGGTTTCAGTATTCCCCGCCACCTTTTGATATGGGACCTGGATTCGGAAGTGGTATCATCCGGATATGAGATGGAGATGAAAGACGGGTCAAGTGATGACGGACAGAGTGGAACTGTCACGGCAGGATCGAGTGTTATATGGATTGCAGATGGGGCGATGCAAAATGACGTTAATTTTAGCTCTGATCTTTGGTTGGGAAGGCTTGAGTTATCCTCGTATCAAGTTAACACCCCCTATATTGTTGAGATCGGAATTTGGAACGGAGACATATTCGTACCTTACGGAGAGTTTGAGGGGATATGTTCCGGATTTGTCGAATCGTTTTATATGCAAGGAGAGGAGTTCACCGTTTCAGATGGAGAATATGTGGCATTTATGTTTACGAATATGGGTGCCCAAGATATTATAATAACAACAGACGGTGATAGCTCGTTAGTTTATACAGGGGATCAATCGGGTGAACCTGTACCCGAAGTTCCTAGCATCTTACTTTCGGCAACCGGTCTTTTGGCCCTTTTTGGATATGTTAGATTTTCAAGACGAAAGGGTAATTATTGATCAAGTTTAAAAGTAGCTGTTTGATGAAAAGCGAAAGGTTGGTTGTCCCTTTATCTATCGCCGTCCTAATAATACTTCTTTACTTCCGTACGTTCACATGGCTTATCGAGTCATGGGTGAATAACCCTTACTACTCGCATGGGTTTCTTGTTCCACTCATCTCAGGATATTTCATATATAAAAAACAAGGCACCTTAAATGGTATCGAAAGAGAACCCAAAAATATTGGCATCCTACTACTGATACTGGGACTTCTCATGCATGGTATGGGCCAGTTCTGGACCGTCAAATTCCTCTCAGGTTTCTCGCTCATTGTTGTGATAGTTGGCTTGATTTTACTCATTTACGGCAGCGAAGCTATGAAGTCTTTATTGTTTCCTGTACTGTTTCTTGCCTTCATGGTCCCGATCCCGCCCTCGTTTATTTTCAGTTTTGAGATGCAGACATTCTCCTCTGCCTTTGCCACAGATCTGGTCAATCTTTTTGGGATCACTGCTGTAAATGCCGGTTCAGAGATCCATTTAGAAAATTGCTCATTTACTGTAGGGGCACCGTGTAGTGGACTCAGATCGATAATCTCGCTTATGAGTCTGGGGGCAATTTTTTCTTATATACACGAAGGTAGTAACATCTCCAGATTTTCTGTTGTATTATCTGCCATTCCAATCGCAATCTTTGCAAATATACTCAGAATATCTTCCATACTTGCAATAGCAGATATTTACGGCAGCGATGTCGCGATGAGTTTCTTTCACAACTTTTCAGGACTTTTGTTCTTTGGTCTGGCTCTTTTAATGTTATTTGCTGTTGGGAGGTGGTTAGGACGGTTGAAAGTTCGAGAAGATATCTTCTGATGGCTGTGGGATTGATTGCGCTGGCCTATGTCATGATAGCCCTTCTTGCACCACAAGATATTGCAGATTACACCGCAATAGACACCTCCTACTGGCGTGAGACCGATCATAGATTGTTACTTAAAACATCATATGAGTACAACAACATATCTGAGATCGAGGGCTTTCCCGAATCGCTCGGGAACTGGAAGGGTTATGATTTTAGCTATTCCGAGCGCGTATATGAGGTACTGGAAGCGGACATACTGCTAAGCAGGGCATACACAAAAGATCGTACTCTGATATGGATGGACATAATCAACAGCAAATCCGGTAAGAGTTTTCATGACCCTACGATATGTTACGGTGGCAAGTTTAATATTCTCAACGAGAGCGTTGAAGAGATGCATGTGACAGGTAATAAGAGCTATCTCACATTCAGCAGGATGCACGTAAATAAACTGGAGCTAGAGAACAAAGAGAATCCAGGTGGTAAACAGGTCGTGCTCTATTGGTTCATGTTCAAACGTTTTAACGACGAACATGGTGTCACAATGATAAGGTTATCGGCACCAGTAAGAACTGATGTTAATGAAACTTATGATTTTATGAAGACTTTCGTTGAAGAAGAGCTATTTAGTGCCATGTATGAGAGTGAGGTTACTGAAAAAACCGTTGCAGAAGGTCTGATAGACAGACACGGGAGGCTCGGAATATTACTTATTTTTATACTTACCGGTTTACCAGTTATCTTAATATTTTTCGGCCAATTTGAAAGACTCTTCAAACTTGTAAGGCGGCGATAATTTTTGAGAATTATTGAGGTCAACTTCGATACTTTTAAAGGTCTGCCTTACCCTATTATTCTTAACCATTAATGAGGTGGTTTAATTGTTTGGATATTGCGGTAAAATTCTCCGTATAAATTTAACCGATGGCAAAGTAAGGTTTGAAGATACTCCAAAAGATACTGTTTTAGAATTTATTGGTGGAAGTGGTCTTGCTTCAAAGATACTCTTCGATGAATTAAAAGAAGGAGCGGATCCGCTATCCCCTGATAATATACTCATTTTTGCAACAGGTCCTGTCACCGGTTCTAAGGCTTTCTTTTCTGGAAGGCACCTTGTAGCAGCAAAATCTCCACTCACAGGCATCTACGGACAGGCTACTTCAGGTGGTTATTTCGGAGCAGAGCTCAAATATGCCGGTATCGATGCATTGATTGTTGCGGGTAAAGCAGAGCAGCCGGTTTATATAAGTATCAGAGACAATGATATCGAGGTTGAAGATGCAGAAGCCCTGTGGGGACTGGACTCTGTTGAGACCGAAGAGGAGATCTTGAAAGATTCGGAAGTGAAGACGAGGGTATCATGTATAGGTCCTGCGGGCGAAAATCTGGTCAAATTTGCAGCCATAATGAACGACGGAGGAGCAGCCGGAAGGACTGGTATGGGGTGTGTCATGGGATCAAAAAACCTGAAGGCAGTAGCAGTAAAAGGAACAGGCGAGGTTGAGGTTGCAAAAGAGGAAGAATTAAAGGAACTTAATTCTGAGATACGAAAACTATTAAAACGCAATGCTCTGATGAAAGACCTCTCCGAACACGGTACTTCAGGCGGTGCGACCGCCCTCAACATGTTCGGTTCGCTACCTACAAAGTACTTCACTGAAGGGAGTTTTGCAGGGGGAAATAAGATAGACGGTCACACTATGTCAAAGACGATCTTGAAGAAACGTGAGACATGTTACAACTGCCCGGTGGCCTGCAAGAGAGTTGTTGAGATAAAAGAGGGACCATACTCCGGACTTGTGGGTAGGGGTCTGGAATATGAGACCTGTGCAGCATTTGGCTCTTTATGTATGAACGATAGCCTTGAACTGATCTCAAAGATGAATGATCTATGCAATAGGTTAGGGCTCGACACAATATCAACAGGAAACGTCATTGCATTCTCTATGGAGTGTTACGAGAAGGGCCTTTTAGATATGGAGAGGTTCGATGGGATTGAACTTGATTGGGGGTCACATGATATGGTTAAACTTGTGGAGATGATTGCAATAAGAGATGGATTTGGCGATCTTCTTGCAGAAGGCGTTAGGATTGCGGCTAAAAGGATCGGTGCAGAAGATTTAGCGATGCACTGCAAAGGACTTGAGATTCCGATGTACGATCCTAGAGCTTTGAGAGGGATGGGACTCATATACCCAACCTCAATACGTGGTGCCTGTCATATGATGGGGATGAGCACTTACTCGGAGATGAATGTACTCTCCTATCCATCGCTTGATATTCCAAAGAGGATAGATCCGAGGTCCGCCGATGGAAAAGCGCAACTTGTCAAGACACTCCAAGATTGGATAACCTTCATCAACTCAGCAGTCTTCTGTGAGCTCCCCCTCACCAGGATCAGTAAAGGACCGGAATTCACGGCAAAGTTATTCTCTCTTGTTACCGGAGTAGATATTGATGTAGAGAGTATGATAAGGATAGGTGATAGGATATATAACCTGCAGAGGATTTTCAACCTGAGAGAAGGCATTTCACAGATAGATGACGTACTTCCAAAACGCTTCACGGATGAAAGTCACACAAAAGGTCCATGCAAGGGTTTAACAGCCGAACTAGGGCCAATGCTTTCTGAGTACTATAAACTTAGAGGATGGAGAGACGGTATCCCTTCCAAGTGACAAGAAAAATATCAGATCTCGCAGTATAGTGTGGTCATAAATCCCATATTCTTTTTAAAGATCTCGGCCTGTTCTGCCAGTTTCTTCTCGGCAACTTCAACTTCCATCCCTTGAGTCTCACTAACAAAACTGGCAAATCTTCCCAACCATAAAGATTTGAGAGTTTCCAGGACGTTTTGCCTCTCTTCATCTTCAGATGTGTTTTTATAAGCTGCCCCCATGCTGAATACAAGTTTAGACCATAGTTCCGGACCTATTTCAACTGGTTTTTTCATTGCACCAATATCCAATTCTTCTATCAGTTCTTTGTCTAGATTTTTCTCTAAAAAGTCCCTAGTCTCAGTATAACCCTCTCTGAAGGACCTGTCCAGTGAGTCAATGTCTACTTCAAGTGGGGCTAACTTCTGACCATGGTACTTAGCCATGGTTGTTGTCGTCTCCGGTATGCGGGGCTTCTCACACCACCTATACTCATAATGCTTCATCAGTTCAAAGATCATTCCTACGACCTGCATAAACATAGGACTCAGATGCTTTGCAGGATCAAGGTATTTGATCGTGGATTCATGCAGTTTCAATCCCAGCAGCGTCTCCTGGATCTTGCGACCCTCTGCGGCAGCTGTTGTGGTCATAAATATATCAATTCCGAAATGAGCGGGAAAATGAGGATGTTTTAAAAGCTCTCTTACAAACTCGATCGAGAGTCCGAACTCTCCGCCTATGGGTTGTCTGATATCAACATCATAGAGAGCTCTTGTGAGCGGATAGGCGATATGTTTTGTTATGGGGCCGTCGTAGATGTTTCTTACGTAGTAAGGGACAACAAGATCTGCAATACCATATATTGGGGGTTTTCCAAGGTGTTCGATCCACTCCGGACGTACGCTTAATAGGTCACCGTCTATGAGCACAACAGTATCCGTATTCACTTCGGATGCGATCTCAAATATGGTTCTGATTCCGTTTCCCTTTCCTGGTCCACCCATCTGCTCCGTGAGTAGTTTCGGTATGTCACCTGGCGGTTCAAACATCCCTGCAAGTTCCATCGTCCTGTCCGAAGAGAATCCGTCCGATACAATAATCAGTCCATTGTAATCCGAGAAATACTCCGAAAGTCCCGATGCTACAACATTCATTACATGGACGATCGTCGCTTCAACGTTCTTTGTGCATATACCGACTACGATATCTACAGTTCCGATATCCGTTGTCTTCTCATGCAACTCTGGTGTTAGTGTCATCTTCCGTCCCCTTAATTAATATGAGTATGTGCACAATTATTTAATGATTGTGGCAGATTGTTTATCCTTTCAACCTCTTCTGGTATTCTATACTCATTCTTAGTATTATCTTGTATATTTCTCTTACACTGCCTGCATCCAGATCATATCCACGTGCCATCTCAAAAGCTCTGTCGAGTACCCTCTCATTTTGAGTTTTATCTTCAATCTCCAGGTTCTCTTCCTTTTTGATCTCTAATACTTGCTCTGCAAGCCTCATTCTCTCTGCTATGCATCCGATTATCTCTTCGTCAACTGCCTTGATCTTCTCTCTTACTTCATCAAGAGGCATCTTCAGATCTGCCTCCAAGGGTTGTCTATCTTACAGACAGAATCATAACCTCTTGCCATCATAAGAGCGTCAACGATTGCGATTGCGACCATGGCCTCGCCGACAGGGTAGATCCTACCACAGATCGTGGGATCTCTTCTTGTTATTGGAGATA
>JAXHUQ010000084.1:0-6790 GCA_034189535.1 Halobacteriota archaeon | reverse complement strand
TATTAAGCACTGAGTATAAAGCTCAATCGGACTTTTGTGGCGTGGGAGATTCACAATATATACTATCGATAGGTACTATATATAGTATTTGCTAAAAGACCCCTTTATTTCCACTACAGCACGTTGTGAAAAAATGTTTTATTAGTTAGAGTTGTACAAGAGCTGTACCAGTATTAGCTTAATAGGTGAAAAAGACGATGCTCCCGATAAAGGTTTACACGACTGATGTCTGTCCGAGATGTAAACAGTTGAAAGATATGCTGAGGTCACAAGATATGGGTTTTGACGAAGTTAATATGAGTACTGCCGAAGCCCTTACAGAACTCAGAGTTAATGGAATATTCACTACCTCCGCACCTGTGATGCAAGTAGGGGATGATTTCTTCACAAGCGAAAGTATTTTTGATGGGGGCGTGGTCAAGACAGATCTGATCACGAGCTTACTTGGTAAAAACGATTAAAATGCTAAAATGGGGGATATGATTTGAGTTCGACGCTGAGCGATGTGCGGCAGATTGACGATATTGATATTATTGTCCAAAAGAGGTTGATACAACAAACGCTAGATGGTTTTGAAGCGCCATTGATGCCCAAGGTGAGAACATCCGATGGGTATATGTTGGACTGGGATAGGAATGCGATAGTAAAGCAGCTTTTAAAGGAGACAAAGCTTTCAAGGAAGTTCTATGGGATCCCGGAGATGGATGTGGATACTGCACTCGATATGGCAAGAGGGGCTGAGAAAAGGATAAGGCTCATGGGGGTCAAATTCTTATCGGGTCCACTTGTAAGAGAGATAGTAAACGTCATTCTGCTTGAGAATCACCATCTGGAGTGGAGAAACATTTCCACCAGGATAGGTACTCCCGTGTATGATGCCTATATGATAGATACGGGAAATGGTTTCGAGGCAAACGAGAATGCAAACCTGCAGGAGAATGCTGAGACCTCGCATAAGAAGAAGGCTGACAAGATATCAAAAGAGCAGTACCTGTTATCTTTACCTCCTAACATATCAGATGCCCATTTGAACAGCGATATTCATATTCATGATCTGGAGTACTTCGGTACGAGATCCTTCTGCCAGGATTGGGATCTGAGGTACTTCTTCTACTATGGCCTGATGCCCGATGGATCGGGTACAAAAGCTTCGGTTGCCGGTCCTGCAAAGAAGGCCGAGGTTGCGATACTGCATGCCGTAAAGGCATTGGGCTCGGCCCAGACAAACTTTGCCGGTGGACAGGGTTTCTACAACTTCTTGACTTTTGTAGCACCTTACTTTGAGGGGGTGGATTTCGAGGGGATAAAACAGCTCATGCAGATGTTCGTGTATGAGATGACACAGATGATGGTCGCTCGTGGGGGGCAGATCGTCTTCTCCAGTGTTCAGTTGACCCCTGGAGTTCCGAAGATCTGGAGAGACATCCCTGTGGTGTACAAAGGGAAGATATGGGATGGGGGACAGGAGGAACTCAGGAGATATGGTGAATTTGAAAGGGAAGTCCGCCTCGGTTTTAAGGCACTGATGGAGGTTCTTATCGAGGGCGACTACTGGGGAAAACCTTTCAACTTCCCCAAACCTGAGATAAGTATAGAGCCGGACTTTATGTGTGAGAATGAGGAGTTCAATTCAGCACATCCCGAGTTACCCACATATGATGATCTTTACACCCTCGCATTCGAACTTGCGGCAAAGTTCGGATCACCTTACTTTGACAATCAACTGCCTGCTTACAGGGGTGCAGGCGAAGGTATATCCTGTTATCAGTGCTGTGCTTATCAGTTCTCATCATCTCGTGAAGATAGTGATGACTTCGATGACAAGCTCTACTTCAAGGATGGGAAGCACTTCTCTATGGGTGGTTGGCAGGTCGTATCCGTCAACTGCCCAAGGGCAGCATATCGTGCGAACCACGATGATGATATGCTCTTCGCCGAACTGAAGCGGCTGATGGATCTTGCAGTGGAGTTACTAAAGATAAAGCGCAGATGGATGGACGAGATAGCAAGGAACGGTAGAATGCCTTTTGTCAGAATGCAACCGAGAGATCCGAATACAGGTGAGCGAGGAGATATCGCTGTTTACACCTCGGAACTCGTCTACATAATTGGCATTCTTGGAATAAATGAGATGTTGCAGCACCACATAGGTAAGCAGATCTATGAGGGAAAAGACGCCCTCAAGCTTGCTATCAGGACGATGACTGAGATGGAACTTTATGCAAAGGAACTCTCATCAAAGCATAACATGACGATAGCACTTGCTAGAACGCCTGCAGAGACGACGGCCCAGAGGTTTGCAGTCGCCGACTTACTGAATGAGGAGTTCAGAGAATCTGCAATGCATGTCGTAAAAGGTGATATTGATGCCGCAATGAAACAGATCGATGAGACTAGGGATCTTCCCGTTTACTATACGAATGGTGCTCATGTGCCACCGGGTGCAGATGTCTCTCTGACAGATAGGATTGGTATTGAGCACCTCTTCTTCCCGATAGTTGATGGTGGAAACATACTTCACATATTCATGGGTGAGAGTGCACCGGACCCAAAGGGTCTGAAGAGCTTTGCAATGAATATAGCAAAGAACACACAGGTTGGTTACTTTGCTTTCACAAAGGATATGACTGTCTGTATGGACGATTATCATGTTGCATCCGGTCTTTACGATGCTTGTCCGAACTGTGGTTCCGAGAATGTTGAACAACTGTCAAGGGTTACAGGATATGTGCAGGCTGTCAGTGGATGGAATGAAGCGAAGAAACAGGAACTCCGTGACCGTAAAAGGTATGAAGTTGGAGGGATGGGGTAGAGAAGTTATGAATACCGAACTTGGACTTATGGAACTGAAGATGGAAGAGTTTGAGGAGGTTCTGCAGAATATCAAAGAGGCTTCATCATCTCGAAAGAGGGATCGCGAGTCTGTTCTGCAAAAGCAGCTTAGGGAGCGAGAAGAACTGCTTATCAAAGTGAGAAACCGGAGACACCCAACTCCGGCTCAGAGTATATCGAGCAACTGAGTCATATCCTCAATTATAACATCCGCAGCTTCTTCGACTTCAGGGGATGGATTGAATCCAATTCCCATCCCGGCAAATCGCATGGCACAAGCATCAGGTGGGCCATCTCCTATGACAACTGTCTCTTCAATCGATAGGCCGAGGGAGTTTGCAAGAATTCCAAGAGCGCCTACCTTGCAGATACCGTGTCTCTTGCAACTTGGCTGATCGTGCTTCCATCTGTAAACATTAAGTAAATTCCCGGTAAGCTTGCCGCAAGAGACTTCAAGTATATTTGCTAGAACGATATCTGCGGATATCTCCTCTTTTACATGATTTGCGGCAATTGTGTACGAATCACTCAGTATCGCCACCTTATATCTCTTCCCCAGCTCCTTAATGGTCGGCTCTGCACCGCCAGCTAGAGGGATCTCACTGACAATGCGTACTACCTCTTTTGGAGTCATACCCTTGAGAAAAGCGGCAAGGTAGTTGCTAACCTCATATCCGGCAAGACCTCCCTTACGGAACCGGACAAGTATATCAGAAAGCTCGCTTTCAAATCCAATCTCTCTTGCAAGGGCAACAATCACCCTACCATCAAGAAGGGTGTTGTCCATATCAAATACAAGCAGGTTAGGTTTGATCATCCCAGATCCATCAAAGCGGCATCCATAAGTTTCTCTTGGAGCCTACCCTTCATAGGTATAGCTTCTATCATCTTCCCACGCAGATCGGACATAGCAGAGATCATCCTCAACCAATCAGGTATCTGTTCAGCGGTTGGATCTTTCATATAATCCTTTCCACACTCATGTATTGTATTTGCAAAGGCTTCAACGAGTGATTCTTCCTCGTATCTGTGATACTCCAGATCGTTAGCAATTGAGACAGCATTATACTTCCTGATATCATCTTGGGCCATCTTTCTGTAGAGCACCTGAAGGCTCAACAGGCTCGCATCTGTGATCTGGACGCCATCATTCTCCGTAAGCGTACGCATCGTCGTTTTAACGATGTCATACACTGTCTTCAATAAACCCTGCGTCACATCATCTCCAAGTTCTCTATGTCTATGGGAATAGACTCCGAGATCCACCTGACATATCCTCTTAAGGGCCGAATTTCTGAATATCTCTGAGAGCACACCTATCTCAAGGCCCCAATCTGTTGGAATCCTGATGTTCATAGCAATGTCAGTAGTCATCGCAAACTCGCCAGAGAGAGGATACTTGAAAGCCCTTAGATATCTAAGATACGCTGATTTATTATCAGTGACAGTCGATAGGGCGTCGATGAATGGGTATACGAAGAGGCGGGTGATTCTCCCATACATCTTCAAGTCGCTTATCCTTGCATAGTATCCTTTGGTGAAGAAGAAATCCATCTCCGGATCCAAGATCGGGAGTAAGAGTCTGGCTGGTATATCTGCTGTATATGACTCAATATCTGCATCATGCAATAAAATCGCATACGATTCAAGACTTGCTATACCCATAGCCGTCCATACTGCCTTGCCTTTCCCGGTATAACCGCTCAAATCAATCCCTTTATCTTCTAAGGAGTAGAAGACCTCTTGTATATTGGGTGACTCACACCATACGACTATGTGAGGTATAGTAAGGCGCTTAAAAAAGTCTAATGTTTCTTTATACTCTGTTTCATCTTTTGCTGTTAATGCAATCACAACGCTACTTATGTAACTGCATTTATTTAGCTGTTCAAGTATATTTATAAGTGAACCGCTCTGTAGCTCCGAATACAGCATCGGAATTACCGTTGTGGCAGGTCTCTCCATTGCCAGATCCTCAAGCCGTCGGTTGACCTTCTTTTGGTCAATGCTCCCAAGGTCCTGGACAGTCGTAATTAAATCTTGAGAGAAATCCATGCTCCTATATATGTGTTTTTATTATAAAAAGGTTTCACCGACATCTAGAGACATTATGGGGCCATACGACCCTCATTTTTTAGGGTTAATAATGTAATGAATATCTTGATTTATCAGAGATATCTGGATTAATAAAGGTGTCTATTTTGACAATATAAGCTAAAAATTTAAATATAATACCTAACCACCACAAGATGAGGTGATTCCATCAATTCAAAGTTAAAATGAAGCTTTAAAACCTGAATATTCTACCATATCTCGCACCCCACCACCAGTATGTCTCATCGCCCATATCTTTATAACCGAATAGGTGAAGCCCGGAGTCGTCATCTTCAATGAAACGCTCCTTGAAATCATTCACCCTATTCCAGAGTACTTCATCATCAAAGCCCTCTTTTGAGGAAGTCATTGGCATCCAAAAAGCTACATAATATAAAATTAGAGAGTAAGAATGAAAGAACCAAATAACAAGTTTGAAATTGCAGGGTTGTTACTATTTCTAGCAGGAATATTAATTTTTATGGGGATCATTACAGGAGGAGTTTTCTATCCTGAAGGATATTCTACAAAGGACAACGAAATAAGTGACTTAGGAGCCACAAGGCCCCCAATATCATAATTACTCAACCTTCATCTACAATATTTAATACTACAATGATTGTATCAGGACTTATGATTATATCTGCCAATTTACTAATCGGAAAACAATATAAAAAACTAATTGTAAACATTCCTTATTTTCTCGTAGGTGTAGGGGTATTGGGAGTGGGTATTTTTCCGGGAAACATCACTCCATGGCATGGAATTTTTGCAATGACCACATTTGTTTCAGGTGGTATTGCAGCAATAGTGACATGTAAGTTTGTTAAATCCCCCATTAATTATATTTTTATGGGATTAGGAATAATTGCGTTAACATTTCTATTTTTTAGTCAAATATTCATTCCATTTTTAGGAATTGGGGGCACCGAGCGCTGGGTAGCATATCCCATTTTATTTTGGTTGATGGGCTTGGGTAGCTTTTTGCTAGGAAGAAAATAGAAGAATTAAAAAATATTTTTATATGTGCAATTTTCTTCCAGCACTTATACTCAACAACCTAACAATTCATACTTAAAATCTACATCTAGAAACCGTTCAATCCATACTTTTGCAAAGCTTAGCCGTGACGAAAACTCCTCAAAAAGATCTCGTATCAACCACATCAAATAGTTGAGATCACTTGTAAGTCCGAGATATAACACGTTTGATACTCTTCCAGATGAACTCAATCGGATTCGAATCATGGAAATAAAAACTCACATACTGATTCTTTTGTCTAATTGCTCTTGAAATCAATAACTGAAGTTCCATTGAGCGTGTAAAATCCGAAGGTGTTTGCTCGTAGCTTTGCTGTATTTTTCCATATTTTTGGTTTGCCAAAAGCCCACAGTCGCTGTGTATCTCGTTTTTAGTATCTCGTGGAGCTGTTCTTTCTGCACTTCATTGAGTCCGGACGGTCTGCCTCCGGCGTATCGAGGCACTAAACCGGCATAACCCTATTCATTCCATCACTTCTGCCATATATAACCTACAGACTTTGTGATACCTTTTGCATCTTTTTCCAGTGTTTTTATCCGCTTGTTCAGTTCACAGGAACTCTAATACCGCCGAATAAGGATCTGTTCCGGTTTGGATATGGGATTGGATATGTGATATATGTATTAAAAGTTTGGTGTTGGAGTATACTTTAAAGTCAAACTCATATTTTAGGGTCAAAAGTGACTTTAGGTGCAAAGCTTCACCAACCACAATCCTTATATAGAATTGCAAATATCAGAAAACTGATATAAAGGTGATAATAAAATGGGAGGACAATTGGGTGGGACACCCATTCTGGTTCTAAGAGAAGGCAGTGAACGAA
>JAXHUQ010000083.1:0-6913 GCA_034189535.1 Halobacteriota archaeon | reverse complement strand
TCTTTTGTACTCTTCACGAAGTGCAAAATCAGTTAAGGATTCCATGTATTATAGGTGTCAATGGGATACGATATAGTTCACTGTATTAAGTATTGGTTGGGGTTTTTCGAAGTTCTCTGTAGCGAAATTTTTATGAACTTTGGTGAAGTGTGCTTCAATTCTTTGTGCTCAAATCGGAGCAAAGATATTATCAATTGAGCAACAAAACCAAGGATCAGGGCACCATAAATGCTATGTTCAGACCATACTCTGAGAGGCCTTATCTCAATCTCGTTTTTGAGCGAATTTATTATCTTCTCGACCTGCTCCTTCTTTCGGTAGGTTAAAAGTGCATCTTTCAATGTCAAATATTTTTTCGAAACGAGGCAGAAAAATCCTTCACGCCCTGTGATTGATGCCCCTATGGATTGCACGATCTCCCTCGTCGCTAAGGGATGCAAGCTTCGTTTGATATAAATATTCGCAATCAACCAGAGGATTGTTGATACGGTATCGTTTTGGTAATCCACGATTATTCTTAATGGATTGTTCTATCCCCTCGGCTTCATTGAAGAGTCTCTCGACTTTTCTTAGCTTGGACGATATTTGCAGCTCATACAGATGCTCGGAGAAGAACAGGTAGTTGATTCTGCTCGGAAACTTCTTTTTGAGTCCGTATACACCGTACTCTTCATCAACAAGTTCCGCTTCCTTTTTGTCGAAGTTTTCCATCCAGGTCTTTTCATCGCTTTTGTTGATCTGTACTGCTGTGAGATATTTCAGATTCGAGTGCTCGATGCACTCGAGATTCTGTTTACTATTTGCACCCTGATCAAACACGACCATTGATCCTTCACGCAAATGGTCCTTGACCTGGGCAAACGTATCATCGAAGTGAACCTGATCGTTAACATTACCTTCACGAACGGTCATGTTGATGGGAACGTTGATAGGATCCGAAAGCTCGCTGATTCCAAGCGTTATCTGCTTCTTGGTAGGGCTGGTGATCACGGCTGTAACCATACTTACCCAACGGACATTTATCACCACACAAGACAAAGCTTGTTCAATCCATGTTGATGTCTGTACGCTCGAAATCATAGGTCTTAAACAGCACATCTTGAATATCAGCGACTATCTCTTCACGGTTTTCATGGGTAATTTCAAGAACTCTGTAGAGGGTCCTTTGCTCGAATGATTCAATATCGAATGTGTTTAGTACTTCTTCTCGATTGATCCAACCCGCAGCCTTTGCCACGCTCTGGTTCTCTGTAAGCTTGTAACTCAACAATGCCTTGATGAGAGAATTAATATCTCTTCCACGACTCTTGTGCTTGCCGAAGATCTCAGAAAGACCGAGATGATCATAATATTTTTGCACGGTAAGGATTGTTCCGATAGGAAAAGATATATTCTCGTTTGGCGTTAGATAATCTGTTCTTAGTTGCGTTGTCGTATTCATAAAAAAACAGCTTAACTAAGGACGCTTATGTTTATTGAACTGTCAAAGATGGGAAGTAAGAGGGGTAAAGGAGTTGGTCACAGGCTGCTCCAAGTGGTAAAAGAAGAAGCAATAAATCGTGATTGCTCTAGGCTTTCACTACTTGACGGACGTGACACCGAGTCATATGATCGGAGTTTTTATAAAAAACTTGGATTTAGAGAGCGCTCGGAGATGGCCAATTATATTATACCATTGCCAAAATCAACGGATAGATAGTTTGTTCTTATAATATCCCGAATAAATTGCACCAAGAGGATTATGAGCAAGCATGCGGTCCTTTACTGCAAGCGTTGTGACAGGGGCTTTTGAATATCTGGTAAAAAGGATGTCATGACCTATGCACAGCCCAAGGATTATGTTAAGATCAGTCTCTTGTTCATTTAGGATCTGGGCCTGTCCCAGAGGGTTGCATATAGCTTCTCTTTCCCTTTCCGTATGAACATATTTTAGATCAAAAGATGCCTTATCAATTCCGCATACCTTGCAGCATACCGAGTGTACAGTAAAGAACCTAGATAGAATCTCGCATACTATCTTCGCCTCTTCTCCAAGACCGATGCAGAATGCGAGGCCGAGCGTCTTATACTCCATCTCCTTGGCATACAATATAAGCTCCTCTATTCGTGTCTTTTTCATGTAAAAATCCACTTCTAATGCCCCGGAGACTTTCATCGATCTGAGTACTTCGCTGTTGTACAGTGCCTTTACCGCTTCAGAAATATCCGTACAATCCCTACCATCCTCACATAACTTCTCAACACATCTGTCGCATCTCATCTATATCTCAATCACACTACCGGCATTGTTATTGAAGAATAAGTCACCAAACGCAGATCTGAGTCTTGCAGATGCTTTCGGCCCTGTACAGTGTGATACGCCCAACAGTTGGAGGTTGTACTCTCTCAGTGCCTTTATAGTCTCGTCCATCTGCACGCTGTCTGCGGCAATAAGATGCGTCCCGCCAATAACACCATAGAACTCATCCTCTTTTGTGATCTTCTTTGCCTGCTCGATCGTATTGATCATCCCTCTGTGTGCACATCCAAGGACAACAAAAAGCCCCTTGTCAGTTTTTAACGCCAGCGCCTGATCATCATGAAGTTCATCCTTTACAAGCTCATCATTCTTCTTTACACACATATCCTCGTCTATGGTCTCATAACTTGTATTCTGCTCGATTTCACCTGTCACTGTGATATCGCCAATCACCGTAGGTTCTCTTCTGAAGTTGAATCTTGCCCCAGCAGCCTCCAGCTCATCTTTCGAATAGGGAATCCCGATGGGTATTTCGCTCTTCTTTCGCTTTGCATATTTATCTTGGAATATATCAGGATTTGCAACGATCTCAATCTCACCGGTCTTTTCAAGAACTGCTTTCAGTCCACCTGTGTGATCAAAATGTCCATGGCTGATCACAATCTTCTCAACATCACCAAGCTCAACCCCGAGAATTTCTGCATTCTTTACTGCCGCAATCTTCTGGCCGGTATCAAATAGGATCTTGTGATCGTCAGTCTCTATAAGGATTGAGAGGCCGTATTCTCCCAATAGCCCTTTTGGTTCTTTTCCGGCTGTATTCTCGCTGAGAGTCGTTATTCTCATAAAATCATCTCCTAACCTCTATTCTTACATCCAGTATTTCATCATCATTCATCGCAAGCAAAAGGTATGGTTTGAGCCCTTGTTTCATAAGCTCTTCAGTTTTGTTTCTGAAGAAACCAACATCTGATTCTTCAAGAAATCTTCTGAGGAGTTCGATCTTCTCTTCCATCTCAGTATCTTGTCTCTTGGATCCAAGATATTCATCCACAAGTGACCAATACATCTTTTTGGCCACTGTTTCCACACATCTATTCTCCATTGGTTCGATCATAATCGTAGAACGTTGTTGCATGTATCAATGTCTGTGTTCTTTACATGCGTTAGCATCCGTTGCTTCCGAGAGCTTTCCTGATTTGTACGCATCAATTGCCTCTCTTAAGGTTCCTGATGCACCAATGTACACTTCCACACCAAAATCTTCAAACATCTTCACAGCTTTAGGGCCGAGTCCTCCACAAAGCATCACTTCAACTCCCTCTTTTGAGAGTATCTCCGGCGGGGTTCCGATCCCTCCATAATGCTCACTTGTATTCGATACCACTTTTACGTTGTCTGTTTCAAGGTCCACAATTGTGAACGATGGAGCCTGTCCAAAGTGCTGACAAATATCTTCGTTTATCCCTCTATCTCCCATTGTTGGGGCACATATCTTCATCTTTTCATCTCCTTTAATCTGACTTCATTCAACCAACCAGTTCTAACATCATCTCGTTCATCAAATTCAGGAATGTATGGCTTAATATCCAGCAATGGGGTTCCATCAACCATATCTACGCCATTTACACTCAAAATATTGCCTTTTATTTCAATAAGCTCAACAATAGATATTCCTATCTTATTTGGCCTTCTCGGTGATCTTGTTGCAAATAAACCCCTCATGCTATCGTCTAAAAAAGGTTTAACCTTCAAAGAAAAGCCATTCGACTTATGAAACGCAAATATTAAGATTATGTGGGAGAAACCATCCAAATCAGACAATCCTTCCTCATACTCCTTAAATACCTCCACTTCACCTTTATCTGACGATCTGGAAGGCTGAATCGGACAATCGGATAAGCTAGTATAGGGTGTATGAATTATTCCAATATCTTTTATATTTACAATCATTCAACCCCAATATATGCTTCAATTATCACTTCCGAATCCATGGAATTAGTCACCAATGCATAAAATTCTGCCTTTTTTAACGCCTCTTCTGCCTTCTCTATATTCTCTTCATCTTTAACTTTAATTCTTGGCCGAACAACAACCTTTGTAAATTTAAATTTACCATCTACCTTCTCCAGCAATCCCTCAGCTTCACTTTGGTATGATGAAAGATCAACTCCCGCCTTTTCGGCCATTGTTAGAAAGGTCATACATATACACATCTCGGCCGAACCTATAAATGCGTGTTCTGGAGTCATCGTATTGCTATGACCTCTAAAATTTTGCGGCGGTGAACATTCTACATTTATTTCATTTGCAAAAAACTCGCCCATTCGCCCATCAGACCATATAACTTTTGTCTCATATTTATGCATCTTTCACCCACCGTATGAATCAATCGCCACCATCAACATATATGTGAGGATACCGGGACACTGATTTTTACCTTACAAGGTCTACCCGGATTTGCTTTAAAATTTTCCATAATAATCTCTTATTTACTTCATCAAGCTTCATCGTATTAATCATTTCAGTGAGAGCAAAAACAGATCAAATGAAGCTGCATACCCAATCCCCTGTAACTTCATATCACCGATCATATTATTTATCCATCCTCGGATACGTCTTAGTGTCACCCGACTATATTGTCCGGTTGTAATTTCACATCCATTGTTCTTCTAACATTTACTCTTCTTATATAATTTTTATCTCCCGAAAAATCCAAATTATTAAATGAAATACTTTACTGTACTGTTTTATCTCTTGGAAAAATAATAACTAATAGCCGTTCGTAGAGTATTCACCGCCAGAGCGCTGCAATGTTTATTCTCCTCAGGCAGCCCATCTAGTAATCCTAAAATTTCATCGCTTTCGATCATCAATGCATCTTCGATCGATTTTTCCTTTACAAACTCGGTTAAAACACTACCACATGCAGCAGTTGCACCACATCCGTCTGTTAGGAACTTGGCATCTATGATCCTCTTATTTATGATTTCAAGGTAAATATACATGGTATCGCCACAAGGCCCTGTGAATTTTCCTATACCTGCTGCATCTTCTATCTTACCAACATTTTTTGGGTTGTAAGCATGATCGAGGGCTTTCTTGGAGTAGATCTTGCGATCTTCTTTTAATATCTCCTCCTGAATTTTTTTCACAAATTTATCCAAATCCGATTCCTTAGACATTTCTGGATAACTTAATTAAAAAATTAGCGGCAAAAATGCCGCTATAAATTTATTACCTATCTTCTGAACCTTATCACGAGATAAGCTACCGCAAGAAGACCTGTTATGCCAAATAAAGCTTCGAATCCTGGTGTGCTCTCATCAGCCGCTGCCTCTGTCGGTGTTTCAGTTGCTGTTGTTGGTGTAGCTGTCGGTTTAGGTGTGGACGTAGGCTCTTCTGTAGCAGCTGCTGCCCAGTAGATCTTATCTATCTTTTCCTGTGAGATAAATGAACCTCCCTTCCCCAGTATCTGGCCATCACAACCCTCGCAGA
The DNA here is from genome assembly GCA_034189535.1 of Halobacteriota archaeon. Taxonomy (GTDB): domain Archaea; phylum Halobacteriota; class Syntropharchaeia; order DAOWMC01; family DAOWMC01; genus JAXHTN01. The sequence continues at coordinate 1,176 of JAXHUQ010000083.1, read as the reverse complement.
ATACTTCTTTGTTCTCATGGCAGAATGCACAGTCCTTTGCATCATCTGTTACTGTATGTGGGAACCACTCACCCCATCCAATATGCGTTGCATTGAACTCGTCCATGGCTGTCATCTTGATGAAGGGTGTTATCTTACCATCCGAACCAACACCGAGATAATACTGAGTCGCATCAAATGTAGTCCCTTCACGTGTGTCGAGATGACAGTTCTCACATGTCAGCATCCACCCCGAATGACATGCGGTACAATCTAGCTTACCATCATGAGTTTTATGGGCCGAATTATCTGTTAAGTATTGTTTCACTTCCATACCCTTAACGGTCTTTCCCGGGCTTGAGTGGCAATCCTCGCATGATGTTGTTACGGCTTCAAGCATCGTGCTATCTGAAGATCCATCACCGTGCATCTCTTCTGCCGTATGACAATCTACACAAGTGAGCCCTTTCTCATAATGGATGTCTGCGTGAGGTCCTTCACTCTTGTGTACAGGCATATCACCGATAAATGTCGCTGTCTGTTTCTTGAAATGGCACTGGTCACAGGTATCTATAGACATATTTACCTCTCCCGTATATGTATGCCCATCTGGGTATCCTTCATGACATTTCTCGCATGTGGTCGCATGACAGCTGGAGCAGTTCCAATCAGAATAGTATTCATCCATATCTATATCAAAGTGGCCTGCCGCACCTGTTTCATATTCACTCTTCATTCCCGCACCGGTATAGTGTAGAGATGTTGTAAAGCTTTCAGCAACATCCGCATGGCACTGTTCACAACCTCCGAAGTCTTCGGCAATCGCTGTTGTTCCCGCAATTGATACCAATAGCAAGGCTAATACCATCAGCATCAAATTCTTTTTAAACATTTGAAAACCTCCTTTACTTATATCTAAATATATGTTTAGGTGTCAATACTATAATTTGATTTATATTAAATTTTTTCTAAAAAACTTTATGAAATTTAATGACAATATTACGCTTTTGGTGTGGTGATAAAAAATGGACGAGCTAGATAAGAAGATAATAAGGGTCCTTCAACAGGACTCCCGACAATCCTTCAATAAAGTGGCAGAAAAGGTCGGAGCAAGCACAGCTACTGTCAGTGATAGAGTAAAAAAGCTTCAGAACTCAGGTATTATCAGAGGGTACACAGCTCTTCTAAACACATCAA
>JAXHUQ010000082.1:0-7050 GCA_034189535.1 Halobacteriota archaeon | reverse complement strand
TTATCTTACCCTCCCTCAGATCTATTCCGGTCTCCTCGAATGTTTCCCTCATAACCGTATCAATTATGCTCTCGTCTTCTTCGTCTTTTCTTCCACCGGGGAATGCCATATGACCTGACCAGGGATCTCTCTCATCTTCCGATCTTTTAATAAATATTATTGAGATGTCCTCCTCACACTCTTTTAGGATCAGTGCTACAGCGGCCTCCTTACGATCCTTATCTTGATCAGCGACAACCGGTTCAATCTCGCTTAAAATCCTCTCAATATCTCCCAGAGTTGTTAGCCTTATCGTCATTGCCTTTGTCCTTTCAAGATCAGAAAAGTTCCTTCACAATCGTATCCAAATCAAAAGAGATCTTGATGAGCCTCAACCATGTGTTAAGCGCCGCTCTCAACATCGTGATATCATCAGCAGTTACATCAATATGTAGTATTCGATCGCGTAAAAAAAGATCAGTCTTTGAGCGATTAGAAGGTTTATTATTTGCTTCGCATATGATTGATCTATAAACAATATCCGCGCTGCCACCCAGGTCAATATCAATTTCGGCTTTACCGATCATTATTGCACTTCGACTTTCTTAATTGTTATAGGGGCCTTCTTGATAAGTATTCTGTTGCCGCAATAATGGCATCTTATTCCCTGATATTCATAATCGATCTCAACATCTCGCTTGCATCTGGAGCAATAATATCCCAATCCATCACCACCTTACAGTTTTATAAAAGACTAATAGTAATCGGACTCACTGAGTTAGAACTTAGTATGGCATATACTTTACTGTTTCTCTAAAAGAATCCAACGTGATATCAAGATATTTATTATCATAACAGTAACTTATACTCGACTGAAGATGGAAAAAAGAGAAGACACTAAATGCCTGATAGGCCTTGCAATAGGAGACGCCCTTGGTGAACCTTATGAAGGGCTCTCAGCAAAAAAAATCAGAGAGGTGTGGACTTGCGAGGGGGCACCTTTTACACGGGAGAATCCGAAGATCACGGACGACACCATTCTTAGCATCCTTGTCTCCGAGAGTATAATTGAAGAGCAAGGGGTATTTTCCGAAGCTATCGGAAGAAAAATTATCTCAAATGAGGAGAGGCTCGAAAGGATCGGTCCAACTACAAGAGGTGCCATTCTTATGCTGAAGAAGAACCCAAACTACATATCATCGACCGGAACAACGAATGGTGCCGCAATGCGTGCTTCACCGGTTGGCCTCTCGTGCTGTAAAGATATTGTCAAGAAGACGGCTGAATCGTCACGAGTTACCCATGGCACAGACGTTGCAATCTCAGGTGCCTCTCTCATATCTTGTGCAATCGATGCTGCGGTTTGTGGTCTTGAGAAGGACGAGATCATCGAAGCGGCAAAGAGAGGTGCAAGAGAGGGAAGAGCCCTCGGGGTGAAGACTGATAAGCCCAACATAGATGAGTTGGTAGAAGTTGCCATTGATACCCCAATTGAAGACCTTGCTGATGTAATCGGCGTAGGAATCGAGACTCATGAATCGGTCCCCACTGCTGCTGCCCTATTTTATAATTCAAGAGACTTTAAAGAGGCTGTGTTGGGTGCGATAAAACTTGGAGGAGACACAGATACGATAGCATCAATGGCTGGTGCGCTGTCAGGAGCATTTTTCAGGGAAGTTCCCGATACTTGGAGTCAGAAGATAGTTGAGGAAAGATATCTTATGGCACTGGAGAAGAGGTTACTTGAGATCAAATGGGGTTAGAGAATGCTTAAGGTAAAACCGCTTGCTTTCGATAGTCTCGGCGTTAGGTCGATGGCCACATTCGTTGAGACGACTGATCTTAAGATTCTGATAGATCCGGGTGTTGCCCTCGGCCCTATGAGATACAAACTTCCCCCACATAATATAGAAGTTGAGAGGTGCAAGAAACTCTGGGACGTTGTGAAAGAACATGCTTCTCTTGCAGATATCCTAATAGTCACTCATTACCACTATGACCATTACAATCCCGAAGAACCCGAGTTATATGAAGGGAAGGTCGTTTACTTAAAAGATCCTAAGACAAATATAAACAAAAGTCAAAAGACGCGGGCAAGCCATTTCTTAAAAGAACTCTCCGAGCTTCCAAAGAGCATTGAAGTGGCTGACGGTAATTCGTTCAAACATGGGAGTACTATCATAAATTTTTCAGAACCGGTTTTTCATGGGACAGATTCGAAGCTGGGTTATGTCACAGAAGTTAGTATAAGCTGTGGTAATGAGAAGGTTCTTCACACAAGTGATGTTGAAGGGGCATCTCAACGCGATCAGATCGACTTTGTCCTGGAAGAGAAGCCGGATATTCTTATTTTGGATGGGCCGATGACATATATGCTCGGTTATAGTTTCTCAAAAGATGACCTCCGAAGGTCTCTTGAGAATCTTATGAGAGTTATCTTCTATACGGATGTGAAATCAATCGTCATCGATCATCACTTCATGCGTGATTTGAAGTATGAGAAGAAGATCGAGCAGATTTATGAGATCGCAGAAGAGAGGAACGTGAAAGTTGTTACTGCCGCAGAGTTCGCCGGAGATGAGACCGAGATGCTAGAGGCGAGAAGACGAGAGCTGTACAAGGAATAACTTAAAGCCAGAAATTTTAAGATACCAGTCTCAGACTAATATATATCGTCTCATCTTGACAAAGAGGCAAGGTAGGTAAGAACGTGACCGAAAAATCGATCCATGAGATAAACGAAAGAATTAGAGACGGCAGTGCATGCGTTGTAACGGCTGACAAGATGTCAGACATCGTTACTGAACTAGGACCGGAGGGTGCAGTAAGAGAAGTAGATGTTGTCACCACAGGTACCTTCGGTGCCATGTGTTCGTCTGGCGTATGGATGAACTTCGGCCATTCCGATCCTCCTATCAAGATGCAGAGGTTATGGCTCAACGATGTTGAGGCTTACACCGGTGTTGCCGCCATCGATGCATACATCGGGGCAACGCAACTTTCAGAGACTAAAGGTATCGACTATGGTGGAGCCCATGTGATCGAGGATCTTGTGAGAGGAAGAGATATTGACTTAAGAGCAACAGCATATGGGACAGACTGCTATCCATTGAAGTACATTCATACAAACATAAAGATTGATGATCTCAATCAAGCGACGATGATAAACCCAAGAAACGGTTATCAGAGGTACAACGTCGCAACAAACTCATCCGACAAGACGATCTATACTTACATGGGAACACTTCTCCCAAGAAATGGTAACGTCACTTATTCGGGAGCAGGGGATCTATCACCGCTCTCAAACGATCCGACGTACGAGACTATAGGGATCGGTACGAGCATATTCCTTTGTGGTGCAAGAGGGCATGTCATCGGTGAAGGGACACAACATTCACCGGAAAACAACTTCGGAACCATCATGGTGAGAGGAGATCTCAAAAAGATGAGTCCCGATTTCCTCCGTGCTGCATGCTTCAGCGGATATGGAACATCACTTTACGTAGGAATTGGTATTCCCATACCAATCCTCAATGAAAGACTGGCACTATCAACAGCAGTGAAAGATTCGGATATCACAACAAACATATATGACTACAGCGTCCCCAGAAGATCAAGACCTGTTCTGAGAACGGTCACCTACGAAGAGCTAAAATCCGGTATCGTAGATATTGATGGAAAGGAAGTAAAGAGCTCTTCTCTTTCCAGTTATCATGTCGCAAAGAAGATAGCAGAAGAACTGAAGAGGCGGATTGTTGAGGAAGAGTTCACCCTAACACTTCCGGTAGAAAGATTGCCACTTCATACCAAGGTATTACCACTTAGAGATGAGAGAAGGTTACCTTATGTGAAGGATGTGATGCTTACAAATGTCACAACCATCAGGCAAGGAGCACCGATTGAAGAAGCCGCAAAGAAGATTACCCAGGGTGAATTTACACACCTTCCTGTGGTATCGGAAGATGACAGGCTTGTGGGGATAGTGACTGCCTGGGACATATCAAGTGCTATTGCATCCAAGCGTGATACACTGGATCAGATCATGACAAAGAAGGTGATTACATCGGATATCGATGAACCGATAGAGATCTCGGCAGCAAAGGTTGAAAAACATAACATTTCTGCCCTACCGGTGGTGGATAAGGAGAGTAGAGTTGTCGGTATTTTGACAAGTGACGATATCACAAGACTTGTTGCAAAAAGGAGGGTAAAATGAAGCTATTCTTAAAGTTCTCCCAGGAGATAATAAAAAACCCGATAATTGCTGACATAATCCTTGAGACCGGTGCCAAACTGAACATCAATAAGGCAAACATTACACCTGATACCGGTGAGATCATAACCGATGTTCCGAAGGATAAGGTAGAGATCGTGATGGATGCATTCAAGAAGCACGGTGTTGATGTGACCGTACTCGAACATCCCGTCATAAGAGATGACGAGAAGTGTATTAATTGTGGAACATGTACATCAATATGTCCTGCAGATGTCTTTTTATATGAAGAGGATTGGAGTGTATCAACTGATGTTGAGAAGTGTATCAGGTGTGGAGTCTGTGTTTATGGATGTCCACTTAATGCGCTTGCACTTGGCGAGGATGGGAGTTGAAGGTGTTATATCCTCTATTCCCATGGCGGTTTATTATCTTTAAGAGCATGATAGAAAAGATTAATAGGTCGTAAATCAAGGTAAAGAAGGGTTTGCCAAGGTGGCAGAGAGGCTCACGCGGTCGCCTGCAGAGCGACTATACTCCGGTTCGAATCCGGACCTTGGCTTGCTTTTTTAAAAGAGAATTCATTTTAAAACCCACAGGACTCTCTTTATGGAATCCAGATTAGCAACGGCCATGAAACTACCTCCAAGCGTTCAAACCTCACCATCACTCTTTTAAATGACTCAATCCATGCTTGTAGTTCTACCACGTGTCCGCCATTTGCTATTTCGTTTATAACCCAACACCAAACTTTTAATGCATATATCACATATCCAATCCAATATCCCAACCGGAACAGATCCCTATTAGGCGGCATGAGGGCCCCTGTGAACTGAACAAGCGGATTGAGGAACACTGGAAAAAGATACAAAAGGCATCACGAAGTCTGTGGGCCATATATGGCAGAAGCGATGGAATGAACAGGGTTACTCCGGATTAGTGCCTCGATACGTCGGAGGCAGACCATCCAGACTCAATGAAGTCCGGAAAGAACAGCTCCACGAGCTACTCAAAGAACGAGACTATTGGACAACGAGTGAGTTACGTGACTGTATAAAAAACACCTTCGGATTTTACGCGCTCAATGGGAATTCAGTTAAAGAGTATCAAACGTGTTATATCCCGGACTTTTATTCCGGATCCCAACTATTTGATGTGGTTGATACGAGATCTTTTTGAAGAGTCTTCCTCACAACTATGCTTTGCAAAAGGATGGATTGAACGGTTTCTCGATGAGGATTTTAAGTATGAATTGTTAGGTTGTTGACTATAATCATGCAAGAGGTCTAATATATTGACTTTAGGTAGTTCAACTCTCTCTTAAATGTTTCTGCTTGTTCTGTCAACTTCTTTTCAGTATCTTCGACCCCGAGATCCTTTGTATCTTCTACAAAACTCGATATTCTGGCCATCCACAAGACCCTCAAGCAGTCAATCACCTGAAGTTTTTCAGGTTCGTCCTTTGCGTGTTTATAAGCTGCTGCCGAACTATAAACCAGTTTTGTCCAAAGTCCCTGATCGATATAAACCATATCTTTGGTTGTGGCATCTTCCAACTTCTTAAATACCTCTTCATCTAACATTCCATTAAACAAACATCTGCAATTTTTATATCCGTCCCTGAAACCTTCGTCGAATTTTTTTGCATCTACACTTACAGGTGTTGGTCTTTGACCGTGATACTTTGCCTTTACCTTTTGTATCTTCACAGGGTGTTGATTCGTCATCCAGTCATCCTCATAGCACGCCATCAGTTCAAATAACATTCCAACAACCTGCCTGAACATTGGAATAAGATGCTTATCAGGAGTAAGATATTTTGTAGTCGACTCATGCAGTTTGAGACCCAACAACGACTGTTGAATCATGTATCTATGAACAGCAGCAGATGTGGTGATGAATATATCTATCCCAAAGTCACTTGGAAATAGCGGATGCTCTAATAGTTCACGCACACACTCGATAGATAATCCGTACTCTCCACATATAGGCTGCCTGATAGCTACACCATAAAGGGCTTCTGTCAGGGGGTAGGCAATGTGATTTGTTATAACCCCGTCATATTTGTCTCTGACGTAATAGGGGATAACAAGATCTGCAATCCCATATATCGGGGGTTTTCCCAAGTGTTCGATCCATTCTGGACGTATACTGAGAAGGTCACCATCCACCAAAACAACAGCACAGGCATCAGCCTCTGATGCTATCTCAAAGATAGTTCTAATAGCACTACCTTTCCCCTGCTTTCCCATCTCTTCTGTAACTATTTTTGGAACGTCTTTGGACAACTCAAATAGTTTCGCCAATTCGAATGTCCTGTCTGAGGAAAAACCATCCGAAACAACCACTAGCCCCCTATAATCGGAGAAATATTCGGAAAGAGCGTTTGCTGCAGTATTCATAACATGAACAATCGTGGTGTCTACATCTCTAGTAGATATTCCAACAACGATGTCAACTGGCCCTACCTTATCGATCTCTTCTTTAAGTGCCTGTGTAAGTGTCATCAATTAATCCCCCAATCATCTCAAAAGATACCATTCACTTACAAACACACATTTTGCCACGTATATATCTGTGCATGTACTTAAAGTATATGTATGTTATTATGGTCATATGGTCACATATGCTACAAACTCTATATATTGGATACCACCTTTAAATCTAATAACCTAATAACTCTTACTTAAAACCATCGTCTAGAAACCGTTTGATCCATCCTTTTGTAAACTGAGATTACCGTCACCTGCAATATCAAACACAGTCCTATCCGGACAACCGACCTTTGCACCTATCGCTGATGGGAGTCCAAAACCCATTGTTCCAAGACCACCTGAGGTAACAAGGGTTCTAGGAGC
>JAXHUQ010000081.1:0-7209 GCA_034189535.1 Halobacteriota archaeon | reverse complement strand
TAATGAAGAGGCTTCAGGTAAAGTATTCAGAGAAGATTGAAAGCAAGATAAGAGAGTATCTGCATCTTGTTGATGGGTATCCACAACTCAGTATTCCACTCATTGATTTCCTTGAGAGGGGGGGGAAAAGATTCAGACCCATAATGTGTCTTTTGAGCTGTGAGCTAATTGGGGGTGATTCCGATTCTGTTTTACCGATTGCAGCTTCTATTGAGATGTTTCACAACTTTAGCCTTATTCATGATGATATCGAAGATAGGGGTGACTTTCGCCGTAATAAGCTCGCACTTCACCTACCTCCGAAGGGCGATGCTCTAGCGGAGATATCACATTGTCCTTACTGTGACAAGGTTATCAAGACACCCGAAGAGGCTGAGAGTATTCTAAATAGCGTTGGTGTAAAGAAGAATGATCTTCCTGAACCATACGGCCTCTCACACGCAATAAATTCCGGAGATGCCCTCTTACTCCTCTCCTCGATAGCTGCAAATGAGATATACTCGGCAGACCGTGATGCAAAGGAGACACAAAAAGCCGTCGATGAGATATTCTTCGGTGTGCTCAATGTCTGCATGGGTCAGAGTAGAGATATTGATTCTTACGAGAAGAGATTCAGCAAAGAAGAGCTTACTGAAGGGGACGTTCTTGAGACTCTGAGGCTGAAGACGGGAATGCTTATATCTGCCGGGTGTAAAGCCGGGGCAATTATGGGTGGCGGAACAAAAGAAGAGATAGAGAGCCTGGGAAAGTTCTGCGAGGATATTAGTCTTGCATTTCAGCTACAGGACGACATATTAAACATTGATGTTCGCGGGACTGAATATGGAAAAGAGATCGGCGGAGACATAGAAGAGGGGAAACGCACACTGATCGTTGCTCACGCTCTTGAGACTCTAGAAGATGAAAGAGAGCGCCTCTTGGATATACTCGATAGGAGAAATAACACTGAAGAGGAGAAGATGGAAGCAATTGGCATACTCAGAGATTGTGGAGCTATTGACTACGTAAGAGAGTATGCAGATATGATCCTTGATAGAGCAAAAGAGAGCCTTAAGATATTTCCAGACTCTCAAGCAAGAAGAGATCTGTTGGAACTATCTGATTTTCTTGTGAAGAGGGGTTACTAAAATCAGTACTTCGAAAGCTCCGGTATCGATTTTACGAGATCGCCTTTGACTTCGTTTGCATTTTTGTCAAGAAAGGACATCCCTTTCGGTGTGATTGCCCTACCTTCCTTGACCTTCCTTAGATATCCGCCCTTCTCTAATTGTTGAACAGCCTCTTGTATTACAGATCCACTACCCTTCACAAAACGGGCATCTCTGACGCCTTTTCTGTTCCTACCCCCATAAAAGGATCTCAACCTAGATACACCGATAGGACCATCTATATAAATTCTTCTAAGAATCGAAGCGCATCGTACAAACCACCAATCTTCGGAGACAGGTGGCATCTCGCGATCCAACCCGGTCTTTGCAAAGAGCGACCATTCAGGGGGTGTAATATTCTCATCTGTTTTCAGATCTTCAGCTACTTTTCTTATAATTTCATCAGCAGGTACATCATAAACTGTGGTCATAGTAAACTCCTCGTAGTTTGACCTAATAGATAATATATCTTATCATTGCGTGAGATCTGTTGGTAACTTAAGCTCTATCAGTAGTTCTTTTGTTGGAGCTCCGGCCTTTACGTCCCAGCCTCTCTCGGCATAATAATCATCTAGAAGATGATCAATATCTTCTTTTGTTATCTCTTTATTCCTGTAATAATCCATTACCTGCTTCACCCCATCCGGCGTTTCGCGGGGCGTTAGCCAAATATTCGAGCAGGCATCGTCTTCTCTTGTAAATCCCTCCCTCATATTGAGAACTTTGTAGAGGTTAAAAGCGCGCTCGCCACGCTCTCTGAGATCGTTTGCACTCACTTCAATTCCGGTTGCCGCCGAATAGATAGGAGCAAGCTTCTTCATATTAAGTGTAAGAAATGGTGGAATCGCGTAGACTATGCAGATACCAAGACTGTTCTGAACGGCCATCACATCCTCGCATTGTTTTGCATAGATGGCACAATTGAAGTCACCGTAATAATCGGTCTTCGTAAAAATCCTATCGAAGAGATCGCCATCGATGCCCATATTCCTAACATCTTCTTTCAAGACTTCAAGTGGCATCTTGGGAAGAGTGATTGCCGTCTGAGTCCCTCCGTGATGCGGTCTTGGATTAGTGAAATAGGTGAACCTTTGAGGATCAAGCGTTGTGAACCTAATATCCTGGATGCAGTCAGCACCCCTCCTGATTCCTGTCCCGGGTGTGAACTCGTCAGGATCTGATCCCACTCTTTCCGAGATCGGGTACCAGCCTTCTGCAAGAAGATCTCCTATACCCTCTCTTTTTATAATTTTTTCAAAGAGACATTTGTAAGTCTCAAAATTACGTTTAAGTTCCATTTCAAAGATCGTATCATCATCAAGCTCATCATCTTCATAAAGCTGAGTTATCCAGTTGACGATACCACTTGTTGTGAGACAACATGTTCCAGCTCTGTTACAGATATCAAGCAACTTGACAGACTTTTTAAAGTCTCTCAAACCAAGCCTCTGCCCAATCCTTGCCGGCATGAAGTAGGAACCTGAAAAGGAGGTTAGCCCTTCGAACTCTCCATCCTTCAGCTGATAATCAACCCTGCACGCAAGCATACAGTTAGCACAGGATAGGTCCTGCTTTCTCATCTTGATCTTCATCCACTTCTGCTGACCATATAACTTCGCCCATTCCTTAAAACTCCAGTATCCTTCATTTGCGAGAGGTCCCTGAAGTGGCCAACCACTCATTATTCCAAGTATACGAAATGGGCCGAGAACTGTGGAATGTGACTCCTCGATCTCCTTTCGGATCTCATTAACTAGACGGAGGTACTCTTTTGGATCAGCCACCTCAATTCCTTTTGATCCTTTGGTCACAATCGCTTTCAGGTTCTTCGATCCCATAACCGCTCCAAACCCAAATTTCCCGAATGAGCCGCAGTAATCTACAATTGACATTGCATATCTGACCTTATTCTCCCCGGCTTTCCCTATTGCGATGACACCACAATTACCATACTTGCCATTGAGATAATCCGTGGTCTCATATATGTCTTTATCACCCCATAGCCCGGTAGCATCACATAACTCACAACCACAATCGGATATCTTTAGATAAACCGGAGCAGGGGCTTTTCCAGTAATAACAATGTGATCGAATCCGGAGTTTTTCAGCATGATACCGAATCTGTTGCTTCCGGCAACGCTGTTGTCGATGAAATGCTTCTTGTCCTTTGATACGATAGGGGACCTATATGTGCCGATAATCTTTGAAGCTCCGGGAATCAAAGTGCCAACCAGTGCTCCGGTTCCGATTATAATAGGGCTATCCTCGGAAAAAGGATCGGTCTTTGGTGTACTTGTATCATAAAAGAGCTTGTTGTTGATTCCCCAACCACCGATGAAATCTTCTATAAGTCCTTCATCAAGCGACTCTTCATAGATCTCTTCCTTACTCAGATCCACATGAAGTATTCTACCGGCATATCCGAACATATTAATTCCCACCTACAACAGATTCCTTTTACAAAATACTATAAGATCAAAGATAAATATTATTTTTTCTCCCGAATTATTGCGTCCGTGAACATAATTTTATAAAATTAGACCATTTTATTTATATACTTGATCAGATGTATAGTCTATAATGTACACTGCATTGTGTATGTTTTGTTAACGAGGGTGATGGATGGAGCATTATGGAGGAGGAAGAGAGGGAGCTGCTTAAGCGATCACAATCCTCTCTTCCTAACTCTGTAGGGAACATCCAAGGTACATCCGTTACGGATGAATTCGTGGCCTCGCCTATAAAGTCTACTGGGATTGGTCTACTTGATAGTATTCTTGGCGGAGGCATTCCTGCCGGTTTTGTCACTTTTTTTTCAGCAGAAGCTGGTTCAATGTCAGAGGTTTTTTTATATCAGTTCTCAACATCGAGAAAAACATACTACTTCACCACTACCAGGCGACCGAAGTTTATAGCCCAAAACATCACGGATATGAACTTTGATGTCTCGAATATCACGTTTATCGACATCTATAGCCAGTATTATCTGGACAAGTTCGGAGAGATGATCGACAACGTCGGAAATGAATTCGTGGACAAAGAGATAATTGACTTCATGGAGTATCAGCTGAAGAACATAAGGTCTCAAGAGGATGATGATTTTAACATAATCATTGATACTTTCTCCTTCTTTTTAGGGCTAAATGTCAATATCGGAAAGATACTGAGGCTTACAAACCTGATCTATGAGGTTACAAAGGATACTGGTGGTATTTCATACCTCTATGTCTTGGATGATACCTGCGACGACAAGACTCAATCAGAGATTATGAATCTATGTGATGCGGTCTTTACCGTAAAACTGGAACGAGCAGGGGATAGGGTGGCAAGTAAACTATCGATACCCAAGATAAGGGGAAGGATGCCGGTAAACGATCTGATCAAGTTCAGAGTCTGTGACGGCGTTCAGATCGATACATCAAGAGATATCGCGTAAAAAGGCCGTTACCTTTCAAAAACTTAATACTTATAAGCAACTATCAATGCTGGATGGCAAGAAAAACCCTTGCAATTTTACTCATATCTGTCTTTGCGACATCGCTTGGATATGGTATAATCGCACCCCTATTACCGCTCTATGCAGAGGACCTTGGTGCAACAGGTGTCTGGGTAGGCATTATATTTTCGGCTTTTGCAGCATCGAGGGCATTTGTTATGCCAATAATGGGGAGGTTATCCGATGAATACGGTAGAAGGAACTTTATAAATATTGGACTTCTCGCCTACACCGTATTTTCGGTAAGCTACGTCTTCACAAGTTCGGTCTACACCCTCACTTTAATCAGGCTTTTGCATGGTGTTGCTTCTGCTATTGTGACTCCCGTAGCGATGGCCTACTTGGGCGATATTGTACCTAAAGGACACGAGGGTGAGTTCATGGGTAGGTTCAATACATGTTTCTTCATTGGTTTTGCTCTCGGACCACTGCTTGCCGGATACATAACTGAAAACTATTACATCGACATATCTTTTTACGTTATGGGGGGGCTTGGTGCTTTGGGCCTTGTTATGTCTGCTCTATTTCTTCCTGAGAGTCCGTCATACAAAAAAACGAAACAAGCGCCATTTGGCTTTCTCTTGAGGGATTCGTGTATGCAGGGAATATTTATACTCAGAGCGGTTCAGTCTATCGGGATTGCCGCATACATGTCCTTTTTACCAATATATTCACAGAGGATAGAACTTACGTATTCACAGATCGGACTGCTGCTCGGTGTAACTTATATACTCTGGGCTATGATGAACCATCCTTTTGGAATACTCGCAGATAAGTATGACAGACCGATAATGATGGTGTCAGGCAGCGTTATAATGGCTGTTGCAATATTCCTTATACCCTTCTCAACGACTTTTTTTGAACTCTTTGCAATCGTTCTTTCCAGGGCAGTCGGCGGTGCAATCGTCCTTGCAGCTGCAACCGCGATGACAACCCAGATAGGAAGAGAACACGGGATGGGCTCAACGATGGGGATATTCAACACATCGATGGCAGTTGGAATGCTTTTAGGCGGAGTGATATCAGGATCAGTGATGGATTACATAGGACTCGATTATGTATTTTATATGGCGTCCTTTTACTATATTCTTGGAGTTATCGCGTTCTGGTGGCTGGTTGTAGTGAGAGGAAAGAGAGGGAATTAAAAAAATCCCCTTCAAATCAAGTACTCTCAAATCTGTCTTCAAGCTTCTTTAAAACATTTGGAAGTGTTGTGTATTCCATATCCTCAAGAGGTAGTCTGTGAGGCTCAAATGGTCCGTGCCTCCTCATATAATCGGCGATCTCCTGAGCTTTTCTTCTTGTATAATCGTATGCGGGATCATCAAAGAGATCAACCGGGCCGACAAGTGATCCGTTTGCAATCTGGAAACCGGCAGCGACAACCCTCGGAGGTCCGTCAAATCTAGTACATCTGGCATTCTTAAAGGATACAGGCATCAGAGGTCCGTTGTGAGATCCCCTCATCCAACCACTTACAAGGTGTGGGAAAGCAAACGGTTCGATCACTTCACCAAGTGCAGGTAGACCACTCTGAGCTCTGACAAGTCCTGCAGGATCATCCTTACCCACGTATTTTCCTGCTGACTGGAATAACTTCTCGGTACTTACAACAGCTACGGGTTCATCTGGCGGAAGTCCCGGATGATCTTCCTTTGGAAACACTCTCTTGATCACGTACCTTGATTTTGCACCAATGAGGGCGAGTATATCGTATGTCTCCTCAGGAAGGTTCATTATGACCCTTGTGTGCTCCATGATGTCCCAAACCTCGAATCTAAATCCTGCGTGCAAACTTGGATCAACTATAAGTCCTGCTGTATTGAAAGGATCGGCAAACATTCTGTAGATTGGAAGATTAAACGCACCCGGTTCGGTCTTATCCATCATTAGTGCAACAAGAGGCTCACCTTTTCTCTCGGTAAACTCCATCTCAGCAACTCCAGGCCCCATTCCCTTGATATTACCACTGAAGGCGTCCTTGAGAAGATCCTGACCTGCTCCATATAATTTCAATTCTTTTGCAACACCTGTTGATTTTGTAAAAACGTTCCATGCCAAGGCGTGAATCTCCTCGTTATCTTCGCCTTTTCTGTGCCCCATCACAAGTTCCAAGTCATCGCCCGCTGCAAGAACCTTGAAGTCTATGAGAAGTCCACTTTCTTTGGCCTCAGTCAAACCTTTCTCTGCAGTCTCCATCAGTCTTGGGTGGACTGATGCATGTCCCGGATATCCACCTACATCAGCTTTTATCAAGCTTATTGTTACTTTTTCAGTCATATTAGGTCTAATTTTTTATATCTTCACCAACACATATATCTTTTTTGCTACACGTTGTGATACAAAGGTCACACATTTTTATCCGACCATCTGATAAAATGTTTCTAAGCCCCTCTTCAATACCAACCACCCCCAACCGTTGAAATCCTTCTTATTTTAACATCGAACTCATTTCAAAACCCTCCATAGTATAAGTATATTAGCTAAATTGATAAATGCATGATAGTTATTGACAAGCCTTTCATGTCTTATGGCTATTCTTTTGAAGCTTTTAAGCCATGCAAA
>JAXHUQ010000080.1:0-7220 GCA_034189535.1 Halobacteriota archaeon | reverse complement strand
TCGTCTGTTATTTCCGTATATCTCTTTCAGTTTTATGTTTCCTTTTCCCCTCTTTTTGTAATCGGGGCAATCTTTGTTCCAACACCAGAATTCTGATAACTCTATCTTGGATTGCACTTTCATCCCCTCAAAATAGGGGACTACGTGTATAGTATAAAAAGTTTGTCAGTGGGTGGTATACAGGACCCGATTTTAAGCTCCTTGATTTATGGCTTCGTCGTATCTTCCATCCTCAACAACTCTTTGTGCTTCTTTTGGTGTCAATCCATCGACCTTAACACCAACAGAGACACATGTGCCAATAACTTCTTTTGCCGCATCTTTGGTAGTACTTGATAGCATGCTGTCGATCTTCATACGCGCAATCTTCAAGATCTGATCAAACGAGAGATCACCCACGTAATCGATATTTTGAGTACCTGATCCTTTCTGTATTCCAAGTTCCTGTAGGATCAGTGCCGATGTTGGTGGTGTTCCAACTTCAATCTCAATATTCTTGTCATCATCTATGATTATCTTGACAGGGACCTGCATACCGTTAAAGTCTCTGGTCTTCTCATTGATCTGATCGACAACCTGTTTGATGTTAACACCCAACGGGCCCAAAGCAGGTCCAATAGGTGCACCAGCTGTTGCACTTCCTCCAGGAATAAGAGCTTCTATAGTTTCAGTCATTTTTCCAGATTACTAGTAGCTTCCGCCGTATATAAATACTTTGATTGATGATATTGACTTCATATAAGCCGCATATAATTATCCAATAATAAGGGATTAGGGGTAAAAATTGGTGCCAAACGAGTCCTCATGACCGTATCTTCCACAAAGTTTAGAGATTGATGCTAAAATTCGGTTTCAATGAACTCGACCACTCGTTCCGATTTGGCTTTTAAGACATCAACTGCTCTTGTCACGAGCTCTTTAGCCGGAAGAGATCCATCGGTCTCGAACTCAAATATAAACGTACGATTATCCTTATCTACCTTTATCGCACCAATATCACATGCGTCCTCGCAGAGTCTGCACTGTGAACACTCTACAACATTGATAACTTTCAGTTCACCGTTGTAGGCGAGTATCTCTCTCGGACATACTTCAACGCATCTTTTGCAACCGTTACAGTCCCCAATTTTTATCAATGGTAAAGCCTTATAACCACAGACAACAGCAGCCTGCCATTTGGCATGTTCGCTACCTTTACCAAGACGAGCAACAGCTTCTAAAACCAGTTTCTGACGGGAGATACTGTTCTTCTCTTTTAGTGTGACAAGTTTTATTATCGGTATGTTATCGTATGTGGGGACCGCCGTTGAATCATTAGATACAAGATCTCCGGAACAGACTATAATTGACGATGTCTTCTGATTAGGCGGTACATCTTCCGGACTCTCCGCACTGAGCGTCATAAAAACCTGACACAATGGACACCCATCTTCGCACTCGCAATCCTCCCTTGCAATATACTTGTCAAGATCGGTTTTAATTGGGATCAATCCCATTCGCGAAGCTATCTGCTCATCAAACAATACTGAAGTATTCTCGTAAAAGTTCACCTGATCGATAGCTAGTGTAGGAACCTCGGAAAGCATTGCTCTTCTAATTCCATTTGCAAATGCAGTGGATACGCCAGATAATATGAATCTCCCATTTGTGTCTGATAGTTCTATGATCTCGATATCCATCAGACCCTCCTACCACCACGAGACCTTGTACCATCATGAGGTATTGGAGTTACATCTTCTATCCGCCCTATTCTCATGCCTGCTCTTGCAAGCGCTCTGATGGCAGCCTGTGCTCCAGGACCGGGGCTTCGTTGTCTGTTTCCCCCGGGTGCTCTTACCTTAATATGTACTTTATTGATTCCCTTCTCCATAGCTTTATCTGCCACCTGTGCAGCCATCTGCATAGCAGTATAAGGAGAACTCTCATCTTTTGCAGCCTTAACAACCATTCCACCCGATGCCCGCGCGATCGTCTCCGCACCGGTGAGATCGGTTAAGGTAATAATTGTGTTGTTGAACGATGCATGAATGTGTACTACTCCCCATTTTCCATCTGACATTTAATAATCACCCTTCAATACTAGTCGTCGGTTTCACTGGATGATCGCCGGTTAGTGGCGAACCGACATAATACTCAAGCAACGATTCGGTCTCTCTATCAACAAGGTAACTCGGTACTGTGATCTTCCGTCCGTTGACCATTATGTGGCCATGGACAATGAACTGTCTGGATTGCTTCATCGTTCTTGCAAGTCCCTGACGGCAGACCTGCGTCTGCAACCTTCTTTCAAGAATGTCATTGATACTTAGTGAAAGGACGTGATCGAGATCAGCATCCCCCTTTAATACCCCTTTTCGCTTAAGGCTACCTAGGAAGTTCTCTAGCTCTTGTTCCGTATGCTTGCTTAGCTGTCCTGCATAACTCTCTGCGAGAAGTCTTCTAGCCTCACGCCTGTACTTTCTCAGTTGACTCTCTGCCTTCCACACTTCTCTTTTGTTTCGTAAACCATAATCTCTTAAGAGAACCGCCTCATCGCTGATCCTCTGTGCGACCCATGGATGCGAAGGCGTATCATAATTCTTCTTACATTTACCCGGATAACCCATAAATAACAACTCCTCTACGCGCCTTTTCTCCTGCTAACACCGACAACAGTCCCTTTTCTACCTGTGGACTTGGTCCTTTGACCTCTGACCTTGTGACCCCTCTCATGTCTTATACCTTTATAACTCCTTGTCTTCTTCATAAGATTTAGGTCTTCTCTTAGTGAAAGCAAGAGATCTCCGCCCACAATATGCTTATCTTCACCCGTATAAAAATCTCTTCTTCGGTTGAGCATCCATAGGGGCATATTCTCTTCGATAGATTCAATAACACTCTTCAGGGAATTGACCTGCTCTTCAGAGAGGCGGCCCATAGTCTCATTTGAGTCCACATTTGCAGCCCTGGTAATCACCCTACTCACGCGTATTCCCACACCCTTGAGGCCCGTTAGCGAATATTGTACACTCTTCGTCCCATCAAGATCGGTGCCAGCAATCCTCACAAGATGCTGTATATCATCTATTTCAGATCCATCTGATGTACCTTCCGTCGTCATATAATATTTCCTCTATTTTTGCTCAATAGTAAAAATCTAAGTTGATCTATAGGTAACCTCATCTACCATGAAACCTTCTTATATTACCTGTCAACTTTTTCAAGAAGGTTATATTTAAAAGTTCCTCTTCGTTTGCCACGCAACGCTCACTTTATGGAAAGAGTTAATAGAGTAGATAATGTTTTTTAGCGTATTAAGTTGTAACCACCCAACGTGATCATAGATAGCACAGTTTAGAAAAGCTTAATGTAGGGTCAGGTGAATGTATATGTCTCATTGAGAAGTAGATGACACGTAGTTAATCTGATGAGGGATTTGTAGATGAGTAAGAAAATAGCTAGGAAGAGTAATCCCAGACTAATCGGTCTTGTAAGTGACCTTAAAGCTAAATCTCGTGAAGAGGATGCACCTATCTGGAGAGATATTGCAAAAAGACTTGAAAAACCGACCAGAAACTATTCTGAAGTCAATCTGAGCCGAATCAACAGGTATACGTCAGAAGGCGAGACTGTGATTGTCGCGGGAAAAGTCTTGGGATCGGGTTCGTTTGATCATTCCGTTAATGTTGCCGCCCTTGATTTCAGCCTCAAGGCGAGGGAGAAGGTTGGGGTAAAAGGCAAGTGTTATAGTATTGAAGACATAATGGAAGAAAATCCGAAAGGATCTGGTATTAGGGTTATTGGGTGACCTGATGATTATCGATGCAGAAGGCTTAATATTGGGGAGGCTCTCCTCTGTGGTCGCAAAGAGATTGCTTGAAGGGGAGGAGATAACGATTATCAATGCAGAGAAGGCGGTAGTAAGCGGATCAAAATTGGCTGTCTTTAAGGAATATAAACAGATGCGGGATAAAGGATCTACCGAGAAGGGGCCGTATTATCCCAGGATGCCCGATCAGATATTGAAGCGGACGGTCAGGGGGATGCTTCCTTTCAAGAAATTGAGAGGAAGGGAGGCCTATGCTCGACTGAGAGTTTATATCGGAGTTCCGGATGAGTTTAAGGACCAAACATTCGAGAAGATAGAGAATGCTGATATGAATCGCCTCGGAGCCGTAAAATACATCAGATTGGATGAGTTAAGTACAAGATTGGGGGCTAAATGGTTAAGATCATAAACTCAAGTGGGAAGAAGAAGACTGCTGTTGCAAGAGCAACCATAAAAAAAGGCACGGGAAGGGTCCGGATCAACAAGAAGCCGCTAGAGATAGTTGAGCCCGAATCTGTAAAACGGAAGATCTTGGAAGTATTATATCTTGCAGGTGAGGTTGCAGGTGAGGTTGATATCGACGTCAATGTCTTTGGTGGTGGGTTCATGGGCCAGGCGGACGCTACACGTACCGCCATAGCAAAGGGCATCTTTGATTGGACCAGCGATAACGACATTAAAGACGCTTTCCTTGGTTCTGACCGAAATCTTCTCGTTTCGGATCACAGACAGAAGGAACCAAAGAAATTTGGGGGCAAGGGGGCCAGAGCAAAGAGACAGAAATCTTATAGGTGATTTAGATGATTCCTGTTCGGTGTTTTACCTGTGGAAAGGTTATATCAAACGTGTATGAGGAATACAAGGAACGTATAAGGACTGAAGATCCGAAGGATGTACTCGACGATCTAGGGCTAAAGCGTTACTGCTGTAGGCGGATGATTCTCACACACGTTGAACTCGTGGAAGCATTGGCACCCTATCAATGAGGGGCTGTAGGGTAGCCTGGTCCATCCTATGGCGTTCGGGACGCTGTAACCTGAGTTCGAATCTCAGCAGCCCCATCTCAACCTCTAATGGGTTAGAAAGATGAGAAAGATATCTCACAAGGGGATCAGGCATTATTTAAATTTGTTTAACTTGAGAAAGTAGAGGTGGTGGATGGAAGCATATCTTGAAGGAAGGTACACTAGGTTTGAGAAAGCAAAGATAATAGGTGCGCGTGCCTTACAGATATCGATGGGTGCGCCAATGATTATTGATACAGATTTATCGGATCCTATCGAAATAGCAATTCTTGAGATGGAAAGAGGGATAATTCCCCTTACCGTCAGAAGAAGACTATACTAGGTAATCTAAGGAGACTTGAAGATAAATTGTACCATTTTTAGCGGTAGCCAAAACTGATTTATAGATCATATACATTTACACATTATTAAACAGCTTGAAGAGCGGATGGGTGATTGAGATGGTTGCTATAAAGAGAATACATGCAAGAGAAGTACTTGACTCGAGGGGGAATCCAACGGTCGAGGTTGACCTTTATACAAAAGATGGATTGTTCAGAGCGATGGTTCCTAGTGGAGCTTCAACTGGCGTGCATGAGGCCCTGGAACTGAGGGATGCGGACAAGTCCAGATACTCCGGCAAGGGAGTACTCAAAGCCGTGGAGAACGTCAACAAAGATATATCAAGAATTGTCATTGGGATGGATTGCACGGTACAAAAGGAGATCGATGATGCAATGATAAAATTTGATGGTACCGAGAATAAGAGTAAACTCGGTGCAAATGCAATTCTTGCAGTCTCGATGGCTGCGTGCAAGGCCGGAGCAAAAGCAGAGAATAAGCCTTTATACAGGCACATTGCAGACCTCTCAGGTGTTAAATCGTTTGTTCTTCCTGTCCCCAGTTTCAATGTCCTAAATGGGGGGCAGCATGCAGGAAATAGGCTTGCTATGCAGGAGTTTATGCTTCTTCCGGTAGGTGCGGAAAACTTCAGAGAAGCGATGCGCATGGGTGCCGAGACATATCACAGCCTGAAAAGTGTCATCAAATCAAAATATGGTCAGGACGCGGTTAATGTAGGAGATGAAGGTGGTTTTGCACCCAACATTCAGGATAACAAAGAGGGATTGGAACTTTTAAAAGAGGCAATCGATAAAGCAGGCTACACCGGTATGATGAAGATTGGTATGGATGTTGCGGCCTCCGAATTTTATGTGAAGGGTAGATACGATCTCGATTTTAAGAACCCTGACAACGACGGAAGTATGGTCAAGACCGGAGATGAGATGGTCGAACTATACAACGAGTTCATAGACGAATACGGACTGGTATCGATAGAAGATCCGTTTGATCAGGATGACTGGGAGACCTATCCGAAGCTTACGGCGTCAGTGGGTGAGAAGGTTCAGATAGTAGGAGACGACCTACTGGTAACGAACCCAAAGAGGATACAGGTGGCAATCGGGAAGAAAGCAGTCAACTCCTTGCTTCTCAAGGTTAATCAGATCGGAAGTGTAAGTGAGAGTATCGAGGCTTGCAAGATCTCACAGGATGCAGGTTGGGGCGTTATGGTAAGCCATAGAAGTGGCGAGACAGAGGATGATTTCATAGCTGATCTTGTTGTGGGCCTCAAGACAGGGCAGATAAAGACCGGAGCACCATGTAGATCCGAAAGACTTGCGAAGTACAATCAGCTCTTGAGAATAGAAGAGGAGCTTGGTGATGATTGCATCTATGCAGGCGAGAATTTCAGAAATGCAGTGGATCTTTAGTCATGACGCTCTTTTCGTTCTTCAATATCTTGGGCAAATCCGCAGATGAAACTTAGATTTGCAAAAAGGACAGTAAGAAGCACAAAACCAAAACAAATATTAATCTTGGGGTTATGACGAACGAAGGGTTTGATCCGGATATGTTTTTTGGTTGAGTAAGATCAGATGGATAGGTTAGAGCAAGGTATGGTATTTTTTTACAATTACTCAAAAGGTTTAATATCTTAATTGATGCCAGGTTAACAGTGCCAAATTATTTATACTATAACAATGAGTATCACTAAATTCTTCTAAGGTGCTCTGTGAACAAAGCTATAAAAAATACTGATCATCACCTCAATTCAGATGAGAAAAGATGGTATCAGAGATCAGTCGATGAGACCTTCTCTTTGCTTTCGACAGAAGCTACAGGGCTGACAAAAGATGAGGTAGATAAAAGACTTGCCATATACGGGCACAATGAAGTCGAGATTAAGAAGAGATCTGCCATTGTTAGGTTTTTACTGCAGTTTCGTAATCCTCTGATATATGTCCTTATGGTGGCTGCTTTTGTGACAGCAGTTCTTAATATGTGGACCGATACAACGGTTATTCTACTCTCTGTTGTTATCAATGTTATAGTTGGATTCATACAAG
>JAXHUQ010000008.1:0-31096 GCA_034189535.1 Halobacteriota archaeon | reverse complement strand
TTTTCAAGTAGGGCAACTCAAGAGGCTCAGGAAGATAAAAAATGAAGTATAAAAGATTGACACCTGAGGAAGAGAGCGTAATTGTACATAAGGGAACGGAGATGCCATTTTCCGGAGAGTATACAAACCACAAGGAGAAGGGAATTTACACCTGTAAAAGGTGCGGTTCGCATCTGTACAGGTCTCATGACAAATTTGATTCTCACTGTGGCTGGCCAAGCTTCGATGATGAGATTCCCGGAGCAGTAAAAAGAGAGATCGATGCCGATGGAGTGCGAACTGAGATACTCTGTAACAACTGTGGGGCACATCTTGGTCATGTATTTGAAGGAGAAAAATTCACCGAAAAGGATGCAAGACACTGTGTGAATTCCATTTCACTGGATTTCATACCGGAAAAAGAAGAAGGTGAATACAAAAGAGCTATTTTTGCAGGAGGATGTTTTTGGGGAGTTGAGCATTATTTTAAAGATGCTGTAGGCGTCATTTCAACACGTGTCGGATATATAGGGGGAGATAAGGATGATCCGACATACAAGGAGGTTTGTAGCGGGAAGACCGGACACGCCGAGGCAATTGAGGTGACTTATGACCCCTCACAGACCACATACGAGGATCTTGCCAGACTCTTCTTTGAGATACATGATCCTGAAGAGGTCGACCGTCAAGGCCCGGACATAGGAAAGCAATACAGGTCTGCCATTTTTTATCTGGACGAAGAGCAGAAAGAGACAGCAGAGAGGCTGATCAAAATCCTTGAAGAGAAAGGTTACAAGGTGGCCACTACTCTTGAGAAGGGGGAAGTCTTCTGGGAGGCAGAAGAGTACCACCAGGAGTATTATGGTAAGACGGGTAAAGGGCCGTACTGCCATATCTATAAGAAGCGTTTTTGATCTGCCATAAGAGAGAAGGAGATGAGATGACAAAATCAACTGAAGACTGGTTCAAAGAATGGTCAAACGAGTATGATCAGACACTGGGCAAGATGAAGAGACACCATGATATGCTCGATCTTGCCGTTGAGGTCTCAGAGGTAAAGGATGGAGAAAGCGTTCTTGATATAGGATGCGGTACAGGCCTATTGAGTTTGAAATTCCTTGAAGCGGCGAACTGTAGGATATACGGAATCGATCAGTCTGAAGAGATGCTTGGTATCTGGAGGAAGAAGATCGACGAGCTCAATCTCAGGGGCAAAGTCAGTATAAAAGCCGGAGATGCTGAAAAACTGGATTTTGAGGATTCTTCGTTTGATATTATCGCATCCACAGTCACGTTGCACCATGTCAAAGATAAGAAGAAGACATTGAATGATATCTACAGAATGCTGAGACCGAATGGGAGATTTGTGATCGGGGATCTGGATCTTGACACATCAGGCGACCTGGATGATGTTGAAAGGCTTGGGCGTATACTTGACTACTTGAAGGAGGAGTTATCCCTTGCGCTTCAAGATGGCGGCGTCGATTCGTTTATCAGGATGTATGACAACGGGAAGAAGCATATCCTGAACGATGGGGAGTACTGTATAAGTTTTGAGGCATGGTCCGAGCTTATCAGGGACGCCGGATTCAAAGATATCAGAGTTTCTGAAGTAGAATCATTTGAGTGGATGAAGGTACTTTGTGCTGAGAAGTAGTTTTAGGCGTGGAGGTAAGGACATTCCCTTAAGACTTTAAAGACCAGCAACTTAAAAATGTGTCTTTACCCCCAATCCGAAATGATATGCCAGCATTTAAATAATAAACGATCCAAAGACCTTTATCCGGTAGGTGTTTCTCGATGCTTCGCATATTTGTAGGCTCCACGTTTAGAGATCTGGAAGGGGAAAGGGGGGCAGCTTCTTGAAGAGTTGGATGAAGCGCTCACAGGCGTTGGCATGGGTTTCCCCCCTTCCTAACAATCTCTTGCTTCACACTTCCAGAATCAATTATGTGGATTTTGGTGTGATGGGAAGAGGGCGGTTTATCCGTGTTTCACGAAATCCGATTCCTCACAGCCCCTCTGCAAGATCGTGGTCCTTGACAACCCTCCTTTGCAAGCTTTTTTGGTCAGGAATTGATATGCCAAAAGGTCTATCCGGTTTTATTCCGACTTGCCATACCCTGCGCGGCTTCAGGGTCAGAAAGAGACTTAAGAATCTCGATGATCTCCTCACTCTTCATAATTCTAATCAAGCTCGCTTCCTATTGGACCTAGCTCCTTTATCTCAAGAACAAAGTCCTTTACCACGTCGGCAAACTTCTGACCTTCAGCGGCCGATATCCACTCTGTACGCAGCCTTTTTTCATCGAAACCTATCTCAGAGATTATGTGTTTGAGGATCTCAAATCTATGCTTGGCGTCATAATTTCCATGCACATAGTGGCATTCACCAAGCCTACAACCTGTCACAAGAACGCCATCCGCACCTTGCTCGAACGCCTCCAGAACAAATCTTGGATTGACTCTTCCGGCGCATAAAACCCTAACTACCCTTATATTGGTCGGATACTGTATTCTAAGTGCCCCTGCAAGATCTGCTGCTCCATAAGAGCACCAATTGCATAGAAAGGCCACAATATACGGGTATTCACTCTTGGGAAAGGCCGCATCTATCTGTGAGAGTATCTGCTCATCTGTAAAGTTTTTCATCTCGATTGCACCGGTCGGACAGGCCGCGGCACATGTTCCGCACCCTTTGCAGGCGAGTTCGTCGACGATGGCCTTATTGTTCTCGAATCTGATGTTATCAAATTTGCATATGTCGCCGCATAGCTTACAACCGTTGCAGATATCCTCGATAACGTATGCGCTCATCGGATCAAGCTCGATCTCACCTCTTCCAAGCAGGTGTTGCACCCTTGATGATGCGGCGTAACCTTGGGCGATAGAGCTTTGTATATCCTTAGGTCCGGAAGCGCACCCCGCGATAAATACTCCGCTAAGCTGCGTATCCATCGGATTCATCTTTATATGAAGAGGTGCGAAGAAACCGTCCGGATTCTTTGCAAGGTTCAGGACACTCGAGACTTCTGCGGAGCCCTCCGAGGGTATCATTCCATTTGCAAGAACCACCATATCAAACTCTTCACAGAAGATATCGCACATCGTGGTATCCTCGTACCACATACTAAGCTTCCCACCCTCTGACTCTTCGACAGATGAGACTCTCCCTCTCGTATACTTTATCCCCATCTTCTGGGTCTTCAGATAGTACTCCTCGTACCCTTCTCCTGATGCCCTGATGTCTGTGTAAAAGATCGTTATATCGGTATCGGGATACTGCTCTTTCATAAGATACGCATTCTTCATTGATGCCATACAACAGACTCTTGAGCAGTATGGGTTTGTATTCTCATCCCTTGAACCGACACAGAGTATGAAAGCGATCTTCTTTGGTACAACCTTATCCGATACTCTAAGGACCTGCCCTCTCGTGGGCCCGGAGGCATTTAGCAACCTCTCAAACTCAATATTTGTTAGGACGTCCTGAAGTTGACCATAGCCATATTCACTCTTGATTGAAGCGTCGAAGAGATCGTAACCTGTGGCAACTATTATTCCCCCGACTTCGATCTCCACCTCCTCTTCCTTCTCGAAGTATTCGATAGCATCGGCCTCGCAAGCCTCCTCACAGAGCTTGCATCCTATGCAACTTTCAGGATCTATTGCAGCAACCAGTGGAATTGATTGAGGGATGGGAAGATATATCGATTTTCTTGACCCTACCCCAAAATCACTCTCATTTGGAACCTCTATCGGACAGACCTCAGCACAGACGTCGATGCAACCCTTGCACTTCTCTTCGGATACGAACCGAGGTCTTCTTCTTATCTTCACTTTGTAGTTCCCCACCGAACCTTCAACCGATACTACATCCGAATTTGTGAATAGAGTGATATTCTCATGGGTTGATACATCCACCATCTTCGGTGCCAGGACGCAGATTGAACAGTCGTTTGTCGGAAAGACCTCGTTGAATCTGGCCATATGCCCACCTATAGTGGGTGATCTCTCTACCATTGTTACTTTTATTCCTGATCCGGCAAGATCGAGAGCAGCGTGAATTCCCGCAACCCCTCCGCCGATGACGAGAGTATCCTTACTTACAGGCATCGTGATCTTCTCAAGGGGTTTTAATAACTTTGCCTTTGCAACACCCATTCGTATCAGATCCTTCACCTTCTGGGTGGCAAGTGACCTCTCATCCGAGTGAGTCCATGAGCACTGCTCCCTAATGTTTACCATCTCAAGGAGGTAAGGATTCAGTCCCGCATCGGATATACACTTGCGAAAAGTGGGTTCGTGCATTCTGGGTGAGCATGATGCAACAACGACTCGATCGATGCCCAAACTTCTGATATCCTCTTTTATAACCTCTTGACCTGCATCGGAGCATGCATAGTCTACTTCCCTTGAAGCTCCAATGCCCTCCTGCCCTTCAAAATAACTAACTACCTCTTCAATGTCGACGAAACTGGCAATATTAAGGCCACAGTGACAGACATAAACACCAACTAACATATTATCCATATTCCTGACTGTTAGTTTATGTCTTCTACACGTAGAACTTATCGATATTTATTTTCATTGGTTTGACCTTCAAAGAGGCTCTTAAATGCGTTGACAGAAGTAAAATCACCATCAAATAGCCGTCTCATGCTGTAAAGGAAATAGTACGGAAGATTTCTATTCTTGATCCCCTCCTCAATCTCCACTCGCTCTCGTTCCAACAGATCCGAAGGAACGTTACTTACGTTGATAGACGCATCTCCCCAGCTTGAGGCCCTGCCCCACTCTTCTAGTGATTGAGGCGGAGTATAAAGGCCGGAGGAGACACAGTAATCGTAAAGATCGGTACCGGGGTAAGGCACATATATCTTTACTGTGATCCCCCATAAAGGAAGACTGAGGGCAAATTCTTTTGTTGCCATCAGGTCTTCTTCGGTCTCTGTTGGTAGACCTATCAGAAAAGCAGCTGAAGATGCAATCCCAAGATCAGTGCACAGATTTATTGCATCTCTTGCTATTGTTGTGGTAATCCTTTTATCGATGGTGTCAAGTATCCTCTGAGAGCCGGATTCGACACCGAAGTATATCACGTGACAACCTGCCTTCTCCATAAGACTCAGCATCTCGCTGTTGATATGGTCTACACGGGACTCACACCTCCAATACAGGTCAATACCCTCGTCAATAAGTCCGTTACAGATCTCCCGCAAACGTTTTCTGTTACATGTGAAGTTATCATCTCCAAAGACGAACCAACGGGTCTTGTACTTAGATTTCAGGTAGCTTATCTCCTCTATCACCTTCTCGCTACTTCTCCCTCTCCACTTACAGTCGTAAAACTTCTTGTTATAGCAGAAAGCACAGTTATACGGACAGCCTCTACTGGTGAAAAGTTGTAGAGACGAATACTTGCTAAGATCGATCATATCCCATGCCGGCATCGGAAGCTTGTCGAGATCAGCAACGAATTGCCTGGGTGGGTTCGACCGTATCTTCCCGTCCTCTTTATAGTGAATCCCGTTTATTCCTTCTAGCGGTTTTTCTCGCTCAATCGCATAAGCAAGGTCCAGAATAGTCTGCTCTCCTTCACCAACAGCCACCACATCTACGTAAGGATTCTCCAGTGTCTGGATAGGTAGCATCGAAGGATGAACACCTCCCCAAACAATTGGAGCGCAAGTATTATCTTTTACAATTTTTGCAACTTCAAGAGCATCCAGAATCATAGGTCCGGTAAAAGTTGTTATACCCACCATGTCAGGGTAGATCTTCTTTATCTCAGACTCAAGGGAATTTTCTTGAAGATTTCTATCCAGGATATGAACATCGTGACCGTTGTCACGAAGAACTGATGCGAGGCAGATTAGAGCGAATGGTGCGGGAGTAGGGACCTTACTTGCCTTTGTGTAATCAAGATTGTAAGGTTGAACGAGTAGAACTTTCATCTTAATAGCAGGCTCCCTTATTACAGATAGGTTTTATGAATTCAACCATCTCAAAAGATCGGGGCTAGTCCACCTCTGCTCTATCGAACAAGAACGCTCCAAGATATATCATTATGGCCGAGCTTATACCCAGTGCAAGAAGATCGATGAAGATCGAAAATTCTGAAGTTCCTATCATGGCAGCCCTCAGACCATCAACCCCGTAAGTTAGGGGATCGGCATACGATAGACTCTGCACCCACTCTGGCATGTTATCTATCGGAAATAGCGCTCCAGAGAGGAAGAATAGCGGAAATATGATGAAATTCATAATGAGAGAGTATCCGGACATATCCTCAATGACAGATGCGAACGCGAGACCAAGCCCAATAAATGTTGCAGCTATAAGCCCCATAAATAAAATAGAAAGCATTATCCCCAAAACAAAGCTAGGTATGCTAAAGTCCACTGATATACCTGTCATCTCAAATCCAATCGGTATCGCAAGAATCATAATAATGATACCTTGCAACAGCCCCGTCGTTACGCCTCCAAGAGTCCTTCCAAGAATAATCGAGACTCTGCTTACAGGCGTCACCATAATCTCTTTTAGAAATCCAAACTCTCGGTCCCATAGTACGGACAGGCCCGCAAACATCGATGAAAATAATAAAGTCATACCGATCATGCCCGGCGCAAGAAATGTTATATATTCTATATCACCCATGCCTGGTATATTGAATGATGAGTTGAATCCCATCCCCATAAAAGCAAGGAAGAATATCGGCATCCCAAGGGATCCTATAACCCTGCTTCTGAGTCTGAAAAACCGTATCATCTCCCTCAGCCAGAGCGTGTAAATTGCTTTTAAATCAATGAGCATAAACCATCACCAAATCTTAAGTTCTGTTCAAGTAGCCATAGTTGCATCGTTATAACCTTTGATAACCTTTTGCAATCAAACTTTTTATAAGTGTTGTGTGCACCCAATGTTGTTTTCGCCTTCATTGGCTTACACTTCTCTAAGTAGGATATAGGGGTAATATTGATCTTCTAACCAAGATAGGGCTGAACGTGGTACCTTTAAGATTAAATAACCCCCTAAAAAAACAGGGTTTCACGGAAAATATTAAGTATCATTAAAACGATCTGTGTTTGGAAGCGCAGTAAAGCCAGTGGATAAAATTATAATCTAAGATACCCACTCTTTACTGGCAGGAATTTAATGATGGGTGGAGACATGGTTGAGATTTCATTTGTAGTTCCGGCGTATAATGAAGGGGATAAAATTTTTGACAATATAACGGAGTGTGAAAACACCTTGGATGGTCTCGATCTTGATTATGAGATGATTATAGTAAATGATGGCTCCCAAGATGATACTTATGAAGAAGCCAAAAGAGTTAAGTCAGAACGTGTCAAGGTCGTCGGATATCCAGATAATAGGGGCAAAGGATATGCAATCCTTCATGGAATTAGGCAAGCCAAAGGAGGTCTCATTACCTTCTTCGACGCAGACCTCGATCTCAATCCGAAGCAGATAAAAACCTTCATCGATTATATGGAAGAAAAGGAAGCGGATGTAGTCATAGGCTCAAAGAGGCATCCATTAAGTGATATCGATTACCCTATCGGAAGAAGGTTCTTCAGCAAAGGGTACAATCTGATGCTTAAAACTATGTTTAACATGACTCTTTCAGACACGCAGGTAGGTCTTAAACTCTTTAAAAGAGAAGTACTCGAGGAGATAGCACCCATAATGCATGTGAAGAGATATGCTTTCGATGTAGAGATCCTCGCAAATGCCTCCCGACTGGGATATAGGATCGTTGAGGCCCCGATCATCTTGAGCTTTCAGAGAAGTATGAAATGGGGGCGAATAAGGGCAAAAGACATCTTCTGTATGGCAGTAGACACAACAGCAGTAGCATACAGATTCCACATTCTCCAAGAGTGGAGTAAAATGCTTATTTCAGTAATGGCAACAGTTACAGCATTTCTTGCAATCATTATCCTTTACAAGATGACAAACCCCTATGCATTTCCACTTATGGAGTATCGGCTTTTATATACATTGATTGCTCTAGGGATATTTGGTGTTGTGTTGAACCTACCCTATGACAAGTTCTCAGAGAGGATGAATTGAGGTAGGTTTATAAAAGGGCTTTTATTAAGAGGTATTAAGAGGTGATTTGATTAAAAGTAAATCAGTTTCTATCATAATTCCATTTAAAGAGTATAATGATTATGTTAAAGAGTGCATTGAGGGGTGTAAAAGACTGAATTACCCTGACTTTGAGATCATACTACTCCCAGATGGTCAGATAGGAGATATTGATGGTGTTAGGATAATTCCAACAGGAGCAGTTACTCCAGGCAGAAAGAGAAACATTGGAGTGATGCACGCCAAGGGTGAGTACTGTGCATTCATCGACGATGATGCATACCCAAGAGAAGATTGGTTAAAAAATGCCATGAAGTCTTTTTCTGACCCTCAAATTGCAGCTACAGGTGGTCCCGGACTTACCCCTTTGAGCGATAATCTGATGCAGAATGCTTCCGGATACATACTATCTTCATTCATGGTTGGTGGCCTCTCGAGCAGGTATGGTGAGAAGAAGGTAAAGATATCTGATGATATCCATTCCTGTAACTTCATCACCAGAAGATCGGTGGTTGAAGAGGTCTTCTGGGATGAAAAATATTGGCCAGGAGAAGATACCTTGATGTGTAGAGGAATAAACGGCCTCGGTAAAAAGATGCTTGAAGACCCGAATGTGGTCATATATCACCATCGTAGACCGCTTTTTGTACCTCATTTGAGACAGCTATCTAGATTTGGAATGCATAGGGGATTCTTTGCAAAAAAATTTCCGGAAAATTCAATGAAGTTAACTTATTTCATCCCTTCTTTACTTGTATTATTCTTGGTTGCCGGATCAATACTCTCTCTTCTTTTTCCCTCCTTAAGACTGGTATTTTTAGGTTCGATACTGATGTATATAGGTCTTGCATTTGTTTCCGCATCTCTTTCAAGGGATATTAAAATGATCCTGCCTGTTTGGTTCGGAACCATGCTAACACATTTAACCTATGGGGTTTTTTTCTTAGTTGGACTATTTAAAAAGGAGTTGGTAAGATAAAAGTTTCAATTTCATATCCGCCTATAGATACAGGGAAAGGCGTTCCTTTGATTTCACAGAACAGGCAGTTTCAGTTCTTCGCTGAGCCAACATATATCTATCCATGTGTTCCGGCATATGCTGCAACTTTACTCAAGAATGCAGGTAATGAAGTCTTCTGGGATGACGGGATTGCTGAGGAAAAGAGCTACGATCAGTGGCTAAAAGACTTCGAAGAGGAATCTATCGATCTTGCAATGATCGAGACGAAGACACCGGTGGTAAAGAAGCACTGGAAGATAATAGACAATATTAAAGAGATCAGTCCCGAGACAAAAGTTGCTCTGGTGGGCGATCATGTGACTGCTTTGCCTGAAGAGTCAATTCTCAAATCCAAGGTTGATTTTATATTGACGGGCGGTGACTATGATTTTCTATTGTTAAATCTTGTCAATTGGCTAAAGGGAAATGAGGAACTTGAGCCCGGAATCTGGTTCAGAAATGAAGATGGAATAAAAAATACCGGGAGATTTCAATTGGATCATGATCTGAATACATTACCTTTCATCGATCGTGATTTGACCAGATGGGATCTTTATTCTGAGAAGAATGGTAACTTCAAAAAGGTTCCTGGGATGTATACCATGATAGGTCGTGACTGCTGGTGGCACCGTTGCACTTTCTGCAGCTGGACGACTCTTTATCCCAAGTACAGGATGAGAAGACCGGAACTGTTGATTGAAGAGATCGGTCTTTTGGTTGAAAAATATGGGGTAAAAACGATCTTTGATGACTCCGGATCATTTCCTGTTGGCGAATGGTTGAAGAAATTCTGTGAACTTATGATAGAGAGTGGATACAATAAAGAGATAGAATTCGGTTGTAATATGCGCTTTGGAGCTTGCAGCTCGGATGATTATAAGCTCATGAAAATGGCCGGTTTTAGAATGGTCTTGTTCGGCCTGGAGTCTGCAAGCCAGGCCACTTTGGATAAAATAGATAAAAATATGAGTGTGGGTCAGATAAAAAAATCTTGTAAAGAGGCTAAAGATGCCAATCTAGAGCCACATCTAACAATAATGCTTGGATATCCCTGGGAGGATAGGGAAGACGCATTCAAGACCTTTGAACTGGCAAAATTTCTATTTCAGAAGGGGTATGCTGATACATTGCAAGCGACCATGGTTATTCCATATCCGGGAACTCCGTTATTCGAGGAGTGTAAAGAGAAGGGATTACTCATGACTGAAGATTGGGATGAGTATGATATGAGAAGCTTGGTCATGAGGACTACTTTGAATGAGGGCGACGTAAAAGAGATCACTCAGAACATGTATAGGTTATTCTTTAATCCATCTTACGTACTGAGAAAAGTTGCGAAGATACGAAGTTTTGACGATATGCAATTTATATTAAGGGGAACGAGGAAGGTCTTTGGACACATAAGGGACTTTTCTTACGGGGGGGTAGAATGATCGATCTTCCTACGGTAAGCGCCGTGATTCCGACTTATAATTCGGAAAAAATACTTCCTTTATGTCTTGAATCGATAAGAGGTCAGGATTATCCAAAAGGAAAACTAGAGATAATTATTGTCGATGGGGGGTCGGAAGATGATATGAAAGCAATTGATGTCTATTTATTAAGCCAAATGTTTATAAAGAGCGCGAGTATTGGAGGAATAAAAAATAACTGAAATAATGATTAAAGACTGATTAATCCTTTTTTCAATGTTGAAGAACACTTGATGTGATTGGGATTTATTATGTCTTTGAAAAGGGTCTTGTTGGTCGAAAGAATTCTTTTAAAGTTAAAATAAAAACAGGGATGAAAGATGAGAGTTTTAGTAACTGGTGGCGCGGGGTTTATTGGAAGTTATTTAGTGGAAAAATTGCTAATAAACGATTACAGCGTTACAGTTGTAGATAATTTAACAAGAGGAAATCAAAACAACCTATCGGCCTTATTTAAAGAAATTGAGTTTATTGAGGGTTCTGTTAATGATTTTGATTTAATGAAACAATTAATCAAAGAATCAGACTATGTCTTTCACTTAGCGGCTTTATCAAGAGTGATGCCCAGTATAGAAAGTCCAGAGATGTGTTTTAAATATAACGTTGAGGGAACAGAAATTATCGCAAGACTATGTTCCAAACTAGAAAAGAAATTATTTTTTTCGTCGTCTCGCGAGGTTTATGGGGATGCGAAGTATATTCCTGTTGACGAGGAACACTGCTTAAACCCAAAGAATCCTTATGGAGCTTCAAAAGTTTTTGGTGAAAAAATAATAGAGTCATACGCCGAGTGTTATGGTTTGAGTTATATAATTTTCAGATTGGCAAATGTTTATGGGTTGAAGGACTTTGAGAGGGTAATACCTACATTTGTCGAAAGGGCTTTGAAAAACCATAGCTTGATTGTTTATGGCGGGAACCAAATTTTAGATTTCGTTTATATCGATGATATTGTTGATGCTTTTCTTAAGACGATGGAAATTGATACTATTGACAATATCCTTAACATTGGTTCTGGCACCCCAAAAAAAATATTGGATCTCGCAAGGATGATTAAGAAGATAACAAAAAGTGAGGGGGAAGTGATAATCAAAGAGAGTAGAGGTGGAGAAGTTGAGAGATTCGTAGCAAATGTTGAAAAAGCTAAGAGAGTATTGAACTGGGAACCCAAGACATCATTGGGAGAGGGATTAAAATGTTTAGTTTGAATATGTTCCCTGTGGGTTTTATATCACAGGATACTAATCTATCAAAATCTTTCGTTAAACGTGTAAATTTCAATTACAATACATATGAGGAGATAAGGCACAAGGTGGTGCGATGAATAATTCAAATAATACGCCCTTTGTTTCAGTTGTCATCGCTACAAAAAACGAAGAAAAAAATATTGAAAATTGTATTAAATCAATTAAAAATCAGACTTACCCTTCAGATAAAATTGAAATGATTGTAGTGGATAACAATTCTTCAGATAAAACAGTTGAAATAGCTAAAAAATTTTCAGAGAAGGTATATACCAAAGGCCCAAAGAGATCTTCACAACTAAATCTTGGTGTTAAAAATGCAAACGGAAAATATATTGTTTATCCTGATGCTGATATGATCCTATCTGAGAAAGTTATCGAAGAATGCGTAAAAAAATGTGAAAAAGAGGATTGTATCGCTTTATATATC
This sequence comes from Halobacteriota archaeon, assembly GCA_034189535.1. GTDB lineage: Archaea > Halobacteriota > Syntropharchaeia > DAOWMC01 > DAOWMC01 > JAXHTN01. The sequence continues at coordinate 18,871 of JAXHUQ010000008.1, read as the reverse complement.
CCTGAAGTGATAATTGGTAAGAATTTCTGGATTAAAGTAAGAAATTTTGAAAGGAGTTTCTATGATGAAACATGTATAGATGCTGTGAGATTCGTTAGTAAAGACGGATTTTTAGGAATTAATGGATTTGATGAGGAAATAGATTTCGGGGCAGATGACTGGGATTTCAATAGGCTAATTAAAACACAGGGAAAGGTCGATATAATAAACTCACCATTGTATCATAATGAGGGTGAGTTTAACCTAAAGGCGTATTTAAGTAAGAAAGGACACTATTCTCAATATCTTGATAAATACATAGAAAAATGGGGTGAAGGGGATCTAATTATAAAAAAACAATTTGGGGCATGGTATAGGTTATTTGGAGTTTATATGGAAGAAGGTAAATGGAAAAGGTTTATTTCCAAACCTCATTTGGCTTTAGGGGTATCTTTTTTAAGGTTTTTGGTTGGATTGGTATTTATAATTAATAAAATAGAAATATCAACAAAAATTTACTGTAATTTGAGGGGTCATAGATATGATTGGTAAAACTTTGACATTATATGTATTTAGTTGATACTTATCATATAACTCAAATGTTGTAACAAATGTAGTGAAATTGGATAAGATTCAATCAGTCGGATGGTAACATGAGTAAAGGCAAAAAATTGAAATTTACAGCAATGTATGAGAAAGAATGTAATAAATTTGATTTGAAAATGGACTTTAGTAACAGGTCTTACCTCTCAGTACAAGATTATACCGATAAAATGAATATAACCATCAAAGGCCTTATGGTTGAGGTATGAATCATGAAAGGATTAATATTATCTGGTGGATATGGAACTCGTCTTAGGCCTTTGACATATTCCCTACAGAAACAATTAATTCCAGTTGCTAATAAACCCATACTCTTCTACGCCATCGAAGATTTGATTGAAGCAGGAATTGAAGAAATCGGCGTAATCGTTGGGCCCAATAAAGAACTCGTTATTGAAACTGTCAAAAGTAGAAATTGGGATGCCAAAATTGAGTTCATTTACCAAGACCAGCCCAAGGGTCTATCCCATACCATCTTGGTGGCAGAGAATTTTTTAGGTAACCATTCTTTTGCAATGTATCTCGGTGACAATATTTTAAGTGAAGGTATAGTAGAACACTTAGCGGATTTTGTTCGTTCTGATTGTGAAGCGAGTATTTTACTTACTGAGGTTTCTAATCCTCGTGAATTCGGATTGGCAAAGCTAAATGAAAAGGGGGAAATCGAGCAATTGGTTGAAAAACCAAAGGATCCCCCCTCAAATCTTGCAATCGTTGGAATCTATTTTTTTAAACCCACGATTTTTAAGGCAGCAAAAGAGATTAAACCGTCTTGGCGCAATCAATTGGAGATAACAGATGCGATTCAGTGGTTAATTGAACATAAATATAAAGTAAAATCGTCAATGGTTAGGGGATGGTGGAAAGACACTGGTAAACCAGAAGATATTTTACATGCAAATAGGTTAGTTCTTGACGAAATAAAGGGTACTAACGTATCAAATGCACAAAAAAATATAAAATTAGTTGGACGTGTTGATGTCGGCGATGGAACGATTATTGATTTAGATTCAGTGATAAAGGGACCCGTATTAATTGGAAATAATTGCATTATTAAAAATGCCTACATTGGACCGTATACAAGCATTGGTAATGATTGTAAAATTATTGGAATGGAAATCGAAGACTCTGTGGTGATGGATGGAACGACGATCAATGGTTCTAGCAAAATAGTTAATTCTCTAATTGGAAAAGACGTGAGAATCTCAAAGAATAATTGCTTGCCAAAAGGTTACAGGTTAGTGATAGGTGACAACTCAGAGGTGGAGTTATGAATGTACTAGTAACAGGTCATACAGGATTTATTGGTAGCAATATGTTTTCCTTCCTAAACGAAAAAAATTCTATTGAGGTCATTGGATATTCTAAAAGTACAGGTGGAGATATATTTGATTTAAATCAATTGATGAATGTTGTTAAAGATTGTGATCTTGTTTATCATTTTGCGGCTTATGCAAAACCAGGAGAAAGCGTATATAATCCAGTTCATGCAATAGAAACTAACGTTAAAGGTTGTCTGAATGTATTAGAGGCTTGCAGAAAACACAATGTTTCATTGATATACCCAAGTAGCTGTGAGATATACGGTAATTCAATAGAGCCCATTAAGGAAGAAGCCCCCATAAAACCGCTAAATCCATATGCTGCGAGCAAAGCTGCTGCAGATCGCATCTGTTTTTCTTACAATATTTGTTATGATTTGGATGTAAAAATTGTGCGATTCTTTAATCCTTATGGCCCAAACCAACAATTAAACAAAATAATTCCTGCATTATACTCTCAAGCCATCATTAATAAAAACCTTCCAGTCTTTGGAAAAGAAGGTAAAGACACGAGAGATTATGTGTATATAAGCGATATTGTGAATGGGTTATGGTTAGCAAGGAACCTAATATCCGGTGAAGTTATTAATTTGGCTACTGGTAGAGCGACGACAAACCTCGAAATTGCAAATTTAATTTTGGAATTAACTGGAAGTAACTCAGAGATCTCTTTTGTGGACTATCCAAAAGAATTTGGTAACATAAAAAACCAGGTCGGATCTTTCGAAAAAGCTAAAAAAGAAATTGGTTGGTATCCAAAAGTAAGGCTGGAAGTGGGCGTCGAGAAGACAATTGATTGGCTAGGTACCATGGAGGTCTGATAAAACATGGAACTGATGGATAAAAATCTGGAAAAAATTAAAGAGGAAATTTTTGAAAAAATGGTTGAATATTATGAAATCAAGAAAAAAAATGCTTTTATCCCAGGCAAAGATAGAATCAATTATGCTGGTGCTGTTTTTAGTAGTAAAGAAGCCATTTCAATGACGGATTCAATCCTTAAAGGGTGGTTTGGATTGGGTCAGAAAGGAAGAGAATTAGATGAAAGATTATCGCACTATCTGGGAGTATCAAGATCAATTCTTGTCAATTCTGGATCATCTGCAAATTTGCTTTCACTTGCTGCACTTAAATCAAATACAATTGATAACCATTTAAAAAACGAAGATGAGATAATAACTCCTGCTGTAACTTTCCCCACTACTTTTAATCCAATAATCCAGAACAACTTAACACCAGTGGTGGTAGATGTTGATACTGAGACATACAATATTAATATCGAGGGATTAAAAGGGGCTGTTACAAGGAAAACAAAAGGAATTATGCTACCTCATACTTTGGGAAACCCAAATGACATGGACGCAATTATGGACATTGTCGAAGATCATAAACTCTATTTAATTGAAGATAATTGCGATGCATTAGGATCCGAATTTGATGGTAGAAGAACAGGAAGTTATGGCATTTTGTCGACTTGTTCCTTTTATCCTGCTCATCACATTACAATGGGTGAAGGTGGCTCAATTTCAGTTGTTGAGGATAATATCAAACTTTACAGGGTCATAAGATCGCTCAGAGACTGGGGCAGAGATTGTTGGTGTGAGAGTGATAACAAATCATCTAATGGCGCTTGTAATAGGAGATTTGAATGGGAGATTGATGATACGAAATATGATCATCGTTATATCTATAGCCAGGTCGGTTACAATCTTAAACCCACTGAAATTCAAGCTGCTTTTGGATTGGAACAAATTAAGAGGATAGAGGAGTTTAACGAGATTAGAAAAAGGAATTTTCAGTACCTTCACACCAATCTAAGGAATTTCGAGGAGTATATAAGTTTTATAAAAATTCATAAAAAGGCCAACCCTGCATGGTTTGCATTTCCCATATTGATTAATGAAGACTCTCCATTCTCAAGGGATGACACAATAAGATATTTAGAGGGTAAGGGAATACAAACAAGATTAATATTCGCAGGAAACATAACTAAGCAGCCAGCATATAAAGATGTAAAATACAAAGTCCATAGATCTTTAGAGAATGCAGAGTCGATTATGAAAAGATCATTTTTTATTGGAGTATATCCAGGGCTTGATGAACTGATGCTAAATTATATTGTTGAGTCTTTCAACAGCTTTTTTGAAGGGGTGAGATGAACACAATTTTAATAACAGGTGGATCTGGATTTATTGGATCAAATTTCATCCACTATATGCTAAAAAAATACAAAAATGTTGAAATTATAAACTTAGATAAGCTAACGTATGCTGGAAACCCCAATAATTTATTAGATGTTGAAAATGATGAAAGATATAAATTTATAAAAGGGGATATTTGCAATAAAGAACAAGTCAAAAATGTTATTATGAAACATGAGATAACCCAAATCATTAACTTTGCTGCCGAAAGCCACGTTGATCGTTCGATTACTGGTCCTGACGATTTCATCCAGACTGATGTTTTTGGTACGTTTACCCTACTTGAAACTTGTAGAAAGTTTGATATTGATAAATATATTCAAATTTCAACTGATGAAGTATATGGTAGTATAAAAAACGGGTCATTTAAAGAAAAAGATTCATTGAACCCGTCTTCACCATATTCTTCGACTAAAGCATCCGCGGATTTGTTAGTTAAGTCATACCATATTACATATGATTTACCTATCTTAATTACACGTAGCAGTAATAATTTTGGTCCGTTCCAATATCCCGAAAAACTAATTCCATTATTTATAACTAATGCGATATCTAATAAACCACTTCCATTGTACGGTAATGGACTCAATGTAAGGGATTGGCTCTACGTTGAGGATAATTGTGTGGCCATCGATCTAGTCAGAAAAAAAGGGAAAATTGGAAGTATTTATAATATTGGTGCAAATAATGAAAAGACAAACATCGAAATAACAAATATTATACTTGAACAACTAAATAAGCCCAAATCTCTTATTCAATATGTTAAAGATCGTCCAGGTCACGACTGGAGATATAGTATAGATTCCGAAAAAATAATTGGAGAACTTGGTTGGAAGCCCACAAAAAGCCTTGACTTTATTAATTCGATGAAAGAAACAATCCAATGGTATGAGAAAAATGTATGGTGGTGGATGAGTGAAGATATACGCAAAGGTCTATGATTAACACAAGAGGGAGGGATACTTGAAATACCATGGAGAAATATAATGATTCCATAGAGCATAGAATGACTGGGCGACATAAGCGCTGTATGTTGTTAGTGGGCGATATTAATAATAAAACAATTTTGGATATTGGATGCTCCTTTGGTTGGTTCGAAAAATTTGCGGTTAAAATGGATTTCAAGGAAATTATAGCAATTGATTCCGATGAAGAAGTTTTAAATCAAGCAAAATACCAAGTACACGAAAAAAATGTGGCATTTGTGAATGGTTCAGCGTCAGATCTCTCAGGATTTGAAGATGATTATTTTGATTGTATTACTATGTTTGATGTTATTGAGCATGTACCAAAAAATACTGAAATTATGATCTTTAACGAGATAAAAAGAGTTTTAAAAAAAGATGGTTTATTATTTATTTCAACACCAAATAAAAATTTTTGGAGTAATCTTTTGGACCCAGCATGGTATTTTGGTCATAGACATTATTCAAAAGACAAAATATTAGAACTACTAGATAGATCTGGTTTTCAAGCTATAGAAACCTCAATTAGGGGAGGTTTTTATGAGTTGTTTTCGATGATTTTATTGTACATATTTAAATGGGGGTTTAGGAGAGAGATGCCACTTAAGCGATGGTGGGATAAAAAGAGGGATACCGAATATCTGACGGAAAAAAAAGGTTTCGTTACTCTTTTTCTTAAAAGTAAAAAAAAAAACATTTAGGAATAATGTGATGTTGGTATGTGTGGTATAGCTGGCTATATAAACATATCTGAAAAAAAGGCCGATTCTCAGGTTTTAGAAGATATGCTTAATACGATAGTACATCGTGGACCTGATAGCAAAGGATCTATTGTTGAAGGGACAGCTGCAATTGGTATGAGACGGTTAAAAATTATTGATATCGAAACTGGAGAACAACCAATATTTAATGAAACTTCAGATATTGCAATTGTTTTTAATGGAGAAATATACAATTTTATAGAGTTGAGAGAAGAATTAATTAACAAAGGACATTTGTTTTATACCAATTCAGATACGGAAGTCATTATACATCTGTATGAAGAAGATGGTATAGATTTCATTGATAAACTTAATGGAATGTTTTCATTTTGTATTTGGGATAAAAGAAATGATTTGTTTTTGTTTGCAAGAGATAGGTTCGGAAAGAAGCCTTTACATTATTCCTATATCAATGACACTTTTATTTTTGGTTCTGAAATTAAGTCCTTATTAGAACATCCAAATGTTAAAAGAAGAATAAGTAAGGCAAGTATTCAAAAATACTTCCTGTATGGATATATCCCAGCCCCTGATACTATCTTTAGTGACATTTATAAAATTATGCCCGGTGAATACTTAATCTTTTATAAAAAAGATGGAAAAATTGAGAAAAGATATTATTGGAAACCAAGATTTATTCAAGAGAAGGGTATCTTTAACGATCTTGTGAAAAAAACTGAAACATTACTTTCCAGTTCCATTGAAAGACGTTTAATCTCAGATGTGCCTCTTGGTGTGTTTTTGAGTGGTGGTGTGGATTCAAGTTTAATTGTTGCTTTAATGAGTAAATATGTAGATCCGAAAAATATTAAAACTTACAGCATAGGTTTTAGAGAGGAAGCATTTGACGAATCGACATATTCAACAAAAGTTGCAGAAATATTTCATACAGACCATCACCTAAAGGTATTTTCAGCCAATGAATGTTTGGATGCAATAAATGAAATTTATGAATTCTTAGATGAACCACTCGCCGATCCATCAATAATCCCCACATACCTTCTATCAAAATTTGCAAAGGAAGATATCACTGTAGCACTTGGGGGGGATGGTGGTGATGAACTTTTTGGTGGTTACCCCAAGTATTACGTTCATAACTATTTAAGATATTATGAAATATTGCCCCTATTCACCCAGAAAATTATCCAAAAGATTATCGGATTAATTCCCACTTCCCCTGATAACAGGTTTCTAAACTATAAAATAAAGCGTATGTTTTTAGGATTAAAATATCCACCTGTCATCAGAAATCAGATTTGGGTCGGTCCTTTTGAAATTGATGAATTAAAAAAACTATTACTAAAAGACTATTTTGTTAATTCTGAATTATTTAAAGATATTGAACTTCATCAAAGCATGTTTGATTGCAATACAAGTGATGTTTTAAGTAATATGTTATATCTTGATATTCGGTTGATGCTCCAAGACATGTATTTAGTAAAGGTTGATAGGGCGAGTATGGCAACATCCTTAGAGGTAAGATGTCCCTTCTTGGACAAAGAACTTAGTGAGTTTGTATTTACGATTCCATCAAGCTACAAAGTGAAGGGTTTCAAGACTAAATATATGCTTAAAAAAATAGCAGAGAAACATTTGCCTAATGAGATTGTCTATCGAGGGAAAAAAGGATTTGGGCTGCCAATTGCAAAATGGCTAAGGGGGGAGTTAAGAGAGACATTATGTTATTATTTATCTAAAGATTTTATTGAAGATCAGGGGATTTTCAATTTTGATTTTGTAAATAATCTTTTGGATACTCATCTGCAAGAAAGGGAGGATAAATCCACCCAACTCTGGAGTCTGCTCATTTTTCAGCGCTGGTATGAAAATTTGTTTGTGGATATTGGCAAGGTAACATGAAAAAATTAGTTTCAATAATAATTCCAACTTATAACAGAAAAGAAGAGATTGTTGAATGCCTTAACTCCGTATATAACCTTAATTATGCTAATTTTGAGGTAATTGTTGTAGATAACGGGTCGGAGGATGGGACAATTGATGTTCTAAAAAATAATTATCCATCAGCTAAATTGATCGAGTTAAAAGAGAATTTGGGGGCAGTAGGTGGGAGAAATATTGGAATAAAAATTGCAAAAGGTGATTATTTACTTTTTGTGGATAGTGATAACTTAATTGATGCTAACGCTTTAAAAGAATTAGTAAATTTTGCGGAAACTGATGAAATGATAGGTTTTATCGGACCTAAGATGTATTATTATTCTGACTCGAATCGGATTTGGTATGCTGGGGTAAAAATTAGCCTATTGACCAGTAAAACAAGATATATCGGAATAAATGAAATTGATCGCGGACAATATGACCAAATAAGGGAGGTCGAACATATCCCTAATGTTTGGTTGGTTAAAAGAGAAGTTATAAAAAAGATCGGTGGTTTAGATCCAGTGTACGTGATGACTTACGGGGAAGCGGATTGGCCTATGAGGGCAAAAAAAGAGGGATTTAAGATAATGTTCTGCCCAAAAGCAAAAGTTTGGCACAAGATACCGCTTCCAAAAGATCAAAAAGGATTACGAGCCAGAATTGGCTTTGATAACTCATTCAGAGTATATTATATAGCAAGGAATAGAACTTTATTTATGAAGCGGTTCGCACCTCGGATCAATTTTGTGGTATATGTTCTTTTTTTAATGCATTTTTTCATTATGTACTATCTAATTGTATTAATCAGGTTTGGACGATTTGATTTGATAATTCCTTTGATGAAAGGCTCAGTTGATGGAGTAAAAGTATCTGTGAGTGGTAAAATATGAAGATCATGTTTGTAATTCCTTGGACAAAATCGTTATATGGGGATGAATATGCAACACCAGGGCACCCTCATGTGGGGGTTGCTTATCTCACATCAGTTTTAAAAGATGAGGGACATGATGTAAGGATTTTTGATCAAGGTATAGAAAAAGATGATTCTAAGCTTTTTCATTTAATTGATATGTTTAAACCAGACGTTATTGGGATCACGGCTTTTAGCTATTGTTACAAATATGTGGTTGCATTGCTAGAAGGCATTAAGGAAAAAACAAGTATTCCGGTAATTATTGGTGGCCCTCATGTATCGGCAATTAAAAAAAGAGTATTATCAGACACAATTGCAGATTTTGCTATGAAAGGAGAAAGCGAGATCAGTTTCCCAGAATTTTTGAATGAGTTAAAGAAAGAAAAACCACAATTCGAAAATGTAGATGGTTTGATCTGGAGAAACAAATATAAAGATATTGTCGAGAATAAGGATCAAGAATTAATAAAAGATTTAAACAAGCTCCCTTTTCCAGATTATGAAGCTTTTAATCTCGAAAAATATAATTATTTTCATAAAAAGACTTTGCCTATACTAACTTCAAGGGGTTGTCCATATTCCTGCAATTATTGTTCAGTAAGGTTATCTATGGGTAAAGCTTTTCGCCCCCGAAGTCCCAAAAATGTTGTAGATGAATTAGAATTTTGGTACAAAAAAGGGTTTGATAACTTTGAATTTAATGATGACTGTTTTAGCCTTAAGCTAGATAGGGCTAAGGAGATATGTAAATTGATTATAGAAAGGGACCTGAAAATAAAATGGCAGCTTTATAATGGAATTAGGGCCGACAGGGTTGATGAAGAGCTTTTAGGTATAATGAAAGAATCTGGTTGCATTTTTATCTCTTATGGTTGCGAATCAGGAGACCAAGACATCATTAATAACATCGGAAAGAAGCTCCCATTAGATAAAGTTAAATCTGCTGTGATCAAAGCAAATAAAGTTGGTATCAAAAATTCGGTAAATTTCATAATAGGTCACCCGGGGGAAACGTATGAGAAGGCTATGGAAACACTAAAATTTGCTGAGTGTTTACCCACTACCTTTTTAAATGTGTATAATCTAATCCCATATCCTGGGACAACACTTTATGAGTGGATTGAAAACAACGGAACGTGGTTGTATTCTGAACAAGAAGTTTTAGAGGATATTGGAAGTAGGGATTTAAAACCGGTTTTTGAAACGCCGGAATTTACAAAGGAAGAGAGAATTAGGGCTTTAAAGAAAGGTTTTTCCCTCTATGAAAAAACGGTAATGAAATTTAGATTTGGTAAATTTGTTGGCATAATAGCATATTATTTTACGAGAATTCCATACGTGTATAAACTATCAAGAATTATTGCATTGGATAATAAACTTGGAAATATGGTGTATACATTTATAACAGCTAGGTCAAGGAGGTAAATGTGAATACAAAAAAATTTTTTGAAACTATTGAAGAAGTAAAAGAATTATCTTCTTTATTAAATCCAGAACCTGATAAGTGGAATTTTTTAACAAGTGTTGAATATATGCTTTCATCCCAGCTGTACCTCGATAGCATTTTTAGAGATTTAAATCTCATTGAAAGTAATAAAATAGTTATTAATGACAAACAAAGAGTTTTAGATTTTGGCACTGGATGTGGTTATTTGACTGTCCTCCTTTCTAAAACATATAAAGAAGTTTATGGTTTAGAAACATTTGAAGTTAAGTCAATAATAGAGCATGATTCAGAGACTTGCTCTAGTGGATTCGAAGAATCGAAGAAATTTAAAAGGAATCTCTGGCAATATTTTGAAAAAAAATATGCAAGTTCAAGGTTTTTATTTTATGGAGGTAAAAAGTTACCATTTAAAGATATATCTTTTGACATAATTGTCGCATATGCCGTAATTGAACATATAAGGTATGAGTTGTTAACAAATATTTTAATTGAACTTAACAGAGTTCTCAAAGAGGGGGGGACTCTTCTTATTTTTAAATTACCTCAAAAATATTCAATAAATGAGCTTATATGCAGAGTTTTTAATATTGAAGCACATACAAAAACATTTTCAAAAAAAGAAATAGAAGAGTTAATAATAAAATACGGCTTTAAAATTGAAAAGATATATTATTCTGACTTTGTTTTTGAATTTCCACCTAAAATTACTAATTTCTTATACCCATTCCTTAAAACTGCTGACAATATACTTAAAAAAACTCCATTCAAATATTTTGGTCATAACCTAAATATAATTGCAATCAAGGAAAAAAGCTATGATGATTTACAATGCGATGTATGAGGGGGTAAAATGAAAATATTAATATTAAATCAAAATACAGAAGGCAAAGGCACATACTTCCGCTGTTATTGGTTTGCAAAGTATCTAGTAAAATCTGGCCATTCTGTTACCCTAATATGTTTACAAAAAGAAAGATCTTTAAGAATCACTATTAGGAGGGCGGAAGGCATCCGAATTATTTTACTACCACGTATTTCGGACTCTGGCTTCAAAGAATTGCCTGCCCACATATCAAGAGCAATCATGATTACAACCTTTACAGTGTTTAATAATTACGATATCGTCCACTCATTTAGTGTTGCTTCTCCAACAACCGGTTTACCGATCATTCCTTTTTGGTTTCTTAAAAAGATTCACCTTAAAAAATATAAATTGGTTGTTGATTGGGATGATTGGTGGGGAAAGGGTGGTCTAACGACACATTCTAATCAAGGGATGTTGATTGAGGAGGTCGCTACGTTATTAGAAGAGAAAATCCCTATTTTGGCTGATAGAGTAACAACTGGAAGCAGCATGTTATTCGAAAGAGCGATTTCTGTGGGGGTTAAAAGAGAAAATCTATTAAAGATTGGTAATGGTTCCAACGTAGAATATATAAAGCTTTTAGATAAAAATGAAGTTAGAATGAGGCTTGGTTTAAATGATCAGTTTACATTTTGTTTTGCAGGTTCGATATTAGTAAATTTTGAATTTTTATTAAAGGCCTTTAACGAATTAAAAAAGAAAACCCCAGAAAAATTTAATTTGATTGTTATCTCACAACTTGAAGAGAATCATTTTAAATTAATTGAAAAATACAATCTTAAAAACGAGATACTATACCTAGGCAGAGTACCTTATGACAACTTAATCGAATACCTAGGGGCTTCAGATGTCCTATTACTTCCTAGATCTAATAATCTCTTAGACAAATGCGAATTTCCAGCACGTTTAGGTGATTATATGGCCTCGGGTAGGGCTATTCTATCTAATTCTGTGGGTGAGGTTGAGTCGTTACTCTTTGAAAGCCAGAGTGGTTTATTAGCAGATGCTGACGATTTCGAAAATTTTTGTGAAAATGCTTTAAAATTAATGTCAGATAAATTTTTATGTGAAGAGCTTGGAAGAAATGGCCGTTTTTTTGCAGAAAATAAATTTTCTTGGAAAGATCTAACCACGCATTTAATAGAGGATGTATACTTATGAATAAAGGAATTATTCAAGGTTTTAAATCCAATTTAAACAAAAAAGTTACTTCAGATGGCAATGCTATATTTGGTTTAATAATCAAACTGTGGCCATTCATTACCATCTTATTTTTTGCGTCACCAAGTTTATTTTGGTTACCAAAGAACCATGTTTTTTCTTACGGGTTGAATTTCCCCATGCCACCTGTAGAAGGGATAATTCGTTTAAGAAACCATTATTTGTATTCTTGGGATTATATCGCAGGGTTAGGCAATCCAAACTTTGATACAACAACAACACTTTATTATGCTTTATTGGAAGTGTTTACATATTTTACAGGGAATATAAGTTCTGCTCAGAGTATGTATATTTATGCTAACTACGCTGGAATCGCTATTGCGATGTATATTCTATGCCGGACTCTTGATTTAGATCGTAGTTCTTCTCTCTTTGCAAGTTTATTCTACTTACTTACACCATGGGTGGCAACTGGAATGCCTTTAGCCCCTATCGGCCTTCGAGTTTTGCCATTTTATTTTTTTCTTCCTCTAACAACAGCAATTTTAATCCGTACTGATTTTTTAATTACTACAAGATCCTGGTGTTATTTTGGAATTGTTAGCTTATTAGCAACAATATCAAATTCCAGCCCTCAATATTTTATAATTCAAAGTGCAATTCATCTTTGTATTTTATTAATTATGACCATTGGATCAAAAAATAAATCGGTCAAGTTTCGTTTTTTTTTAATAAAACTCTTTAGATATATCAGCATTACCCTACTTTGTAATATTTATTGGATAATTCCGATTTTTTCAGGTATAGGAACTTTTTTTAAGTATAGAACCGAACCAGGTTTTTCAGATGCCTCTCTGCTTGAAGGGACAGGTTTCAGTTTTTTAAATGGTTTTAGATTTCTACCCTATCCTCCTGTTGAATATGTTTATCAATGGGGGAGTTTTTATTATGAACCTTTATTAACTTCAATCGCCTTTTTATTCATTGCTTTATCGTTGAGTGGTATATTAAGCAAAAAGAAATTCATATCCTTGCCTTTTGCTATAACACTAATAACTGCATTATTACTGGGCAAGGGTACCAAACCACCTTTGACTACTTTAAGCAATATATTTTTTTTTCATGCACCCGTCATAACACGTCTTTTCCGAAATCTCACATATTTCGAAATACCAGTAATATTCGCATCAGCAGTTCTTATGGCTATTGGTATACAAGAGGTAAGATCCGCAATTAGATTTAGATCTAAGGGAAATATGATCGTATTAGGGATGACTTCTTTATTATTCATTCCGCTTATTATATACGGAATCCCCTTTTTTTCTGGATCTTTTGTAGAAGATTCCCTTCCTTCAAAAATAGACATAAGTGTGAACGTTCCCAATTATTATAACGAAACAGCCAGTTTTTTGCGTAAAGATGAAAGTTTGTTCCGTATTTTATCAATACCAATATTTTCAAAGCAAGATTCTTATGTATTTTATAACTGGAATAATAAGTATTACGGACAACCGATGCTACATATTTGGTCTGGAAAACCTGTTATTCGTGCTATGTACCCAATAGGCGCCACCCAACCAAATCCAACAATTCAATCTGTAATGAGTCCAAAATCCTACTTCACTGACAAAGATTCGCTTAATTTACAATTATGGAATGTGAAGTATATATCATTGCACAATGATTTTGATTGGGATATCTTCTATATGCTTAATCCGCATGAGAGATGCTCCGAGCCAAGAGATCTTGAGAATTTTATTTTGTATACGAATACTTTTAACAAAGTAGCAGAATTTGGTGAAATTAGTCTATTTAAGGTTTCTGATGATTTTTTTTTGCCATTAATATATTCTACTACTGATGCTATTTTTATTGATTCAAAAGCTTCTACCTTTATTCCTATACCCCCTGTTGTAGATATAAATATGAAACAAGCAATTTTCTTTTCAGATTTAAATGATGAAAAAGATTTTATTTTAGAAAAAGCAAATACTTACGTTTCATATGCTAATGAAAGTGGCGGTATTGAACCTACTAAAACGTCTTACACATACACGGACTACCAAGATTTTGAAAACAATACTTTTGGGGATTGGATCACATTAACATCTTCGGATGACTCAATCTCATTAACAAATAGTGCTAAATATTGTGGCAACTCTTCTGCTGAGATAAAATTATCCGGACCTGGTAGCCAGTCTCATATCTATAAAGATTTCGGATATGATGGTGAATCCCCCATTAATATTGATTTATGGATGAAAGTTGTTGAGAGGAAAGAGCCAGCAGGCGCATTTGTCTATGTCAGAGGATATGATTCAAATGGCACTGAAAAGGTTCGAGTTATATATTATTCATATGATAACTGGGATTATGGAACATCCGCACCTGGAGAAAACAACCAAACATTCTATGCCCTAAAAATTCATTTGGACGACCCACCATACAACACATGGATAAACGTAAATAAGAATCCAAGAGACGATTTTGGCGAAGCGTTCCCTCATACATGGGATGGGCTCGATTTGACAAAGATCAGAGTGGACTTATATTGTTGGGGTGACGGTGCAATCACGGCTGGATATGACACTGTGAATGTTAAGGGGGTATATAATGATCCAAAAACTTTTTTCAGTTCTAATTTTGAGTTTTATATCCCTAAAGAAGGTAAATATCAAGTTTATAAGATTTCAGACAAAGTAAATGAAGGCCAAATAACTAATAATTTGAGGTTATTAGAGGGTAGTAACATTTCACCGATTGAGACCAATGGTTCCGACTACCAAAGTTTCGAAGATGGTTTAGGTGATTGGTATGTAGATATCTCTTCGGGTGATGCTACATTTTTAACAGGAAAAGATTGGAATTCGGGGGATTTTTCTGCTGAGATAAAATTATCCGGACCTGGTAGCCAGTCTCATATCTATAAAGATTTCGGATATGATGGTGAATCTCCCATTAATATTGATTTATGGATGAAAGTTGTTGAGAGGAAAGAGCCAGCAGGCGCGTTTGTCTATGTCAGAGGATATGATTCAAATGGCACTGAAAAGGTTCGAGTTATATATTATTCATATGATAACTGGGATTATGAAACCTCCGTACCTGAAACGAATAATCAAACTTATTATGTTGTTAAAACAAATTTATCTGATCCGCTATATAACCAGTGGATAAATATAAATAGGAACCCAAGATCCGATTTTGATAAAAAATTCCCTCATGTTTGGGATGAATCTAATCTGACGAGAATAAGAGTGGATCTGTATTGCTGGGGTGATGGAGTGATTACTGCAAGATATGATGATGTGAAGGTTAGTGGAGTGGTAAGTGATTCTGATATATTGCTTGTAGGATCCCCTAAAATCAATGATCTAAATATCTCCATACACTCCAATGACGCCTACAACATATTCACTCACATAAAAACCACCCCAAAGGAACATACCATACCAATCAACCTTACTGTTGAAGTCCCAAGACTTATTAACAAGATGGAATCTTCGAACCCCTCTTTTCATCCATATGGATGCACTTATACGCCATCAACATCAGATGATACGCTTAAAATAACAACCTTCTTTGATGGCCCTTCGGAAGAGCGAGAATACGTAGAGGTTAAGGAGTTGATCCATGAACGATCCGTGAACGAATATCCTGATGTTTTTATATCTTGTAAAGTAGACGACCCCGACGTACAGATAATCAAGATGGGGTTCATAGTAAAAAACGAAAGTGGGACCGTCACTACAATTTGGAAGACGTTGGAACCTTACGAAGATTGGCACAGATACGAGATAAACCTTTACGACAGAATACTACGGACTTACCCGGATGAAGCATACACCCTGTCAGAGATAACAATCGTAACATCTAAAATGTGGGGTTTGGACTGTAGCAAAGATAAAAGGGGTGCATACACCTACTACATAAAGGATCTTGGTGTCTCAAAAAGCACAACTACCACCGAATTTCCAATTGTAGGGTTCAGTGTAGGGGCTGAGACTTTTATGATGGAGCTCAACAACACATCCTTTGAATGGATAAAACTTAGGGAGATGTATCTCGAAGAAGGTGAACATACTGTAACATGGAATGTGGCAGGTGGGGGTGGAGTAGAGGTTGATAACATCCGGGCAGTACCAAAAGGTCAAGTGTTCGATCCAGAAGATTACAATGATGAGCCTAGCATCGTATTTCAGAAGATCAACCCCACCAAATATAAAGTACATGTAAGTACCAATGAGCCGTTCTTCCTTGTTTTCTCCGAATCATATCACCCACAGTGGAAGGCTTATCTGGATAAGAGATCATTTGAGTTTAATGATGTCATTGCTAGTTATGATAATGTAGACGTAAAAGAGGCGAAACATGAGGAGAAATCCACCCCAGGTGATGTATTCTACCTTCTTACAGATCCTATTTCAGATGACAAACATTTCATTGTTAACGGATACGCAAATTCTTGGTATATCGAAGAGACAGGAGAATATGATCTGACACTATACTTCTTACCACAGAGCCTGTTTTATCTGGGGCTTTTTATAAGTGGTGGGACACTATTCGGTTGTATCGGATATCTGGTGAGGGGTTGGAGGAGGAAAAATGAATAGTGCTGCGAAGGGAAGTGCGGTAATGGTTGTTGCCTTTTTTGTTACGGCTGTTCTCAATTATGTATTTAACGTTGGTGCAGGGTGGCTTTTGTCACCGGAAGATTTTGGCGTGCTTGGCGTATCTCTCTCTTTTTTAATGATTCTGCAGCTTTTTACAAGTTCCGGATTTCCTCAGACTACTATGAAATTTTTAGCGGAAGATAGATCGGACAAGACTAGAATACTAAAGACCTCACTATTCGGAAATCTATTTCTTGGAGTGATATCCGGGCTAATATTTTACATGTTATTCAGATCTGGATTTATTGAGCTGGGTGAAAAATATGACCCAATAATACTTATTATCACCCTTACAGTCATAATCACCTCAGTGGCTTTTGTGATTCAATTTACACTCCAGGGCCTCTTTAAGTTCAACGAATCTGCATACGTAGCAATAGTGGGTACTGTTACTAAGCTCGTTTTCGGAATTGGCCTTATCATAGTCGGCTTTGGAGTTTTTGGAGCGATGGTTGGGATGTTGATCAGTTCGGTATGTATCTTAGTCATATCATTATTCTATACATCAGATCTTAAGTTCTGGAAGGAACCGGGATGGTCAGACTTTTCAATATTTAAGTTTGCTGCACCCATGTTTATCGGAACATTTTCACTTGCTCTTCTGATGCAGATTGATATACTAGGAGTGAAATTTTTGGTAACAGAAGCTTCGTCCGATGAGATGGCTGGTTATTATCAGTCGGCACTTGTATTAGCACGGACGCCCACCTGGATCATGGGGGCAGTGATGGGTGCAATATTTCCGTTTATATCAAATAATTCTACAAAAAATAGAGAAGATGCTAAGGTTTATATAAACAAATCGGTGCGATACGCCTTTATATTTGTAATTCCTATATCCTTGGTATTTTTTTTAATACCGGAAGCATCAATATATCTTTTATTTCCAGAAAATTATTTACCTGCAGCTCCTGCCCTTGCAATAATCTCTATCGGGATGGCTTTATATGTTCTTATTACAATATTTCTAAATAGTTTTCAGGCACTCGGTGAACCCAACATACCATCTTTTTTCCTTTCACTTTCTGTTATAATCCAAATTCTACTACTTATCCTGCTTGTACCAATATTTGGGATCGTTGGTGCTGCGTTATCTACTACAATTGCATGTCTTGTAGGGCTTGTCTCACTTACCCTTGTGTATGTGGGGATATATCGTCCAGGAATGAATAAAAATGATGTTTTCAAGGTCTTGCTATCTTTTACATTAATGGGAATGACTTTACTAATCTTCCCGCATTCCACCCGTATTTATACTCTATTAGATGTCGTGGTGTCGGGGGGAGTATATCTGGCAATCATAATGATATTCGGATTAATTACTAAGGAGGATCTTGATATTCTCTTTGGGGCTTTACCCAAGAACAGATATTTTGAGGCACTTCCGGAAATTTTGACTAATTTTCAAAGATATGACCCAAAAGATCCCTTTAAAAATATAAAAAACTGGAATAATCCTTTCAAAAGTCTTAATTTGAGATATATAGATGAATATATGCCCTATGCATTGATGATATTCTGTATCGCGTCTTTAAGATTTATAGAACAGGAATCTTTGGTCCTAATGGTGTTCATTGTCACATTACTCATTTACATCTGGAGGAGGTATGATTCAAGAATTCTAATTGGTTTCGCCATTGTTTTATTGATGTTCACTGCGATTGTTTTGGTAAATGGGTCTGAATCTTATGCGGAAAATATCGCTATACTCGCATATTATTCTCTTGTTATAGGTGTTATCGCACAGCTTGTTGATTATTTGAGGGAAAGTAGGGGTATTCGGGAGACTTCCTGATCCTCCATATTCTAACCCACATTCCTCAGTAACAAAACACCCAAAACATTTTTGGTACCCCCGCACAAACCTTTTTATCCCATCTTTAACACTTAGCATCCGCTAATTTCTTCAAAAAATTAAAACCCAACTTTGACAGTTCAATAAAAAGAAGCGTTAATTGCTTTGAATTTATTCTTCTAACCCATGTTATTCGCCGTCAACATTCTTTTTTATTCCACTCTAGTACATAAAAGTCACCATACCCCCTACTTAAAGACACTGGGCTTGTTGGTGTTTTCCTCAATATACTTTTCCACAACTTC
>JAXHUQ010000079.1:0-7226 GCA_034189535.1 Halobacteriota archaeon | reverse complement strand
TCCTGATGCGATAAGCCTCTACAGAGATCTTTACAAAGTCCCTGAAGATGTCCTTGAGAGGTTTGTTGATCCTTACGAGATTGTCCGTTTCTTCAGTAGCGAGTACAAGGAAATTATGGACAGAATGGGTTATTCCATCGACTGGAGGAGAAGATTTACGACGGTGGACCCTCACTATAGCAAATTCATAACCTGGCAGTACAACAGACTCCAAAAAGAAGGTCTGGTTGTAAAAGGTGAACACCCTGTTAAGTACTGCCTCAACTGCGATAATCCTGTAGGGGATCATGATCTACTTGAAGGGGCTCAGGCAAGCATA
The DNA here is from genome assembly GCA_034189535.1 of Halobacteriota archaeon. Taxonomy (GTDB): domain Archaea; phylum Halobacteriota; class Syntropharchaeia; order DAOWMC01; family DAOWMC01; genus JAXHTN01. The sequence goes on along the minus strand of JAXHUQ010000079.1, from coordinate 6,907 downwards.
AGTGAGTTTGTAATGGTGAAGTTCAGGCTCAAAGAGACCGGTGAAGTGATCCCTACAGCAACCCTTCGTCCTGAGACGATCTACGGTGTGACAAACGTCTGGGCGAACCCGGAAGTGGAATATGTAAGAGCAGATGTGAATAGCGAGAAGTGGATTATAAGCAAAGAGTCTTCGATTAAACTTATCCATCAGAATTTCGATGTTAAGGTTACAGGAACGATATCCTGTGCCGAGTTGATCGAGAAGGGCGTAATAAATCCTATTGATGACAAAGAGGTTCCGATACTTCCGGCTTCATTTGTTGACCCCGATTTCGGTACCGGTATTGTGATGAGTGTCCCTGCACATGCACCCTTCGATTACGTTGCCCTTGAGGATCTCAAAAGAAAGGAACCGAAGTACAGTGATATCGCACCTATTGGGATAATTGAAATTGAAGGCTATGGCGAGATACCTGCAAAGGAGGTATCAGAGTCACTAGGTGTCGAGAATCAGGATGACCCAAAACTTGAGAAGGCCACAGAGATTCTCTACGGTGCGGAATTTACAAAAGGTGTCATGCTAACAGGATATGAAGGAATGTCAGTAAATGACGCAAGGCTTGAGGTTGAATCAGAACTTAGTGATTCAGGAAAGGCCGAAAATTTGTATGAGTTCACTGAGAGGCCTGTTGTTTGTAGGTGTAACAACAAGGTTTATGTCAAGATCTTGAAGGATCAATGGTTCCTTAAATATAGTGATCCTCAATGGAAACAGAAGGTTTCGAGGTGTCTTGAAAAAATGACACTCATACCAGAGGAGATAAGGGCTGATTTCAACCGCACAGTAGGCTGGCTTAATGATTGGGCCTGCACAAGAAGGGTCGGTCTTGGTACAAAGCTACCATGGGATACTGAATGGATCGTAGAACCCCTTAGTGATTCTACCATATACATGTCATATTATTGTATATCTCACCTGATAAATGAGCTTCCCTCGGAGTCTTTGACTGATGAGTTCTTTGACTACATTTTCTTTGGGCAGGGAGATACGGGTGGATTGGGTAATCCCAAGAAACTTGAGAAGATAAGAGAAGAATTCCTTTACTGGTACCCCTATGACTTCAGGCTCTCGGCGAAGGACTTGGTCTCGAATCATCTCACGTTCCAAGTATACCATCACACTGCGATCTTTCCTGAGAAGTACTGGCCAAAGGGTATGACTGTCTTCGGAATGGGCCTTCTTGAAGGTAACAAGATGTCTTCTTCGAAAGGAAATGTGATTCTGCTATCTGATGCTATTGAAAACCACGGAGCCGATACTGTCAGGATGTTTCTTATGGGGTCTGCCGAACCGTGGCAGGATTTTGACTGGAGAGAAGAGTTTGTAAACTCAACCAAACGCAGGATAAAACGTTTCCTTGACCTTGCACTTGAGATTATCGAGGGTGGAGATGGCAAAGAAGAGCTCGAGAAGATCGACAGATGGCTATTAAGCAGACTTCAGATGAGAATAGGCACGGCAACTGAGGCTCTTGAGAACTTCCAGATAAGACAGGCACTTCAGTATGCATATTTCGGTATGGAGAGTGATATAAGATGGTACAGGCGAAGGACAGATTGGGAGCGGGCAGGGGCAAAATGGACTCTTAACACCCTTCTTGATAATTGGGTGAGACTGCTCACACCATTCATACCATTCGCGTGTGAGGAAGTATGGAGCAAGAAACATGACGGATTTGTCTCAAGGGAAAGTTACCCGGCAGTTGATCCGGATTTTATAAATGATATGGTTGTTGCAGGCGAAGAGCTGCTTGAGGAGATCTATAAAGATCTGAACGAGATAATAAAGGTGACCAAGATCATTCCTTCAAAGATAATTCTTTATCTTGCGCCTGAGTGGAAGAATATAGCTTTCTATGAGATTTTATCCTGCGAAAACCTCGATTTTGGAAAGATAATGTCGAGGGTTACAGAAGATGAAGGGATGAAGAAGCGCGGAAAGGACCTGTCCAAATTTGTGAAGAAGATCCTTGCTGACGTGAAGGCGATGGATGCTGAAAAGAGAGAGCTACTCTTAAAAGAGAGACTGAGCGAGCATGAAATTTTCAATGACGCAAGATCATTTCTTGAAAGAGAATTCGGGTGTAAAGTAGAGATCTTTGATGCGGATGACGCAGAATACGACCCACAAAACAAGAGCGGACAGGCGATTCCTCTCAGACCTGCGATCTATGTCGAGTGACTATGGATTAAAAAACAGAATATTAAAATAAAACCTAGTACAACTAGTAACATTGGCACGAGGTAAATATTGACCTTTACCAGATAATCTAAGGTTACGGATTTTGGACTGGCTACTATGTGTTAAGTGAGGTGGTGCAATGCCAGATAATAATAAGGATGAGATTATTAAACAATGTATTGGAATGTTAGATTCGGTTATTGGGGATGATTCTGTTCCTAGAAATATTAGAAGATCTGCCGATGAGGTGCGGGGCATTTTGACTGATACTACGGAATCTCCAAGTGTCCGGGCAGCATCAGTGATATCTATGCTGGATGGGATAAGTAATGACCCCAACATACCGGTTCATACAAGAACAGTCATATGGAGTATAGCAAGCCAATTGGAAACTGTGACTGTTGGTAATTGATAAGTAGCAATGCCTAAGCCTAGAGATCCAAGACCAAACGAACCTGTTGGTGTTTGGGCGGGAAGAGAAATCTTCGAGACTTCTCCGATGGATTCGGTTACGGTTATATTCAGGACAGTCGGATGTTACTGGAAGAGCTGTCTGATGTGTGGCTTTAAAAACGACTGTTCACCACATGTGACAAGTGAAGACTTAAGAACTCAGATAGATCAGATTTTTTTGAAGTTTCCGGAAAGTGAAGGCCTGATAGTGAAGATATACACCTCCGGTAGTTTCTTTGATGAAATAGAGGTACCAAAGGCAGTCCAAGATGAGTTTCTCACAAGACTAAAAGATGACGCAAGAGTTCGGAAAGTGATAATTGAGACCCTCCCTGAATTCGTAAGCAAGGAAAATATATCAAAATGCGCTTCACTATTTGAAAAATTTGATATCGCAATGGGAATTGAGACATCAAGCGATGTCATAAGGGCTCATTGTGTAAACAAGAACTTCGGTTTTAAGGATTTTTCGGATGCTTCTGACATTGCAAAGAGGTGTGGGGCAGGAGTTAAGGCATATCTTTTGCTAAAACCACCTTTTCTCTCCGAGAGATCGGCACTTGAAGACGTTGTAAGATCGGCACGGGATATATCTGAGTATGCTTCCACAATATCTATCAACCTTTGTAACGTCCAGAACTTCACGAAGGTCCATAACCTGTGGCAACGGGGCGAATACAGGCCACCATGGCTTTGGAGTGCAGTTGAAGCGCTAGTAAGGGTAAAATCAGAACTGGGAGAGACTGTTATCCTATCAGATCCGCTTGCATCCGGGCAGAAGAGAGGTCCCCACAATTGCGGGCTATGTGACAGGAAGGTCTCAGATGCAATAAAACAGTTCTCACTGACACAAGATGTAGCCTTCCTTGAAAGACTAGATTGCGACTGTAGAAAACTCTATAGAAAAGTAATAGAACTGGAAGATAGGGCTTTTGGGGCAGCAATGACTTTTTAGATTAGTGCTTGTATGCGCAATCCCCGGATAATACCGAAACACTTATGAAACGAGATAAAACACTTGAAATCAATGAAACTTGGTATCTTTTTGTGCAGCTGTGACAATACCATAAATATTGATTTTAAGGCAATTAAGAAGGCCTATAAGAAGGAAGTGACCAGCCTATTAATTCACGACCAGTTATGTCAGAAAGGGCTCGAGCATATAGTGGGCGACGTGAAGAGATGGAAACTGGACACAGTGATAATCGGATGCACAGCCAAGAATCATATATTCGAAGATATCTTCAATGGCAATATCATGTTTCTTGACCTTAGAGAGCAGTGTGGTCTGGTTCATGAGAAAGGTGATGCAACCGAGAAGGCTAAGGCACTCCTCTCGAGGGCAATGAATAACCTTGAGATCAATTTAGAAGAGAAAGAGTCGAGTATTGAAGTAGGTGATGAAGTCCTTGTAATTGGTGGAAGTGATGCAGTAGAGATAGCAAATGATCTTACAGAATATACAAGAGTCACCCTCCTCATAACTGAAAAGGATGAATATTTGCCGCTGGTTCACCCTGAGGTCAGGGTCGATCTTGGAAGTGTTATTGAGATCTCAGGAGGTATCGGAGATTTTAGAGTAGAGGTGGAAAGTGACATAGATACGAAGATGTGCATATCTTGTGGAAAATGTACTGAAGTATGTCCGCTGGACTCGATAAAAAGTATTCCCTTCTACCATATTGACACGAGCTGTGACCAGTGTAATAAGTGCATCAAGATATGTCCGACAGACGCCATAAGTTTCAACAAGAGAAAGACGATCGGAACAGACCAGATACTTGTACTTTGTAAGAATTGGGGTAAGAGCTCACAATTCGGTGTCCATATTGTAAGAGAAGAGGGCGACTTACCATCAAAGATTCTTGAAATCAGGTCTAACATAGGCACAATAAGAAAGAGAAAGTTACTTAACCTGAGAAATATTGAGCTATGTGCAGGTGGGGACAGTTTTTCATCAAGTTGTGATCTATGTCTGGCATGCCCACATGATGCAATATCGCTGAAAGAGGGAAAGATCTTCTTTGAGGATATCTCTTGTTTTGGTTGTGGCTTTTGCACGTCAATCTGCCCGGTAACAATTCCCGAGCTCTCAGAGTATCCTCAGGACTACTTCTACCATCAGATCAACGATATTCTCGATGCTGACCTTAATCCAAAGATCATACTCTTCACAACAGGAGAATACGGCCTTCCGGTTTTTGACTATCTCGGTAAGAGAAGGATTATCTATCCACCAGTTCTTAGCATATCGGTTCCATCGCTGTATTTTATCTCGGATGCTCATATCTTGAAAGCCTTCGAGTTGGGAGCAGATGGGGTAATCCTCTTTGGACCTTCGGAAGAATTGACGGTTGAAACAGTACCCTTTGCTGAGAATCTCTTGTCGCAATTCGGACTGGGTAAAAGAATTCTAACGTGTGATACAAAAGACCCTTTGGTTTTTGCCGAGTCGGTTATAAACTTCAGTGATAAGCTGGAACCCTCACCAATAAGGAGGGACAAGATCAGAAACAGGAAATCTCCTGATCCTGAAATTACCAAACTGGGAAAAAGGGAGATAATAATCGATACACTGAGAAGTCTCTCCCTTAAGACAGGTATATCTCCGGATGTAATAGAGGTGGATCATGAAGGGATACCATTTCGCGATATGTCAATAGGTGAGACTTGCACGATATGTAACTCATGCTCCGAGTTGTGCAAGACTGGAGCACTCGTAAAGGATACAGATAAGATCAGCTTCATACATGGGTATTGTATAGCTTGCGGTATCTGCGAGAGTACGTGCCCTGAAAATGCAATAGAATTGAAACCCGTAATTGATTTTAAGAGGCTCACAAGTACTGATGCCAAACTTATGAAGGAGTCGGAGATGGTGGAATGCAAGAAGTGCGGCAAACCATTCATCACAAGATCTGCACTTGAGAAGATATCGGGTGTTGTCAGTGGAGGCGGGGTCCATGAGTTTGGAGTGGAAGATCATCTCGATCTCATCACATACTGTGATAAATGCAGGCCAATAGTCGCACTAAAAAAGATACGGGTGGAGAAATGAAAGAGCTTGACGACATACTGAATTTTAGAAGGGATTTGTATGCATTTTTATATCGCATGTATCTGGAGGAACCGCCAAGAGAGCTAGCAAAGGATCTTGTGAAAGGTGAATTTTTCTTCCCGGATATTGAGTCACTGAATAAAGATATGGCTGAAGGCTTTGAGATGATAAAGAGTTATGCGTCCGGTAAGGATGAAGATGAGATCTATGAAGACCTGGTTGATGAATTTACCCTGCTCTTTATCGGGCCATATAATCTACCTGTGCAACCATATGAGTCGATCTGGGTAGATGGTAAGATGGGTGGAGAATCCCTATTATCGCTTAAAGAGGATTATAGAAAGGCCGGCATCAGTAAATCAAAGTCATACCCCGAGCCGGAAGATCATATCGCTTTTGAACTCTTGTTTATGCATCATCTCTGTGAGGCAGGACTGTCATCAAAAGACGATGAAGAAAAATTGGTGGTAACTCTTGAGACACAAATTGATTTTCTTGAAGATCACATCATGAAATGGGTTCCTCTCTTCTGCGATAAATTGATCGAGTATGAAAAGTCGGAGTTCTATAAATGCATAGCGAAGATTACAAAGGGGTTCCTTGCTATTGATAATGAGGTTCTAAGAGAGCTAATTGAATAAGTTTTTTGGAGGTGGAAGAAATGGCTGAAGTTAAAAGGGAAAAGAAGGCAGACGAGGTATTCTGCCATTCCTGTGGTGAATTAATAAAAAAAGAGGCGGAAATATGTCCAAAATGCGGAGTGAGGCAGAGACCAATGTCCATTAACTTCAACAAGCGAGTGACAGCAGGGATACTGGCCATACTTTTAGGGAGTTTCGGCGTCCATAAATTCTATCTTGGAGATACGGGTTTGGGTATACTGTACCTCTGCTTCTTCTGGACAGGACTTCCGGGGATTGCAGGCCTCATCGAAGGGGCATTGATGCTTGCTAGAACGGATGAAGAGTTTGAAGCAAGGTATGGGTAAGTAAATTGGAAGATGTATTACGGGCAGGTTTAAAAAAGATTAGTTCCTCAAAGCCCAAACTTAAGCATAGTGTTGCAAGGATGGGTATGCTCAGTTGAAGCGTTGTTGAACCTATTCCTCAATACAACATTCTCACTCTTCATACCTACTTCTTCAGAATTTTGTCAATAAGAAGCGGTGCGATG
>JAXHUQ010000078.1:0-7345 GCA_034189535.1 Halobacteriota archaeon | reverse complement strand
CCAAAATGATCTATCTGCGTTGTTGTTATATCCATGATCGCATCCCCTCTCATATATTGAAAGGGGTGATGTTTAAAATGGGTTTGGGTGGGGGAAATGTTTTGGGTGGGAGGGATTGCTGCGGAATGTGGGTTGTAACATTGGTATCAGAATCAACAGCCGGACCTGCCCTAATAACTGCAATATAAGAGTATACAGGATCTGCATCAATTACTGTGAATATCAATTCATACGGTAAGATAACCCTTGAGTGAGAAACAAGGGAGGTTCAGATGACAGTTGCATTCACCACATATTCGTTTATTACTACAGTGTCGTATGTTATTGCAGGATCCACGGTCTCATCGATATGACGCGTCCAAGCTGCCGAATAATCACCATCAACAGCAACATCCAAACCATTATCATCGTATAAGATTATTGTGTCCGCTGTACTCTCATATCTCAACGAGACAGAAGCGATTCCGCCACCTCTTGAAGACTCAAGACCGCTTATATTTATTATTGATATCAGGAGGTGACTCTCGCCATCAATAGTACTAACAGAGATTCTGGGATCGGATATTTTTCCTGATTCTCCTGTATCATATCGCCCCCAGACACCTCCGCCCTGATATGCGATACTTCGATTTTTCATCTCAAAGACGATCGAACCGACAGTACAAGCTTTTACCAATCCCGTTCCGTTACTTATAGTAATAGTCGCAGTATTCGGAAGAACAGTCATTGTCCCATCGCCAAGACTCATCTTTACGGTCTTTATCGGCGCGTTATCAAGCCCGACCATCTTTGCACTACTCTGCAAAACCATGAAACTCTGTTCCATGTTCTGAAATTGAGAGTTGTCCCTCGTCTGTTGGATTATTGGAAATCCCACAGCCACGATTATCCCGATTGAGATCATAATTATCGCGAGAATGAGTATAAATCCTATCGTTTCCGATACCGCATCTTCAGATCTTATTAGTTCTTTCATAACTCTTCCTTCCTATCTGCTTGAATCAAAACTCAGCCTGTGTTCAGTACTACCACTATAAGTCGATCCATTTACTCCAACGCTCTGCGTAATTCCATTGATAGTTACGGATACACTAAGTCCAGAATCTTTCATGGAGCTTACTTCCACCATCTGATCAACATGTGCTTCCGCATCAACCACATAATCATGACCGCCAACGCTTGTTGGCATTGTCAGATCTGTTATAAGAATCCCATTCTCAGGAGCTATTATGTAAATGTCAACTATCTTTGTGCTAATATCATTACCAATGTCGGTGAATCTCTCTAGTGCCACCGTTCTACCAGGTGCTTCAATGAACATCCCTGTAGAGTACAGTAGAATAAGGACGAACAATGAGATGGCAACCCCAGTTGTGAATACAAACTCCAGAACGGTTGATACTGCTCTATCATCCTCAAAGAGATCATTCATCTTCTTCAACATTCGATCACCAAGGGGCTATATTTATAAGTAGTTACACCGTCGATAAAAGTTACACTGACGTTGGCGTTAGAGATGTTGTTACTTCCATCAAGAGTTATATCAAGCACGGATATATTTACAATCTGACCATGATCTGCATAAAGTAGCCTTATATTGCTACTGTAATTCAATATTGTCTTGTTAAAGTTATCGGTCGCACCTGCCCTGTTTGCCAGCTCTGCGGCGGTCATCACCTCGCGCTCTGTCTCTCTTACCAGTTCTCTAATGTCCTCTTTTGGGAAGTTTAGCACTGCCTGAGAAGATTGATAGCCTGACATCATGGCTTGATGGAGTAGTAGTGATAGGACGATCATCCCAATTGACACCATGAGCCCTCCCATGAGAATCCATTGTCCCTGCTCATCTCGTATCAAATGACCACTTCCCATTTTCCCATTTATTCATATATACCATAATGTCAACCTCACATCCACCATTTTTATGTCATTTGGAGCTATAGTCCGATTCCATCTGGATGATATATTATCATCCGAATGAAGGCTCACGAGTCTTGAAACGACGATAGAATCATCGACCGGTGCACCGCTTGTTATCACCCTGGATCTATTCGTAGTGAGATTTTGTTCCAGGTGGACGAAATCCAAGTTGTACATTATATTGTCCGGTATCAACATATCTAGATCTGAGTTCAATTCGTCTGCGCTCCAATTGGCAACATACTTCTCAAGCAATGTGTAATTCGCGGTGTAATTGTTTGTAATCACCTCTGTGTCGAGGACGCCCAATGCATCGTTTCCAAGCTGCCTTAGCTGAGTATCAAGAACCATCTCTGTCTGAGGTGTAATAACTGAAATTTGGGTTGCAAAGAAGAGGGTGATCACCATCAACACTGCTGCGGAGACGCCTTCTATCGTATTCATCTGTGCAGATTCATCCTTCATCACGACCACACCCTCACAGTCAATCTTGCCAGTTCATAGATAGGTTGTAAGTTGGAGGGGTATTCTGTTGGGCCCCCACCAGGGAAAGAAACATTCTCAAAGTTTAATTCAATCGTATTATTCCCGGTACCAAAGAGGGCACTATTTATTACGTATTTAAGTGTATCTGTGCTATTGAGTCCTACAGGTGGTGGCGGATTGGTTAATATAAATTCTGTGACGTTTGTTTTCTTATAAAGGTCAAAGTCCATTCCAGCATTTATAAGAGTCCCATTTATCTTCATAGTTTGAAACTTAGGATCAATACCAGATATATTAAAATTAGTTATCTCGAAGATGACATCCTCGTCTATTGGTCCCGTGATATTTATCAACGCCTTTGTGTTGTTTATAGGATTATCTTGTGTCAAATTAGAACCATTAAATAACGCGATATATCCGGTCTGTGCCAGAACAGTCCTCTTCATGGTGACAACATCTCCACTCGTAGATGAGATATTGTCCCCTCTCTCTGCAAGGAGTGTTCCGTCCCCAAGTTTAATGATACTTATGTTGTAACCATACGTCACGTTGGTTGTACCAATCCTACGGTAGAGGCTGAGATTGAAGATAATTTCAGAATTGTTCAAGTATGTTTCATTGTTGAAGTATTTGATCTTACTTAAGTTGAGCACATTAGGATTATCCTTGTCGATGGCAAGTCCTAATCTCTTTAGATTTGTCCTTGTTGTGGTATTCTTCTCCCAATCGCTCCCTCCAACTGTAGTATTATTCCAACGCCCCGGATCTTCGACCAAAATGACTGATGTTCTGTAGGCTACCGAATTCAGATCGATAGTCTCAGATTGGAAGGGGGTGAACATCCCCGGAATAAATAGGGCTATAGCAATGAAAGTCACCAAGAATATGGTGATACCTGCAAGAAAATCCATACTGATCTGAGCATCAGTTCTCTTAAGAATACTCATCATCCCCTCTAGATATTATTCATTTAAAAGACCATTCATACAACTTATGACGCTAATGATATAAATACCTAACCAAAGGCCTAAACCTTGGGTGTAAGTTTCTTCTTCCCCCTATGGAAAAGTAGTTTATCCATAAAGAATAACTGAAGATTGATTGATATGAATCTTGAGATAAGCAAGGGTGCTGGTATTCCGGTAAATAGACTGCCGATGGAGATTGTGGAGCGAAAGGGAAAAGGACATCCTGATACTATCTGTGATAAGGCCGCAGAGGAACTTAGTATCAAACTCAGCGAATATTATGTTGAAGCCTACGGTCGTATTCTACATCACAACGTGGATAAATGCGTGCTGGTTGGAGGGCAATCTAATACAAGATTCGGAGGGGGCGAAGTCATTGAACCGATATACCTTATGCTTGTCGGACGTGCAGTCGGCGTCATAGACGGATGCGATAAAGGGCCGGTTCCCATAGGAAAATTTGCCGTAAAACATACCAAAGAGTGGTTGCATAACGAACTCCGATTTCTTGATGTATCCAGTGACATAATAATTGATTATAAGATCAGGTCCGGAAGCACGGACTTAGTTGGAAATTTTGATGAAGACATAGAGGTTGCAAGGGCAAATGATACCTCAATAGGTGTTGCATTCGGGCCTATGACAGAGACCGAGAAGATATCCCTTGAAGCCGAGATGCTCTTGAATTCTGACGAGATAAAGAAGAAATACCCTGCCATTGGCGAGGATATTAAGGTGATGGGAGTTCGTAAGAGAGATGATTTGGCCTTCATTGTTGCTTGTGCAATCATTGCTAGTGAAGTACAGAATGCCGATGAGTATAATGACGTCAAAGCAAGAGTAGAAGAGTTGGTCCTCGATGTTGGCAAGGGTGTAACAGATAAAAAGGTTACTGTGGATGTGAATAATGCAGACGATCCTGCAAGCGATATATACTATCTGACCGTAACCGGAACAAGTGCAGAGCATGGAGACGATGGACAGGTAGGAAGAGGTAACAGGCCCAGTGGATTGATAACGCCCTACAGGCCGATGACACTTGAGGCAGCAGCCGGAAAGAACCCATTGAGTCATGTCGGAAAGACGTACAATGTTGCAGCACAGAAAATTGTTGATAGGCTGGTAAAAGAAGAACCGGATATTGAACAGGTCTCGTGCTATCTTGTGAGTGAGATAGGTTCGCCAATCACGGAACCGAAGGGTATAAATCTTGAAGTGTATGCCGGAGATGACATATCTAAAGTGACGAAGGATGCTGAATCCATAGTCGAAGAGGTTCTGTCAAAGATGCCGGATATATGGAATGGATTCCTGAAGAGAGAGTATCAACTGTACTGATGGTGCCCTTTGTGCAAGAAGATATGTCTGGTATTGACCTATTCATAAAACCAAATAGTGTTGCCATAATCGGAGCCTCCAGGACAAAAGGGAAATCGGGTAATACGATAGTCCAAAATCTACTCGACCTCGGATACGATGGAGAGATATATCCAATAAATCCTTCTGCAGACGAGATACTCGGACTCAAAACATATCCGAGCGTTGAAGAAGTTGGTAAAGCGATCGATCTTGCGGTCATAGCAGTCCCATCAAAGACGGTTCCCGACGTGATGCGAGGGTGTGCTATAAGTAATATCAAAGCGGTTGTGCTCATATCCTCCGGTTTTTCCGAAGAAGGTAACTTCGAACTTGAAGAAGAGATGCTCGAGGTGGCAAAAGAGGCACAGATAAGAATCGTCGGTCCCAACACCACAGGTATTGTCAACGCATACGCAAGCTTCACCACAACATTTGTTACGGTAAAAGAGATCACAAAAGGAAATGTCTCCTTCATCGTTCAGACCGGCGTCTTTGCAGGGATGATGCTCGACCACATAGTTACATCCCAACGCTTTGGCATAAGCAAGGTCATAGGCCTTGGTAATAAGTGCGATGTGGATGATGCGGAAGCAATATCCTGTCTTTCGGAAGATCCGAATACGGATGTCATCGGAATATATCTCGAAGGAGTGAAGGATGGAAGGGGATTTCTTGAGGTTGCAAAGGAGGTCTCAAAGGAGAAGCCGATTATTGTATTCAAATCAGGTAGGACAGAAGCAGGTTCAAGAGCCGCAAAATCACATACAAGTTCACTTACCGGTAGTGATGAAATCTTTAATTCCGTATGCAAGCAATCAGGGATCATAAGGGCAGATGGATTCGAGGAGCTCATGGATTTTGTAAAGGCTTTCTCTTTTCTTCCTCGCCCAAATGGCGATAGAGTTGCGGTTATTAGTATAACAGGTGCAGGTTGTGTAATTGGTGCAGATCGAATCCAAGAGAACGGACTGAATATCGCCGAGCTATCTTCTGAGACGATGATGAGAATGGAGAAGATCAACCCTGAATGGCACCTTCTTACGAACCCGGTTGATCTTTGGCCTGCGATGGAAGCCTCTGGACTTGACGCACTCAATGTAGCGATAAAGGCGGTTATTGACGATGAAGGTGTGGACGCATTGGTTCTTGTCTTAGGACTGATGGCAGGAGTTCCGGTGGTAGACCCAAAAAAGTTATCTCGGCTTAAGATAGATAAGCCTATGCTCGTATCTGCGATAGGTAACAAAGATATGGTAGAGGAGATCACAAAGGAGCTTGAAGAGATCGGTTTTCCGGTATATAGCTCAATAGATCGTGCTGTAAGTGCATTGAAGGCAATTTGCGCATTTAAAGGCGAAGAGTAGTGTATTATGGCAAAAAGGGACTATTACGATGTTCTCGGCGTGAGTAAAAGTGCTTCAGAAGATGAGATCAAGAAGGCATTCAGAAAACTTGCGAAACAGTACCATCCCGACACATTTGAGGGGGATAAGAAAGAGGCAGAAGAGAAGTTCAAAGAGATATCAGAGGCTTATGAGGTCCTGATCGACAAAGAGAAGAGGAGTAAGTATGATCAGTATGGTCACAAAGCAGCCGAAGACGCATTCGGTTCACAGGGATTCAACTGGAATAACTTCACGCACCAAAGAGATGTAGAAGATATATTCGGAAGCGGTATATTTGAGACGATATTTGGTGGGATGGGATCTTCGGGATCTCCATTCGGAGGTACCTATGGTGAACGCCCTTCGGGTATGCGGGCACGCAAAGGAGCCGATGTAAGTGTTAATCTTGAGATAACCCTTGAAGATGCCTTCTTCGGGGCAGAAAAGTTGATCGAAGTACCGATGTCAAGAAAATGTAAGAGCTGTGATGGCACCGGTACAGGGAGCGGTGCTGCGTCAAAGGCGTGTCTCAATTGCCAGGGATCGGGTAACGTAAGGGTGGTTCAGAGTCGTGGTGGTGCGCGTATCATGACATCTAGTGTGTGTCCCACATGTGGAGGTTCAGGACTGATCAGTCCCTGCACAGAATGCGGTGGCAGTGGTTTCATACAAAAAGAGACTAAGACTAAGATAAAGATCAAGGAAGGTGTGGAGACAGGATACGAGATCAAGATTCCCGGTGGTGGCATGCCCTCAACAAGTGGTGGTAAACCTGGAGATATGCATGTCGAACTCAAGGTTCTCCCTCACAAAATCTACGAGCACAAGGGTGGTAATCTTCACATGAAGACACCGATAACATTCCTACAGGCGGCTCTTGGAGGGGAGATAAATGTCCAGACCATCGATGGCAAGATGGCAAAGATCAAGATCCCATCTGGTACTCAGACTCACACTCGCTTCAGACTAAAAGGTAAGGGAATGCCCAGACTTAACAGCAAAGGTAGAGGGGACCTTCATGTACAGGTCATTGTTGAGACTCCTAAAAAACTTTCAAAGAAACAAAAGGAACTTTTAAAGGAGGCACTCGAGGCGTAGTCAAAGAGGGAAAAATTTACTTCACTTCCTTAACCCTACAACGTCATTTACCAAAGGACACTACCCCCCAAATCTTTTCTTTCTATGTGAAAGAAAAGCGTGATGATTTTTTTCCTTTATCCATCGAAC
>JAXHUQ010000077.1:0-7436 GCA_034189535.1 Halobacteriota archaeon | reverse complement strand
TGCAGTAGATATGATGAAGCTCGGCGCCCGTGATATCCTCGTAAAGGATGAAAATCTAATAGAAAATATTCCCAAGGTTGTAAAACGCGTATTTGACCAGATAAGAATCGAAAGAAGGCTTTCTGAAACGGAGAAGAGGCTCAAAGAAGGTCAGAGATCGATTTCGAATCTACTTAAGAATCTTCCCGGTATGGCTTACAGGTGCAGGAATGATGAAGATAGGACTCTTTTGTACTCAAGTGAGGGGAGCATCGGAATAACGGGATACCATTTCTCAGATCTTAGTGGGATATCCTACACGCAGTTCATAGATCTACTGGATAGGGATTACGTCTTCAATAAGCTGAAGATGGCACTCGATGAAAAAAAGGCATTTAGTATCACATACAGAATCCATACGGTCAAAGGAGAAGAGAGGTGGGTCCTTGAGAGGGGATCGGGTATATACTCAGATGAGGGGGAACTACTGGAGATCGAAGGCTTCATAATGGATATCACTCAGCAGAAGAAGGCTGAAGACGCCTTACAAAGCTCCGAAGACAAGTATAGAAACTTGATAGAAAGATCGAACGATGGAATAGTGATCGTTCAGAACGATCTCTTCAAATTTGTCAACAACCGGATGGCTCAGATCTTCGGGTATGAGATGAGTGAGATGTTAAATACCGATTTTTCAAGATACATCTCGCCTGATTTTGAGGAGATCGAAGTTGAGGGGTATGAAGAGGGTGTAATGAAGAGAACATCTAATGTCCAGTACGAGACACGGGCCGTAAGAAGTGATGGTGAGATCTTGACGGTTCTTGTCAATGTCGGTCCGATAGAGTATGAAGGAAAACCAGCCGATTTTATATTCATTAGAGATATTACAGCAAGAAAAAAGGCAGAAGAAGAGCTTAAAATATACAGATCTAGTCTCGAGGAGAAGACAAAACAACTGGAGAAATTAATTGAAGAGTCACCGATAGCAACGATATCAACTGACATACATGGAAGAGTGACGACGGTTAATAAAAGTGCAAAAAGACTTTTGGATGACCTCGATTGCATAGGCAGACCCATTTCGTCAATCCTGGGTCAAGTGATTGAGATGAAGAAGAAGAACAACTTCTCGATAGATCTTGTAAAGAGTGATGGCATTGTTCCACTTAATGCCTCTACTGCCCTAATTGAAGAGGGATCAGAGACAAGAGGCATGATTGTGACCCTCAAAGATTTATCCGAGATATCAGGCCTGATCATAAAACCGGTTGAAGAAGAGAGTATCGATACTGAACTTGAGTATGACCTAGATGCAGGAATCATATATTTCATAGATAGTGAGGATACAAACCCCTCCTACAACATATTTATAGACCTTGTAAGACACGGTAAACCTGGTTTATGCGTAACAAGGCAGAACTCACGCAGAATAAAAAAGGAGTATGACCTTTTGAAGACACCGGTTATCTGGCTCACAAGAAATGAGATCGACACTATGACCTGTATACACCCCTCAGATATCTTCACAAAACTTCAATCCACCCTGGTAAATTTCATAAAGGATGCCAAAGACGGTATTATACTCATCGACGGACTTGAATACCTCATATCTCAGAACGATTTTGGCATGGTCCTTAAGTTTATACAGGCGATAAACGATGATCTCATGATCTCATCTTCAAGACTACTGATTCATCTCGACTCAAATGCTGTGGAGAAGCGAGAGTTTCATAGTCTGAAGAAGGAGATGAAGATGTATGTCGATCTCGATATGATCGAGCAGTTCTTATAAATAAACCGAATATTTAAAAATATTTTATCATCTTCAAAATTCTTTGCTATCCTTTTTCAATCTTCTTTTTATCTCTCAGATCGCCTGGAGTTGATGAGTAAGACCTCTATTTTGGGCATACTAGTTGATTCTTATTCCTTAACAATTAATTTCTATTTCCATAATATCTTGGAAAAACAAAATATTTATAAAAATAATAAAAGGCATAATAATGATGTTAATTTATGAAAATTAGTTATGTATAGCAAGATATTTATATAGTTATCTCGAAGCAATAAGAGTCCTTAGGGATATAGAAGTAGCGATGTGGTACTTGTGGGCATTAATAAACTTAAAGACTTGGGTCAGTTTGATAGATGCGTTAATCTTATGAAAAAGGATGGCAGGGGAGATATCACGCCGATAGACGTATTTCGAGTTGATACGCTTGGAGAAGTGTACAAAGAGCTTGATAGGGGATATGTGATCGGAATCGAGATAAATGACGAGCTTGTTGGTTTCAGCAGAGTGACAGCCACTCTTGAGGCGAATATCCATTGGATCCATGAGCTATTCGGCGAGGATGCAACCGAACTTTTCGATGCTATCAAAGAAGAAGCAGTGAAGAGAGGGGCGACTGAGTTTGTATGGCTTCTAAAGGATGAATGGCTGAGAGAACTCAATGAACTCTTCGAGATACAGGATGATAGTAACGATGAGAAGGAGATACTTGTTCACCTGAAACTGGATAACATGGAGGTTGAAACGGAGGAAGTCTCGCTCAATGATCTTACAAAGAGAATTTACAATGAAAATCCCCTTGTTACAAACGTAACAACCCTAGAGGGGCTTGAAGCTTGCGTAAAGGTTCAAAAAGATGTTGGTTGGGGAGATGTTTCTGCTCCGGCAAGAATCTTGAAACCGGAGATGCTCAGCGAACATTTCAGCGTACTCACAGGGCTTCTTCTGGCTCTTAAGGAGAAAGGAGAGATTGTTGCATATGTTCGAGTATCTGCAACCTTTCAAAAGGGGGTACTTTATGGACATGAAGGCGCGATTACTACGACACTTCAGAGTACCGGAGTTGGGAAGTTTGCAGTGAATCTTTTGGGAGATATCGTAAATTCGCTTCTTAAAAATCCACTTGCTCTGGAAGTTCCTGGAAGGATCTTGAAGAAAGCCGGGTCCCCATTCAGAATCAAGATCTACGGCACAATCGATCCATTGAATGCAAAGATGCTAGGTCTTGCAACAAGCCCACTCGTTACATCGATCGGTGCTTTCTCTAGGGGTGTTTACTTGGCAAGAAACCTCTACGGAGTCTGGGATACAGATGCTCATGGATCGGCGGAGACTGATAGGGTGATTTGGGTTGGTAATTTGCAGAAAAGGCGATTTAAGCTGGAAGATTACCGGGTAGTAAGAACTGAAGAAGAGCTTGAAAAGGTGTCTGAAAGTAGTTTTTATATAGAACTTCCTGAGGTCGACATGGACATGGCCGATTCCGAGAGCAAAAAAATGGTCACAAGAATGCTTTCCAAGGCAATAAATGAGCTAGGTTACAAGATAACCCATGTCAACTCAAGGGGAATTCCGAGATACTTAATGGAGTTGGTGTGAGTAAGTGGACTCCTTTGAGGAATATTCCAGGATTTTCGGAATTGGAAATACCCCTCTTGTCAGGGCAAAGGGGCTAGAAGATCAGATAGGTTTAAGAAGGATCTATCTAAAAAATGAGGGTAACAACCCCACCAGAACATACAAAGACAGACACGCTCTGATGCATGTATTATCGGCCATTAATAATGGTTACAAGGACATCACAGTAGGGACCTGTGGTAATTATGGTGCGGCTATAGCGCATTACGCTTCTCACTTCAATTTAGGCGCACACATCTTTGTCCCACGCAAATATACAAACAAGCGGTTACTTGAGTTGGAAAAATCCAGAGTGGGCCTGATCAGAGATGAAGGAGAATACGAGGATTTGGTGAGGTCTTCAATTGAATATGCGAAGAAAAATGATTGTTATGATGCAAACAGTGGTTCAAATATAGATTCATCACTCGCGTCATGCTCATACATCTCAAAAGAGATCGTACGCGATATAGGAGAGGTCGACACGATATCAGTACCTGTAGGTAATGGCACTATCCTATCTGGGATTTACAATGGATTTATTGAGCTTTTGAAGAGAAATGAGATATCAAATATGCCACGGATTATCGGCGTAAGCACCCAGAACAACAACGCTGTTATCGAGAGTTTCAAAATGGGCCTCAAGATCGTAAGGGATCTCAACCCATCAGATCTTCGGTTATCCGAGGTGAATGAGCCATTGATCGCTTTCCATTGTTTTGGTGGTCAAAGAGCCCTTGATGCAATATACGATACTGATGGATCAGGTATCGGACTTTCAGACGAGAAGATGACTCTATACCAAAAGATGGTATCAACTATTGAAGGCATCAAGACTCTACCTGCATCAGCAAGTGCACTTGGTGGGTTGATTGAGTTTCATAAAGAGCATAATCTCGATGATGGGGTGCATGTCGTTGTATTGACGGGCTCGGATTGATTACTTAGATAATCAAGTATATATACAGATTTATACAAATTTAAATACGATAGATAACGAGGATTAATTTAATATGTACTTCATCGCCTATAAAAGCCTCTTCAGAAGAAAACTGAGAACATTTCTTGCATCGGTAGGTGTCTCGATCGGAGTGATACTCTTGGTCGTCGTATTATCCGTAATGCTTGGTATGTCGAGTATGCTTGATGAGCTTTCCCTAGCAATCGTCGGTGATATTGGTGTACTTGAAGATGGTGAGATGGACCTTTCCAGTGTACTTGACAAGGATACGGAGAATTTGATTAGAAGGATACCGGGAGTTACGGGCACTGTCGCAAGGGTGTATGGTTATGTCAAGATAGAAGGGGCAGAAACCAAACCTTTGGGTGGACTTATAGATGAAGATATGATCTCAAGCCTTCCCGAAGAGTTCCAAAGCGAGATGGGAGGTGCTCGTATTGTTGGTGTCGATCCGTCCAAAGAACTCTTGATGAACACTTACGTTACAGATATAACAAGAGGTGTTCTCTTCAGCAAAGGTGCTTCTGGTGTTTGCGTGATAGGGATGGTGCTTGTGGAGGAGACAGGCTTTGACATAGGTGATAGAATCACCCTGGTCTTTGACAAAGATAGCGATGGAGTGGAGCCGAGTGATAAGCACGATTTTAGGATTGTTGGAATATATGATTCCGGGTCCGAGTTGGCTGATGGTAATATCATCATGAGTATGGAAGATGCCCAGGAGATCAAAGGTTTCAGATCGGACGAGATTTCAAGAATTGACGTACGTGCTGATCCCAAGGTAGAGGAAGATGTGATAAGGAAGATGAAGATGATGCTACCAAATACCGAAGTTGGCGGAACCAGATCGATGCTGGGAATGATGAACACTTTTACCGAGAATATTGATCTTATGACTGTACTGATGATAGGTTTTTCAGGTATGATCTCTCTCTTTTTCATCCTGATAATAATGATAACCTCTGTTATGGAGCGCACAAAAGAGATAGGTGTTCTTAGAGCAACTGGGTGGTATAAATCGGACGTTATAAAGCTTATACTGGTGGAATCGGTCCTTCTTGCAGTCATGGGCACATCGATGGGTGCAGTAATGGGTATAGGAGCGCTCCTTGCGATCCATGAGATATTTCCCGGAGTCCAGGTCATCATTACACCACTGCTGATTGCTATTGTCATCTCATTCGGACTGATTGTCGGTTCAGTTGCAGGATTATACCCTGCATATAGGGCTGCCAGCCTCAGTCCACTGGAAGCTTTCAGTGGGGGAGATTCTTAAGATAGATGTCTCTATCTCAAACTCTCGTGCAATCTTTATCAAAGCGACTCCAGATCCTTCAAAAACTCTTCCACCCTATTCACATCATCATCTCGCCCCTGCTTCGCAAACAACGCCTTCGCAATCTTAAATTCTTTTTTTGCTCCTTCTGGTCTTTCTGTCATTATAAAAAGGATGCCGAGATTCCCGTGAGCTCCTGCATAATCCGGATCTATCCTTATCGCTTCTCTATACTCTTCCTCTGCTTCATCATATACTTTTTAAATCATTAAACAAAACCCCAAGATTATTATGAGCTAATGCAAGATCAGGATTTAATTCTATAATTTTTCTTGTTAATTTTATATTTTCATCGAGAAAATTTCTATTGTGGCTTAATCCATCAGAAAACCCCATTATTGAAATATTTACATATTTTATCAAATTTTTATCTTTTGATGCCCTAAACAATATTTTTATCAGGTTTTTGACATTTCCTTCAACATCACCCTTACCTTCTCGATAAATATCATCACATAAAATCAGAGACTCTTTATCTACAATCAGATGTTTTTCTATCAGTTGGTCTATACTCTTCTCGATTCTTCTCTTACAAAAGATGAACCTGGATTTATTGTACCTTCTAGAAAGGCTTGAGACAAATTCCCTATGAGGAATAACACCACATTCATAGATGACATCAATTGCTTTGAAGATCGACCTTTCATCCTCTTTCAGCTTGTTGTATAGATCCTCCCAGCTCTCTTTAACAGTGGATTTGAAATTATTTGCTTCTACAATTGAGATATGTTTCACACTCAAATCATTCAATTGATTAAAGAAGAAGACAATGTTCTTTGGTGTTCTATCATTTTCACCCATAATTTTGCTTTTTGCATCCTCCTCTATCGAAATATTAAAATGATTGCACAGTTCATCTATCAGATTGAGAGTCTCATTTTCCCCAAACTCATCAAGCTCTATAATATCAAAACCCTTCCAGAATTTATCCGCGGGATAGCCGGTTACTCTGTCCAGTTTTGTGGTCCTTGCAGTTGCGACAGTGTAAACGCTGTTTGATGTACCTTCAAGCATTTTAATCGCTCTTTTTAGGCTATCGGAAAACTCCTTCGGATTTACATAATAATTCGGAAGGTCGTCAAAAAACAAGACCACATCCCCTTTAATATCCTGAGGGACTTTAAAAGGAGGAATAGAAGTTCTTGATTTTGGAATAAGAACCGTTATGTCTCTATTAATTCCTCGAACAACTTCCAGACCTTCCCTGCTTTTCCCGGCATTAGGTTTTCCAACGATGAGCGTACCAATTTTTTCTTCAGAAGCTTTTGTTAGCGATTTTGGCCTCTCAACATATTTAAGACCTTTAACAATTAATGTGAGGTCACTTTCCAGTTCTGTTGGCTCTATTGCCTTAAAAGGAAATTCATCTTTGACAACAGTTTTTTTCTTGAGGAAACGTGGCAGGATTTTATCTTGAAAATACCAGAGTATTCCAATCAATCCGCCGATAAAACCAAATAATGTAAATATCTCCCAAATGGATAATCCTTGCAGAAAGGTAATTTTCCTGCTCAACATCTAACAGTTTTTTAGCCTGCATCAGATAAAAAATATCGCATCATCTTTTTTTGAGACAGACCAGTAATTTTTGCAATAGTTATCCCCTTCACCCCCCACCACATGTGCGGCGGTGGTCTTTGGGAATAGAAAGGTTTTCAATCCTGAAGTGTGGTGATAAAATTCCAAAGTTTGTCACCCACGTAATGTATACACTTTATTGCCTTACCCTCTTCACCAATCATCTCTTT
>JAXHUQ010000076.1:0-7655 GCA_034189535.1 Halobacteriota archaeon | reverse complement strand
GATCCTCCGAAAGGGGTTCTTCTTCATGGCCCTCCCGGAACCGGTAAAACGATGATTGCAAAGGCGGTTGCAAATGAAACTGATGCATATTTTATAAGTATCAGTGGTCCTGAAATTATGAGCAAATATTATGGTGAGAGTGAGAAGCAATTAAGAGAGATATTCAACGAAGCGGAAGACAACTCACCGGCAATAATATTCATAGATGAGATTGATTCTATCGCACCAAAAAGGGGTGAGGTTACAGGAGAAGTTGAAAGGAGGATCGTAGCGCAACTTTTATCCCTAATGGACGGTTTACAGTCCAGAGGACAGGTAGTGGTTATTGCTGCAACCAACAGGGCAAATTCGCTTGACGAGGCTCTGAGAAGAGGCGGGAGATTTGATAGGGAGATTGAAGTTGGCATACCCGATAGAAATGGAAGATGTCAGATATTACAAGTTCATACAAGAGGAATGCCGCTCTCCGATGATGTGGACCTAACTGAGTTCGGTGATAAAACTCATGGTTTTGTGGGTGCCGATATTGCGTCTTTGTGTAAAGAGGCTGCAATGCACGCACTTCGTAAGATCCTACCGAATATAGATATCGAGAAGGAGATACCTACAGAGGTTATTGATCAGCTTAAGGTCGTAAAAGAAGACTTTCTCGAAGCCTTGCGAAATATCGAGCCATCTGCCATGAGGGAAGTCTTCGTCGAGGTTCCAAAGGTTGACTGGGACGACGTGGGAGGACTTGAGAGTGCGAAGCAGGACTTGGAGGAAGTTGTCGAATGGCCGATAAAATATCCTGAGGTCTTTGAAGAACTGGACACGAAACCGCCGAATGGTGTTCTTCTATTTGGGCCCCCTGGCACCGGAAAGACACTTCTTGTGAAGGCCGCTGCTAACGAATCGGAAGCAAATTTTATCAGTATAAAAGGCCCGGAACTACTCTCCAAATGGGTTGGAGAATCCGAGAAAGCTCTGCGCGAAGTATTTAGAAAAGCGAAACAGGCCGCACCATGCATAATCTTCTTTGATGAGGTAGACTCAATTGCCTCGGTAAGGGGATCCAGTACCGATTCTAATGCGACCGAGAGGGTTGTATCTCAGATACTCACCGAGCTCGATGGCATGGAAGAACTAAAAGATGTTATCGTTATAGCTGCCACGAACAGACCGGACATGGTTGATAACGCACTACTTAGACCCGGTAGACTTGACAGGTTGATCTACGTTAAGCCACCCAGCGAAAAAGAGATTGAAGAGATATTCAGGATACATACGAAGAATAAGCCCATAGCGGACGATATCGACCTGAAGCGAATTTCAAAGAGTTTGAAAGGATACGTTGGTGCGGACATCGCAGCGGTTTGCAGGGAAGCCACCATAACCGCTATGAGAGAATTTATTGAATCAAGCGCAGATGACGATGAGATCAGGTCTAATTCCAAGGATATCGTGATATCTAAAGACAACTTTGAAGCCGCACTCAAGCGTGTCAAACCGACATCTTCCCAGGATAAACTAAAAGAGTTCGAAGAAGTATCAGAGGATTTTGCCAGGTATGCCTACATGTGAGTAGGAGGCTAGAAAAGCTGTAATGGTTGAAATGTTCACTCCCAAGAGATTTTTTGTTGTATCAGGCATTGGAATGGGTTGTTCAGAGCTAAATGCTTTTGATCAAGCCCTCGTGAATGCAGGAATATCGGAGTGCAATCTTGTTGGTGTCTCATCTATCCTTCCGGAAGACTGTAAAGAAGTAGATCCGGTAAGTATCACTCCGGGAACGATTACATTCTGCGTCATTGCGAGGATGGATGGTAAGGTGGGTGAGACTATAGGTGCAGGTCTGGGATACGGTTGGTTGGAGGGTGAGGGCAAGAGATTCGGTATAGTCTGCGAGCATCATGGCCATTACTCAGAACTACACATAAAAGAGGTGCTTGAAAGAAAACTGAACCAGATGGCAAAGATGCGAAATATGGGGCTCTTCGAGAGCAAGTTTCATATAGAGTCAACCGTTGTTGAAGGGGAAGACTTCAGTTCAGTTGCAGCAGTCTTGGTATACCTTCCCTGATTACGATTAAGGAGATCTAAGTTACAATTCTTGCTGCTCAACCTGTGGAATTCTCAAGACATTCTTAACTTTATCAACATCGACCGATGTATTTGAGCACCCTGTTTTGGATAACGCTTTGACAAGAACCGGAATCTCTGGTCTTTTTGAGCGGATTAAATTCAGACCTGATACAAGTTCCTCGTAACATGCTACATAGACGATACCTTCGGGAGTCTTTGCATCAAGATACTTCTTCAAGATATTTGTGCCTGGAGCAATAAGTACCCTGTAACCCAATACTTCGGCAAATGTCTTCAGCCTGAATGTTGGACAAGATTTATCACAATAGACGCAGTTGAAGCCTGACTCAGAATAATTTCCTTTGCAAGAGGACGCCCTCTTCATGCAATGAGGCAGAATCAGTAGCCTCTTTAAAGGAGAACTCATCTCAAATCTTTCTCTCTCTATAGAGTTATGAAATTCAATCTCCAATAATTCGTTCTCTTCTCTGTTTCCATCCCACAATCCTGTGCCTATATCTTTGATATCTAAAGCAATTTCTCCCATTATTATGACCACTATCCTATTTTTTTGAACATGTATTAAAGATATATGTACATCAATTCAGATATCATGTTACAAGATAAATCAACATCTTTAAATTAGGTAAAATCCGGTAGACTTAATTAGCCATAATTTACCATAATAAATAGAAGAGGGCGTAACATGATGGGAGAAATTGACAAAAACATCCTTGGAATGCTTGAGGAGGACAATAAAACTCCTCCCGAGCAGATTGCAGAAAGGCTTGGAATTGAAGTGAGCGAGGTGAAGTCAAGACTGGATAAAATGGCAGATGACAGAACCAAAATCCTTATTGTGGATGACGAGATCGATTCGCTCAAATCATTGAAGATGGCGCTGGAATTTGAAGGATACGCAGTCATCGAAGCAATGAACGGGCCATCCGCCATGGATATGGTACATGCCGAACATCCGGATTTGGTATTACTTGATCTTATGATGCCTGTGATGGATGGTTATGAGGTCTGTCAAAAGTTGAAGGAAGATCCGATGACAAGTCATGTACCTGTAATAATGCTCACATGCGTAAGCGAGGTAGACAATAAAATCGAGGGCATAGAGGTAGGTGCTGACGATTACGTCACCAAACCATTCAACTTATCCGAACTGAAAGCAAGGGTAAAGATGGTCCTGCGTAGAGCAGCTTTCTAACCTTTCTAACCATATAGGGAGATCTGATGAATATCTCGTCAAGGGATGTATTCATAATCTTAGCTTGCGTTGTCATTGTAATTATTATTGCATTCTTGGGAAATGAATCATACAACGAGACGAGAGAGGTAATACAGGAGCAGTTCAATGAGCAGCAGCTTATGCTAGCGAAACAGACTGCTTATGGTATAGAGGATTTTTTGGATGAGAGGGTATTATTAATTGAGATGCTTGCCATAG
Source organism: Halobacteriota archaeon (assembly GCA_034189535.1). GTDB lineage: Archaea > Halobacteriota > Syntropharchaeia > DAOWMC01 > DAOWMC01 > JAXHTN01. The sequence continues at coordinate 4,135 of JAXHUQ010000076.1, read as the reverse complement.
AAGGGGCTGAGATAGACCCGGATAGTTTTCAATCAGCCTTCGAGACTATGTATGAGAATACAGGAGGGTTCTACGGCATTGAATTTATAGATTCCCATGGAATCGTAGTAAACGGTTATCCAGTCGATGAGACACCCGTTGGATACGATTTGTATGCCGAGAACAGAAGTAGAATCTTCGAATTTGTAAGGGAGAACAAGAGGACGTCGATCACAGATCCTGTCCCCTTATTTGAGGGTGGTATGGCCTCATTTGTTTGGGTGCCTGTATACAACGAAGGAGAGTTTAGGGGTGCAATACTTGCAATAATAGAGTTATCAACGATAACAGATCGCTTTATCTCATCTATTGAAACTGATGGATCTGGAGATATCTACATCATCGATGATAATGGTTTGGTGGTTTATGATAACGATGAGAGTAAGATAGGTAAGGATTATGGTGTGATATTTAATTGTACCGAAGAGTCGTGCAGTAGTATTATGCCACTTATTGAAGAACAGATGGGTGGGGGAAGTGGCACAATTAACTACCAACGTGGTGATGAAAAAGAGGAACAGATAATCTCTTATACGCCCGTAAGATGCAGAAATATGATGTGGTCTGTAGGACTGCACACCTCTGCAGATGAAGTTGACAAGATCATATCCTCTCTTTACACTCGTCAGGCTTACTTGATCATAACTATGGCTATAATAGTGCTCTTAGGAGGTATTTACTACTCCCTCAACTTCTCACGCTGGAACAAGATACTGGAAGATGAGGTTGGACGAAAGACCGATGATTTGAAGAGATCGAATAAAAAACTGGAAGTTGCAAATCAGAAGTTAAGAGAGCTGGACCAGATGAAATCGGACTTTATATCTACGGTATCTCATGACCTAAAGACCCCTCTCTCAGCGATGAAGACATCGGCAGAGATGCTTGCTTGCGGAGATTACAACAAAGATTCCGAGAAAGAGCTTATAGGTATTATCTGTCGAAATGTCGATCGTCAGACTCGTCTCGTCGAAGACCTTCTCGATATCTCCAGGATCGAATCAGGTAGGATGAAGTTGAAGTTGAAGGAACTTGAGATTAATTCCGTAGTCCGATTCTCTGTTGATCAGATTGAACAGCTGGTCACAAATAAAGGTCTCTTCTTAACTCTTGATCTACCGGAAGAATCGCCCATGGTTCTAGTAGATAAGGATAGATTGGCCCAGGTATTCATCAATCTGATTGAAAACGCCATAAAATTTACTAATGAAGGTGGAATTACAATAAAAGTGGAAGGCCTTCTCGAAGAAGTCGAAGTGAGTATGATTGATACCGGAATTGGGGTACCGCCAAATGATCTGGAAAAAATATTTGAAAAGTTCTATCAGGCCGAGAATGCTGTTGCCAAGACAGGCTCCACCGGCTTAGGCCTCTCTATATGTAAAGGAATCATTGAAGCCCATAACGGCTGGATATGGGCAGAGAGCAAACAAGGCTTAGGTTGTAAGTTCGTCTTCAGATTAAAGAGACTTTAAAAGGCTTATCCCTTCAATAGGCCCTTTGAGTCCTTGTAGAACTTGATCACAAGTTTTGTTAAATTGCTATCATAGTCCAGCTTGAAGATCCTGATATGTTTTCCCAAACGTTCTTCCGTTACGATACCACTGGAAAGAAGGGGTTCTATCACCCTCGAAACGCTTGAAGTAGAAAGCCCCGTGTCTTCAGCAATTCCTGAGAGATAATTAGTCCCTTTGTCCAACAGATTTTCGAGCACAATCAACTGTGCATTTTTCCCAAATACCTTCTCGAGTGTCATTTTCAGTAGATATGATTGTTATCACAGTTTATATAGGTTGTTCTTAGGGGCTTAGAATACCCCTTCTATATAAGGGTATAGTTATATGAATAAATAAAGTTTTCCGTTAATGGATAACCTTATATATTGGATTACAAAATTTTAAAAACCAAGGACCGATTATCTTTGAACTAGCATGCGTGCCATCAATTACTATCTATTTCCTGTTTAAGGGTCTTATATGTTGCATCTATCTGTTTAACCATCCCTTTTAGCCCTGGAATAGAAGCAATATCAGCCATTATTATCTGGTAATGGACATCCAGAAGATCTTCCGTAGAAATATCTAACTCTTCCGGAGGGCTCAGAGCTTTTATTGCTGTCTTTGTTGTGATCAACCTTTGAGATAATCGCCCCAACACATCATGAGTCTTTATTAATTTTGTTATCAGAGCTATCTCTTCATTGCTAAATTGCTCCTCACCAAATAGGTGGGGATACGATAGAACTTCTTTTGCTATGGGAGCTGATTTCAGACCGTGCCTCAGGTTATACGGACCTTTTACCTTACCCACGTCATGATATTTCACGGCAACTCTTATTATCTCGGCTTCCGATCGAGAGATTTCTTTGATTGATACTTCTAGGTCATCTGTCTTCAGAATTAAAAGAACATAATAGGTGTGTTCAAGAGGATCAAGGCCTCCGTGTGTAGGGAACTGTTTGAGACCAATCAAGTCTCTAAGTGGATTTTTTCTAGAGATACTACTTACGAAATCATCATATGTTCCGATTTTCCTTCTGAACTCTTCATCACTTCCTGAGTAGGCACTCATGAGAGATCCTCATATTATGTTACTATGTGACTAATTACGGATTAATAATGTGGTGTGTGGTGAGTTAAAAACAATAATTAAAAGAGTGTGGAAGCACAATATTTTTGGTCTGAACAGTTTAACTCTCTGGAGTCATATGATAAATAATGTCTTTGAAACGGATGCACGGTATGTGTTACAGAATTATACAAGGGGACCGATTGTACTTGTGAAAGGCAGCGGGTCTCGTGTCTGGGATATTGAAGGAAATGAATATATTGACTGTGTTGCCGGTATTGCAACAAATAATGTAGGTCATTGCCACCCAAAGGTTGTAGAGGCAATAAAGAAGCAGGTTGAGACACTGATGCATATTTCCAACCTATTCTACGTAAAGGAACAGGTTGAACTTGCTGAGAAGCTTGCAGGACTCACGAAGCTTGACAGGCTCTTCTTTTGTAACTCAGGAACGGAAGCAGTTGAGGCATCTCTCAAATTTGCAAGGAGGGTCACGAAGAAGAAGGAGTTCATCTCTTCCGAAGGATCTTTTCATGGAAGGACGATGGGCTCACTTAGTATCACATCGAAGGAGAGGTACAGAGATCCATTCGAACCACTGGTTCCGGGAGTAAGCTTTGTGCCTTACGACGATTCGGATGCGATCAGGTCAAAGATCACAGATGACACAGCCGCTGTTATACTCGAACCGATTCAGGTAGAGAGCGGCGGAATAAGGATACCGTCTGATAACTACCTAACCGAGGTGAGGGAGATCTGTGACGAGAATGGTGCCCTTTTGATATTCGATGAAGTTCAGACGGGCTTCGGCAGGACAGGAGAGTGGTTTGCAAAGGATCACTTTGGCGTGAAGCCGGATATTATGTCTATGGCCAAGGCTCTAGGAGGAGGTTTTCCAATAGGTGCCGTGGCAATTACTGAAAGTGTATCAGAAAAGATAGAGAAGGGTGATCATGCGGCAACATTTGGCGGAAATCCGCTTGCTTGTGCCGCGGCGCTCGCATCGATAGATGTGATCATTGAGGAAGAGCTAGTCGGTAGGTCAAGGGAGATGGGAGAATACTTCACCAAAAAAATAGGTTGTTTAAGTGAAGATGGTGTAATAAGTGACGTTCGAGCAAAAGGACTTCTGATTGGTCTGGAATTAAATTTTGATGCAAGAGAAATTACTGAAAGGCTGCGAGAAAAAGGTGTACTCATAAACTGCCTTTTAGAAAAAATTTTAAGGGTGGTACCACCACTGGTTATAACAAAAGAAGAGATAGATACCGTAGTATCTTGTTTGGATGAGGTGTTGAGATGAGTGTAATGGACAGATTGAGAGGAAGAGGAAAAAAAGATGAAAATGAGGCGGTTGAAGAGGTTGAATCAACACCCGCCGTGATCCTTACAGAAGAAGAAAAGGCCCGTATCCAAAGGTCAATTGAAGCTGGTGAAGCAGCATATGATAAATTATCGATGGAAGAGAAGGAGAGCTTGATCGATTTCGCGAGCGTGGCCTTTCCGGATGAGACGATAGAGACCATCG
>JAXHUQ010000075.1:0-7723 GCA_034189535.1 Halobacteriota archaeon | reverse complement strand
TTATCCCGAGCATGCTTCCGATGAGAAGTGTGATTATCGCTTGTTTTTCAGTAAGTACGCCCTCTACAAGGAGAAGCGCCACTGTGGCATATCCGGCAGAGTAGTGGATAAACTGTGCAATGAGGGCGGTTGCAGATTCGCCTGGAATTCCAAGAGATTTTAGGATGGGTTCAAAGAACAGAGCAACATGATCCATTACTCCATAATCCGAAAGAAGAAAAATAACGATGAATGTGATGATCAATATTGGTATTACCCGCTTCAGTGTCCTAAGTGACTTTTTAAGAGCCGTCTTTATACAAGGCGGATCTCTATCAATCTCTTCCAGATTGTACCTTTTGTCATCTTCAAGTATGTTCACACCGGGTAAGAAGAACCTTGAGTATATGAATGCAGCAAAACTTTGAAGAAATGATGAGAGGAGCCTTAGAGCTATATAAATCCCACCGATCCTCGGTCCTAGGAGGATGAGTGCAATTGGAGCCTGTGCTCTTAGTAACGATTCACTGAAGACTACCGGAAACGTACTCATCACAACGGTCACAATTGCTTCTCTATCGCCAACCTCGCCGTCTTTATAGAACTCCGCAAGAACGGATTTACCTGCTGTCGGACTCAAAAATGATGTCATAAGTGAGAAGACACTCGCCTTGGGAAGGTTAAGTACTCTGCTAAGTGGCCCTATTAGAGTAGATAATCTGTTGAGTATGTTGGTCTCAAGGGCAATATTTGCAAGGACAATTCCTACGGTTATGAGAATAGTTGCTCGAATCAGATATGTTGCAATATCGATCATTACCAATGGTATAATCGACCTTCTGATTTATATCGATTGTTATCATGGCAATAACAATGACTTCTCAGGTGAGATAAATATTCTATGGCCATTAAAAAAGAACTTTTACCGAAATTATGAGGGCAAAATTAATATATCTGGAGCGTATAGACTCTTCGAGAGGGGGGTCATAATTAATTTTTACCAAAATCTTTATGGTCTAATAAGTAGTAACTAATACTAACCAATATATTTTTCTTAATCAATTAGGTGGGGTTATGGGTATTAAAAAGTTAATGGATAATCATAATCGTAAGCTGATACTCTCAGAGGTCATATGTAGAGTCGGTTTAGGCTGTACTGCGTATGAATTATTCAAGGATTGTAACTTTGGAATGTCCATCTCCGCTATCAGCCAGCACTTGAAGAAACTGGAGGGGGAACGGTTTATCTCAGGCGAGGTCTGTGATAGCATTATTCGAGAGGGGAGGTATAAAAAGACGTATAAAATTACCGAAAATGGTAAAACTAAAATCTTTGATTGTATCGAAGAGGATATAACATTACTTGTGGCAAAAATGCCAATTGAAGATCGTATTATCTTTTTTAAAAGAATTAGAAGCGTTTTAGAGATAGATGAGGTAATTGATGATGGAAGAAGTTGAATATAATGATACTACCAATTCTAGGTATGATGAACCGATAGAATGTCCTGAATGCGGATCACATAGCATCGTCCATGATTATGAGAAGGGGGAATTGTATTGTGGTTCGTGTGGCCTCGTTATCGAAGAAGAGATCGTTGATCAGGGGCCCGAGTGGCGGGCTTTCAATTCTGAGCAGACTATGAAGAGGGCAAGAACCGGAGCTCCTGCTTCATACACAATTCATGATAAGGGATTATCAACAACTATCGATTGGAGAAATAAGGATACCTACGGGAAGACCATCTCCTCCGGAGACCAGGCCAAGTTCTACAGATTGCGAAAGTGGCAGAAAAGGATAAATGTGAGCGATTCAAGTGAGAGGAGCCTTGTATTTGCACTTTCGGAGATCGATAGAATGGGATCTGCACTCGGCCTCTCAAGGAGTATAAGGGAAGGAGCATCTTTGCTTTACAGACAGGCTGCCGAGAAAGGATTGATCCGTGGAAGGAGTATTGAAGGATTATCAACAGCAGTACTCTATGCTACTTGCAGACAGTACGGGGTTCCAAGGACACTAGACGAGCTGGCAGCAGTCTCAAGGATCGGTAAGAAAGAAATCGGAAGAACCTATAGATATATATCGAGAGAGCTAGGCTTAAAGTTGCAGCCCGTTTCTCCTGCGGATCTCGTACCGCGTTTCTGTTCCAGACTTGAATTGAACGGTGATGTTCAGGCAAAGACGATCGAGATATTGAGCGAGGCTGAAGATAAGGATGTCTCAGTCGGGAAAGGGCCAGTAGGGCTGGTAGCTGCTTCAATTTATATCGCTGCCACGCTTCTTGGTAGACGAAAGACCCAAAAAGAGATAGCAGATGTCACTGGAGTAACAGAAGTAACAATTCGTAACAGATATAAAGAGATAGCTGAAGCATTAGATATTGGTATATAGATGCCTTATGAATGCTCAGAACTATTTCCATTCCCAAGAGTAAGATCCGGCCAGAGAGAGTTTATAACTGATGTATGGGACGTTTTATCAGATAATGGTCACCTGATTGCGCATGCCCCAACAGGAATCGGAAAGACCGTGGCCGTACTTGCACCAGCTCTTGAGTACGCCCTTTTAAACGACAAAACGATCGTATTTCTCACACCAAAACAGTCACAGCACAAGATAGCCATCGAGACTCTTAAGATGATAAAATCTGCTACTGATATAGATTTTGTCGCGGTGGACATAATCTCAAAGCAGGATATGTGTCCGAGGAACATATCAAAAGAACACCACTCTTTCTTCACAGAGTTCTGTAAGATCGAACAGAAGACCAGGAGTTGCAGATTCTTCAGAAGGTACGACCAGGATATCGTAAATGAAATTAAAGAGAATGTTCTTCATGTTGAAGAGCTCTGCGAGATCTGCACTGATGGCGGTGTCTGCCCCCACAGGACTGCACTTGATGTCGGTGAAGATGCGGATATAATAATCTGTGATTACAATTACATCTTCTCAAAGATGTCAGATACGATCTTGACACGTATTGGAAAGTCGGTGGAGGACCTGATAATCATTGTGGACGAGGCCCACAATCTTCCTGACAGGATAAGGGATCAGTTGAGTAATACACTGACACAAAATGACATCACCGAGGCTTCTTCTGAGATGAGAAACCTGGATCGTACACTCTACAGACATTTAACTGATCTGAGGGGTTTTTTCAATAATCTGAGCTCAAAGGTAGAGTTTAATTCTGAAAAGAACATAGAGCGGGAGTATGTAGAAGGTGAGGTTGAGAAGATACTCAAGAGCAGATTCGATCCCATAAGCTACGAGGAGTTTATAGAAGATCTGAGGGTAACAGGTGTCAGCTCAAAGAAGGAATGCTGGCATGTAATGGAGGTCTCCGATTTTCTCGAAGGTTGGATTACAAAGGAGGATTGCTCAAGAATATTCACAAACGATGAATTCCCAAAACTCTCCTACAAGCTACTTGATCCTTCAGTTCTCAGTACCGATATCCTCGATAGGTCACACTCAACTATTATGATGAGTGGCACTCTCTACCCCATGGAGATGTATGCCGAAGTCCTGGGAGCCGAACCGGGTAGGACTCTTCTGAGGGAGTATGACTCTCCGTTTCCTAAAGAGAACAGACTGATAGTTGTTACAAGAGATCTTACAACCAGGTACTCCGAACGTGGAAGTTCAATGTACAAAAGAATAGCTGACACCATATACAAAACGCTAAAGGATTCGACAGGTAACGCTGCCGTTTTCTTTCCTTCTTATTCACTTATGGGAACAATCATCTCACACATCCCCCCCAAGCTGAGAAAGGAGATTATTGTTGAGGAGAGGGGGATGAAGAAAGAGCAGAAGAATGCTCTTTATGAGTTACTTAGGGATAACGGTGGCGTGCTGTTCGGTGTTCAGGCCGGATCACTCTCGGAAGGTATCGATTATGAGGAAAATATACTCACCACTGTGATAGTCGTGGGAGTACCTCTGGGCCCACCCACACTCTACACAAAGAACCTGCTCGGATACTACAAAAAGAAGTTCGGAAGGGATAAAGGACGATGCTACGGTTACGTTTACCCGGCCATGAATCGAGCTCTTCAGGCGGCGGGAAGGGGTATCAGAAGCGAAGATGATATTGGTGTGATCGTTCTTATGGATTACAGATTCCGGACCAAACCCTATACCGATTGCTTTCCCACTGATTATAATATTCAGTTCACTTCCGATGTCGAGAGATTATGCTCCGAGTTCTTGAGATCTCACAGTAGAATGGGATGAAGATCAAGCCATATTCATAAGTACGTACACTATCGTCGAGGTGATATAAACCTCAATAATTGCGGCTATAAAAAGTAGTGGTACAACAAGGACCGTAAATGTGCGTATCCCTTTGATGAACTCTTCTTTGATGTTGGATTCTCTGTCTATCAATATGTATAACAGCTCCTGGCCGAGCTTCATCCCAATGGCAGACGAGAGGATCACCATGGGTAGTTCCACGATTCCATGTGGGATAATGGCAAGCACCACAAAAAGGGCCCCCATCTCTTCCTCCGCCATCTGCATTATAACTCCGATCAGAATTCCGTTAAGTGCGATAAAACCTAGAGGGATAAGACCGAAGGCAATACCAGATATTAGTGCTACAAAACTGAGAAAGGTGTTTCTTGTGAAGATGTTAAAGACTATCACTGGTGGAGATTGATCTACAAGGCCACTGAACTCTTCACCAAGTTCTTCTATTATCACATCTGAATAAGTCTCATCGGTAGCGCCATACAGGTAACCGGTCGCAGCTGCAATAAAAAAAATTACAGTTATAAAGATAAAGTGATACCTGAGAGCGTGTATGTGGGCAAAGGTTCCTTTCAAAAATTCATTCACCATCCTAAACTCCTAGAGCCATACGAAGCATATTTCTGATCCCAGGGCCTATTCCAAGCATAAGCACGGTCAGAAGAACCATATTCTTTAGGTCGATATCCTCTTCCTCTGAGAAGTACCTGTCCAGCACATATAATGTTGGTATGAGAACAGATAACTTTAACGGAAACATTACCGCTGTTGAATTCGTAAAGTCTATAAGAAAATTCTCGACAACATGCTTTCCAACATACCCTAGCCTTCCGATTCCAATGTAGCTGGATGATGCATCAATCAAGTGTGCCGTCAAAATAGAGAGACTGACGTTACTTGTTAAGTATTTTAGATTAAGATTTCGACCTATTAGGTATAATATGAAAGTCATCATAACTGCGATTCCAATCACAACAGGAGGAACCCATATCAACTCAACATCTCCTTCCTGCAAGAGGATCCCAAGGCTTACTATCATACAGACAACACCGATGATGCCAAAAAGTGGGATATAGCCTCTTATCACCCCTCTCTTGTAGAGAAGAAGAGATACGAGAAGTGAGGATATACAGATGAAGAAGAGCAGAAAATAGATAAGAGGTGATATGAAGAGGTACCTGATGGGAGCCTCAAAAATCTCTGCATCTTCCATCACCCTCAAGACAGATCCAACGAACATGAACGGGGATACTGCAAGTATAAACCGCTCATCAATCTTTACTTCAAGTCTCTTAAGGAGTCTCAGAACCAAGAATAGACACAAACCCAGAATAATTGCATACGTTACAGTATCGACAGGGTTATATTTGGTGTCGTAAACGATAGGGTTAATATAGTAAACTTGTATAAATTCGGTTAAATTCATCTCAATCCTCTATTATGGTGTCATCATGAAACAGAGCAAATGGATGCAGCTACCACGAAGCGTAGTTATCGGTCACAGTGTCTTATCCGAAGTTGCCAATGTCTGTAAAGAACTTAAACTTAGCGGTTCTGCTGTTGTGGTTTCAGGACCTACCACCAGATATTGTGCAGGGGAAAAAATCGTTGAGATCCTCTCTGACGAAGGATATGAAGTACAGATCGCAGAGGTAGGATCCACAAATGATTATGATATAGAAGAAGTCGTGGATATAGTGGGAGAGGCACATGCTCGTTTTATGATCGGTGTCGGTGGTGGGAAGGCGATTGATGTCTCCAAATATGTCTCATTTAACTTCGATATCCCCTTCTTGAGTGTACCGACTGCTGCTGCACATGACGGAATAGTCTCTTTCACCGCATCAATAATTAGAGAAGGGGAGAAAGTCTCAATTCCCACCCATGCACCACTTGGGATAATAGCAGACACCTCGGTTATATCATCAGCGCCCAAGAGGCTCATGGCTGCTGGATGTGGTGACATAATATCCAATTACACTGCTGTCAAGGATTGGGAACTGGCAACAAGATTGAGAAATGAAGTCTACAGCGAATACGCTGCAGCACTATCAGAGATGACTGCAAAGATAATTCTTGATAAAGCTGAAGTGATGAAACCGGGACTTGAAGAAGCTGTAAGAACTGTTGTAAAGGCACTTGTATCAAGCGGAGTTGCCATGAGTATAGCCGGATCATCTCGTCCGGGTTCCGGTTCCGAGCATAAGTTCAGTCATGCTCTTGACATAATTGTCGATAAGCCGGCTCTTCATGGAGAACAATGTGGAGTTGGTTCGATCATGATGATGTACCTTCATGGTGGGGATTGGAAAGCAATAAGGGATTCTCTGAGGCTTTTGGGTGCACCCATAAATGCAAAAGAGTTGGGTATCAGAGAAGAGTTCATAATAGAGGCCCTTGTTCATGCTCATGAGATACGGGAAGAGAGATATACCATACTCGGTCCCGGACTTACTGAAAGTGCCGCTGAAAAACTTGCTGTTGCTACTGGTGTTATTTGAGAGATCAAATGGGGTACTAAAATGTCTGATAAAACTTCTGTAACCTTGATAGGAAGTAACCTGGCCAATGTCGGTATGGAATTTATATTCATTGGCAAGTCTTCCGACTGCGAGGGGTGTAAACTCACCAATTCATGTCTGAATCTTGAAGAGGGGAGGCGTTATAAAGTCCTCGGACTCCGAAACGGAGTCAAGCAAAATTGTAAGATTCACGAATCGGATGTTGTTGCTGTCGAAGTCGCAGAGACACCTACGACTGCATCGATCGAATCAAGAAGGGCATTCAACGGCTCAAAGATATTTTATGACGATATCGATTGCGATGAGTACGGATGTGAGTTTTATGATCTATGTCATCCGTCCGGGTTGAAAAATGGTGATAAATGTACCATTTTGAAGGTGATTGGAGATATGCCGGGAGAGTGCTCTAGGGGTTTTTCTCTTAAACTTGCCGAACTGAAACGGTGAATCGGACAAGGGCGTCGTCAAAAAAGTCACTTTTACCCTCCTCGGTAAGAGCTGAGGTGGTATTTGGACATCTTTTGATAAAGGGTTTAACTTGTTTTTTTATTCCTTTTTTGTGGTTTCCGCTCTGGGAAAGCTATATTTTGAATTGGGTCATTTTTCCAGTAAAGGGAACAATAAATAATTGTAAAACTGTGATAAAGCATGATAGCTTAATTAATGAGTATGGTGACTTTCAATAGGTGTTTTTGTACATCCTCAGAACATTATGAAATCAAAATAATTTGTAACTATTCACCCCCACCTAAAAAATCCATTTTTTTCAGCCAATACAATAAACTGATTTCCCCTTACACAACAGGCAGAAATGGAACAAAATGGCCTTCCATCAAACACCGCTAAAATTGCATCAATGACAGAAAGCTTGTTCTTCTTCACAGCAGATATGTAACTCCTAATCCGGCAGAAAGAACGTGCACCCTGAACACTTCGGAAAGTGCCTGATATTTTTTGCTGTACT
>JAXHUQ010000074.1:0-7786 GCA_034189535.1 Halobacteriota archaeon | reverse complement strand
ACTAGAAAAATAACAAGAGAGATAATCATACTAAAATCCATAACACACTCCTCAAACTTGGGACAGAAAACAGGTCTAATAGTTAATTCATTTTGGCTTAAATGTTATGATTCATCTGAGAGTGGGAGGTAATAGAGGAGATGAAGAGAAGTCCGACGATGCCATAATCCTTCAGGTCTACCGTGAAGAGAGGAATAACGCCAAAGTTAGGATCTCTTTTGTATTAGCTGACCCGTTACAGTCGAGTAGATCTCATCAACATGGAGTATAACTGCTCCGTATAACATAAATATCGGTCCAAACCTCTCTAGGCACATCTTGTTTGCGGTATCAAAGTTTTCTCCTTCTCTTTCAAGTTCCACTCTTCCCTTGAACTGCCAACCAGTAATCTTTAAAAGATTACCAGGCGGTGTGACTTTGGCCATCTTCTTTTCAGAAAAATCCCAACTTCTGTACTCTTCTGCAATTAGGGATGCTCTCGGATTCTCCTCTATATTATTTCTAGTTTTAATAAAGGTGGCATCAGCCATCATTATCTTATCTTCATCAATGACTTTGATTAGTGAGACGATATTAACATTGGGGACCCCATCTTTACTTGAGGTGCCAAGATATCTGACTCGATAAGGAAGGAGTTTTGAATAACTCGGTTCATACATAGACTCCAGAACCTCTTTCATCTCTTTTGTTATCTCAATACCTATCTTGAGCTTCTCCTTCTTCCCTTTTATCTCCTTTGCCTTCTTACCAAGCTTGTCACGATTTAATCCTTCAATACTCATATAAAAAACCCCTCAGACAAAACAATCTTCAGTCATCCATGTCTTCACTTACCCTAAGTATCAACTCTTCCCATGAGCTAAAATAGGGCCTAATCAATGCATCTTCTATACCGTCTTTGCCATGTTCAACATTTATAACTTCAGCTTCAACCCCCGTCTCCTTCATAATTGAACATAAACATAAAAAGATAATCGGACATACACTGTCCCCTTCGCAGGAAAATGATCCATGTCTTGACGATGCAGGACAGGAATCGATATGTAAATGATACCCTTTTTGATCTTTATAATAGCTTAACTCCTTCAGATCTAGAGAATTTTTGATTATGGTTATGAGGTCGTCTAACGCTGGCAGATCATAGTTAGTCATTTTGTCTGCTACCATCCTGAAAACAGCATTGCGTGCCTGGCCAATCAATTCGGTAAGTGAAGACTGTACAAGCGTGGTCTCAAGATGAAGAAGAGCGTACAATTCTTTAAAGTCTTCCATATTAAAAATCCTCGGAGCTGATATTATGGACTCAAGTATTATAAACTTTATCGAGGTAGTAACCTTACCGGTAGCATTTTAGGAGATTATCAGAAAAAATACAAATCACAAAAGAGACGATTTATTGTAGGGTAGTAAATGATTTTGATGCAACCTATCCGCCTATCTCTTCCTTGACATAGTTGACAAGCCCTCTGAGATCAAATATCTTCTGAAGGAAGTCGGGTAGTGGTTGAAAGACATATTCCTCGCCCTTGGTGAGGTTTCTAATTTTACCTTCTTCAAAATCGACTTCAAGCCTGTCACCATCATCTGCCTCAACGTTGCATTCGATGGCAGGAAGGCCAATGTTAATTGAGTTTCTGAAGTAAATTCTTGCAAAGCTTCTTGCGATAACACAGGAGACACCTGAACCCATCAGAGCTCTAGGTGCATGTTCTCTTGACGAACCACACCCAAAGTTATATCCGGCAACAATTATATCACCATCCTTTACTTCACGTGAAAACTCGCTTCTCACCTTCACAAAGGCATTCTTTGCGAGCTCTTTTGGATCTCCTGTGGTCAAAAACTCTGCGGGGATTATCTGGTCCGTATCAACATTATCCCCAAATTTAAAGACTTTTCCCTCTACCTTCTGTTTCATATGTTAACTCCTGATAAGTATCTTTGTTTCTCTTATATTAGTCCATAAGTCAGATTTACCATTAAATTTGCGATGAAGTTAAATAAAAAAAGAACAATAGGGTGAGCGTGAAAGATAAAGAAAAGAGGGTCTCAAGAGTAGTTGACGGTTTTTTTATTGGCATTGCAAATATTACACCGATTAGCGGGGCGACCGTTGCTCTTATTTTGGGTGTATATGAGGAGCTGATCGATGCTGCAAAAGAGATGAACATTAGGTTCTTGATTCCGATTGTCATCGGAGTTGTGATAGGACTTCTTGCAGGAGTAGAGATGGTCGTTCCTGCAAATGATAATTATCCTCTTCATCTGTCTGCTTTCTTTGTGGGGCTGGTTCTAGTATCGATTTATAGGCCAATCAGCGAATGTAAAAAGCGTGGTCCAAAAGAGCTACTTTCGGGAGTGATTGGCGTTCTTGTACCTGTTATCATAACATTATCTGCTTTTGGTATGAGTAATGGTGAATTATCAGGTAGCCTTCCTTTGTGGTATCTCTTTATATGTGGCTTCTTCTCACTTATGGCAATGGCAATACCTGGTGTAAGCGGATCTGTTGTCTTGATAATTCTCGGAGCATACATATTCATAATGGAAACAGTGGACAGATTTCTGGAGATATTCCTTGGTTCGCTTAGAGACCTGAGTGCTGAGTCTATTTTGGGAATATTCAGGACAGATGAGTTTTCAGTGCTCTTGATATTCGGACTTGGAGCAATATTGGGTTTACTTGCGGCCATATTTGCAATATCCTCTGTCATAAAGGAGCACCGTGATATAGCGATGCCCTTCTTTGTTGGTATGATAATGGGATCTCTTCTTGCAGTATCTATGCCCCTGATCGAATCCCCGGAAGGGATAACAATCTATGTTCTGCTCAGTTTTTTTGCAGGAATCGCCTTCGTATCGTCTTTGCTTGTAATGGAGAGGGGATTGAAGGGAACTACTGGCTAGGAGAAAAATATCCTTCAAATAAAAATAAATCGCCGGGGCTAGGATTCGAACCCAGGCGTCTCGAAAGAGACAACAGGTCTCGAGCCTGTCGCATTAGCCTCTCTGCCACCCCGGCACAGATAGCATTACATTTTGGTTGCACCAGGTAAAATAAGTTTGCTACTTTGAACGGTAAAAAGAGTCATTTGGCATCGATTGAATCCTCTTGATAATCCACGGAGATGACAAACTCACAATGATCTTCCCCACATGCCTTGCATTTTACTTCTTTACACTCTATATCCCTGTCTAGTAATGCACTAGCACCACCGGCTATCATACCTGAAATAAAGAAACAGACTGGTTTCTCTTGCTCTTCGTCATAGCTGTCCGCAACTACGGAATCTTTAACGCAGAGACGTATAAAACCTGCTTCTGTGTCAAACTCTGTGATCTTCATTGAACCCCATCCGAACTGGCTCATCAAGTCCGCAACTCCCATCTTCAATAACGACTTCATCGTCTTATCGTCAAATTCTTGCACTTCCCCAATCTTAAATCCGGTCGCTTCAAGAATTGAATTTACGCTCTCTGCCGTCTGCTTCTTTACTGCACGGTATATGATTGTACCAACAACAGGGCCAATCAATCTATCAGCCTCTTTAAAGATGATGTTAAAGATCTTAAAATCCAACATCCCCACTCTTATACCATAATGGAATAACTTCCCGTCTTCCATCTTCATACCGCTAATTTTGCTCTTTGGCATATCTTCCTCCAGGAAAGACCCACAGAAAATCTTTCACAACATTCTTTTGATACTTACAGTTTTATGATCATGCCAGCGCAGTGGCATTTTGGATGACAACATCTGCAACTTCTATTCCGATAAATGACCAGAATGTGAATGCTACCAGCCTTCCGGTAAAGCTGACTCCGAGGAAGAATGACGGCTTCATCTTGTATAGCCCACAGAATAGGGCGAAGAGATCGACCGGCATGAGCGGAACGAAGCAGAAGAAGACAAATATTGGGGTACCCCATTTGTCCCATAGTTCTTTTATGTGGTAATATTGCTCCTCATATCTTTTCTTAATGAAAGGTTCTCCGAGCCGGTAAGCAACTACATAATTGATACCGCACCCGATTGTAAAACCGGCTGATGCCACAACAACCAGTGCAATTCTATTAATACCTGCAGCACCTGCAATTGCAATGATCGCAGGTGTACCTAGCGGTAGAACTGTCCCGCTTATTACAGTGAGAAGGAAGACCCCAGGAATGCCGTGTTCTACAATCTGGGCTATATACTGATTCAACAGTTCAGGATCGGCAGCATCGAGATCCTGTACGTACATAACAAGAAAAGCACATAACACAAGCACAATGGCCACCATCAATATCGATACGCCTATCCACCTTTTCATAGCTACACCTACTCTGTAATTTTAGACGATAGCTCTTTTTTTATTGATTCAATTGCATCGATTGCCGCACCACCAAAATCGATAGGCGCTTTGCCTTCCAGATCCGACTTTACCATTACATCGTCGTAAGGTATTTTACCTACAAGTGGAATTGATAGCTCTTTGAGCTTCTCTTCGATGACGTCCGACCCGTTGGATTTATTGATCACGGCCACAACATCTTTTATACCCAGATCGGTTGCAAGGCCTTTGATCCTCTTTGCAGTCTCAACTGATTTTGAGCCCGGTTCAACTACAATAATCATGATGTCAACATTTCTGGATGTGCCTCTACCGAGGTGTTCTATTCCTGCCTCCATGTCAAGAATAACCGGATCTTCCTTGAAGATAACATATCTCAGAACCGCACCCAAGAACGTATTTTGAGAGCATGCGCATCCGCTACCACCCTTCTCGATCGTACCCATAACTAGCATCTTGACCCCATCAGGGCCAACTACACCATATTTATCAACAATATCGTCAACTTTGGGATTAAGTTGGATCAATCCTTCAGAGATCTCGGCACGTTCTTTAATAAGTTCTTTTAGCTCTGATAGTGGCCTAGGATTATCTTTTATACCGATCGCTGAGGCCAGATTCATATCCGGATCCGCATCAATTGCTATCACATCACGACCATCTCTTGCAAACATACGTGCAAGAGTTCCGGCAAGTGTAGTCTTACCCACACCACCTTTGCCTGTTACTGCTATTTTAATATTCAGACCCCCGTCAGACTATTGATAAAAGAACAGATAAAATTATCGTTATGAAAATTGCATTAAAATTTCCTGACCCGCCGATATTGAAATATGCACTCCCATTCTCCTCTTCCATCGAAAGCAATTTAGTGACAATTCCCAGAAGGACACCACATGTCCCTGTTATGAATACCACTGGAGCCGCATCCTCGACAAGTACAAACGCAAGAGGCACCACCAGAAGACCGATATAACTCGGTACCACCACACCTATACCGTCTCTTATTGTCGAGAATACGTAGGTTATGACAACCATAATAAGCAAAATAACGAGTATCTCTATCATGGGGCCGACCGCAAGCAGGTAAAACGAGAGAATGATGGGAAGGATCGATCCGCCAACGTTGAGTGTGACAGATGACATGTAAGCAGCAGTCCCTTCTCTAAGCTCCTCTGCTACGGGAACTGCATATATCTCTTCGAGCAGTTTCTGCTCTTCGGGACTATAATCCGGTTTTTTTGTTTTGAACTTGTAAACGGGAATCTCGACGACACTCAAACAGAGCATCGCGGTGATCCAAATGAAAAGTGTTGTAGGTGCCAGGTAAAAACCATCACCAAGCACTCCTTCATAACTCAATATAAAAATTGGTATCAACAAGAATATATAGAAGACAAAATTACCAATATCCGGTCTATTTAATATTCCCCTCATTTATTTCACCAAAGTAAGTTATGCACATCCTATTTATAGTCTTTTCCCTGTGAAAGTCTTTCAGGTGACCTCTTTCAACCCACGTATCATCGCTTCGAATGTAAATTCACTTGGAACAAAATCCACTCTGATATTGTTGTTTATAAGGGCATCTTCCGTGGGTTTTCCGATAGCAGAGACCATCTTCTTATCCATCGCCTCTAATATCTCACTTTTTATCCCTGCACTCCCTGCAACCTTCAGAAAGTTGAGAACGGTCATCCTGCTTGTGAATGTGAATATGTCAATTTCACCTTTTGCAGCCGATTTTAAGACCCCTATTTGGCTTGTGAGATCATCCGGTATCGATATCGAGTAGACCTGAACCTCATGAACATTTGCACCCATCTTCTTCAATTCGGCAACCAATATCTCACTACCATGCGAGCTCCTCAAGATCTCGATCCTCTTTCCTTTTATATCTATTCCCGAGAGGGCGTCAACTATCCCGCTGGAACTGAAATCTTTTGGTACCAGGCTCACGCTCATCCCCATCCCTTCAAGAAAACGCCTCGTCGGTTCACCAATGGAGACGATCTCGGACTCGTTTACCCTTCTCTTGAAATCGGCCTCATCATCAATCTTTGTCAAAGTATATCTTATCCCGTTTATGCTTGTAAATATCACATAATCAACGGTGCCATCCGTCAGGTTCTTGAAGAAGACCTCAAATTCAGGATCCATCTTCTCAACAAGTTTTATCATTGGTGCTGGAACGCCTTCAAAACCATAAGACTCGACGATTCTCATCGACTCTTCCATTCTCTCTTCCGGTCTCACAATTAGTATCTTCTTCATCTGATACTACTATATTTTTGCATAACATTATAAATAATTGGTTTGATAAAGCACTTGTCGGGTTACTATGCCAATCTACTCATATTCGAGAATAAATACATTCGAGAACTGTCCACTCCAGTTCAAGTACAGGTACATCGACAAAATCAAGGTTGATACGGAAGGTGTCGAGGCCTTTTTGGGAACGATGGTACATGAGACACTGGAAGAGTTATACGAAAACCGCATGAAGGAAAGAGAGGTCTCGCTTGATGAACTGATTGATCTTTATAGGTCCAATTGGAAGAGAAGGTGGCATGAGGGAATTGAGATTGTTAAGAAAAACTTCTGTGAAGAGAACTATAGGGACATTGGAGAGCGGTGCCTTGGGGATTACTTCGCAAGATACGCCCCATTCGATCGGGATCGGACGATAGCACTTGAGAAGAGAATTGAAGTATCTCTTGGAGATTTTAGACTTG
This sequence comes from Halobacteriota archaeon, assembly GCA_034189535.1. Taxonomy (GTDB): domain Archaea; phylum Halobacteriota; class Syntropharchaeia; order DAOWMC01; family DAOWMC01; genus JAXHTN01. Next base: position 717 of record JAXHUQ010000074.1, on the reverse strand, counting down.
TTGGTTTTATCGATAGATTGTCACAGAGAGGGGACGGCGTATACGAGATCCATGACTACAAGACTTCATCCGGACTGCCCACCCAGGATCAGGTGAATAAGGATGATCAGCTCGCACTCTATCAACTCGCGCTTGCGGATATGTGGGACGACGTCTCGGATGTCGATCTGGTCTGGCATTACCTCCAATTCGATAGAGAGCTAAGATCTAAAAGAGACACCCATGCCCTTAGTGATCTTGAGAGTAGATATATATCAAAGATTGAGACGATCGAGAGTACCACAGAGTTTGAACCGAAAGAGTCTGCCCTATGTAATTGGTGTGGGTATCAGAGCCTATGCCCAAGAAAGAAGCATATCTGTGAGGTAGAATCATTAAGCGCAAGTGATTTTTGCGAGAATGACGGCGTTAAATTTGTGAATAGGTATGTTGAACTGGATTCTCTAATAAAAGAACTTAAAAAAGAGAAAGATCGTCTTAAAGGGGATATAATTTCCTATTCAAAGCAGAATAGTTTCGAGATGATTATGGGAAACTCTGCGAAGATCCGCGTCAGGACAACACTGAAGGAAGAATACCCTTCAAAATCTAGTGATGAAGAGAGATACAATAGCCTAGTAAACCTGGTAAAAGAAGCTGGAAGGTGGGAGGACGTCTCGAAGCTTGATTCATATGCACTTGTAAGGATTATGGGTGAAGGGATATGGGGTGAAGGAC
>JAXHUQ010000073.1:0-7850 GCA_034189535.1 Halobacteriota archaeon | reverse complement strand
AGGAAAAGATATATTGTTGTTCGGTGATACATCGAATGTTCTTGGTTGCGTTGTCGTGTTCATAAAAAAAACAGCTTAACTGAGGACACTTATTTATATTGAACTGTCAAAGATGGGTTATTACATCCATAATCGCATCCCATCTATCCTATTGAAGGTGTGATGTGTAAAAAAGGTTTGGGTGTTGAAAATGTTTGAGTGTTTAATTTTTACTGAGGAATCTGGGATGAATGAAGTGTCTTTGAAGATACTACGCTTACTTGGGCTGGAGTGTGATAAATAATATTGTTGATGAGGGTTCATTGCGAAATGGGAGTCTTTAGTTATTAAGAAGATATTAATTTTGTAAATCCCACACCCATATCTCTCCATTATCGTATAGACGATTTTTTGAGAGTTGGACTGATTGAGAGAATGCATTATAGAACTCAGTATCATCTGCAAAATATGAAATATTATATTTTTGAATCAAACGTTGCGCCCAACTTCCTTTAACATTAACATCAGATCTCAAAATCATATGATAGGACCAATCAGTGCCACTATCATTGACCAATCTATAAGGGTCTTGGTAATAAAATCCAACTGATGTAGGTGGATAAACTTGAATTACTTCAATACTATCTGGATCGACAAAACCATATGATAAATCAGTGGCCTCTAAACCTGATAGTGTAGGGATCTCTGATATGGCTGGAAATCTGTTGCTAACATAAGATCCATATATCATGTTCTTTTCACTATCGATATTATCTTTACCCCACAACGCAGCTTTATATGTGCTCTCTTCTAAGTACCTTTTCTCTGGGTCTGAATCATTTGAAAAGTGTATAAATTGAAAATACCCAGTAAAAGCGATTGAAATTAGCAAAAATACAATAATGTAAGTATTCAAAACCTTTTTATTAACGTGTAAATTTGTTAAATTCATTAATCCCAGGGCGCCTATCACAGGTAACAAAAATAAAATAAACCATTTCATGTACGTAATTATATATAACAAAGGAGTCATCCCAATAAATGATAGCAAAATGAAATATTCATTGAACTCTTTTTTTGGTTTTAAAATCAGATATACAATACCTCCGATGGCGAATATAATTGGAACGCCAAAATACCTCGAATAGCTCTGTATCATTAATATTATATGGGCATATCTCCCAGATGAGCCCTCTGCATACATGAGTGATCGATTAAAAAAAGGAATTATAAGCATTAAAATAAAACCAGCAAACAGTGCATAAATTATAAATTCTTCTGAAAATTTAATCGATTTTGCAAACTTTATATCTTTGAATTTATACAATACTGAAAGGCCTATAAAACTTAATATAATTGGTATAGTGAAATAGATATAATGGTGTGTCAGAACAAGGAGAAACGTGTATAGTGCTGAAAGAAAGCAAAACCTTACAATAGATATGCGAGTTTTCACCAACAAGTACATAAATAATGGTAATGTTAGAACAAAAAGAGTTCTTGAATGTCCCGTCCATGTTGAGAATACCAAGATACCTTGGGCGGTAGAGAAAAGAAAGGCAACATAAAATCTATAAAGATCATCATCCCACAACACCCCGGCTAAAATATATGCACAAAATGTCCCAAAAACCCCTAAAATCATACTATATAAAAGCATGGCTGACTGTACACTTATACCTAGGCCTTGAGATATTCCAGATAATAAAAATGCAACTGGACTTTGCATTGAATACGGATAAGATCCAAGGATTGAAATGGGGTGTATCCACCATTTTGCGTAACCAAATCGTGTTATTGTATTTGCTGCTACATGTACTCCAAAAGAATCCGCACCCAATTCATGAGGTACTGATGGATACCTTAAGATCAAGTTCAACAAGATCAACAACCCAAAAATAATCACCTTGATTCTTAATGAAAATTTCATTTTTCTCCGCATGGTTTCATTTTTTTAAATGTTCCCTAGGTTTTTTAAATATCCGCACCCAGAGTTCTTTTGGACGTGTATTCCGATAATAATCCAGTATTTCATCATCATCAATTTTTTCCTTTCGAAAGATCCATGATTTAAAATATCCCGAAAAATATGCGATCCCAATGTAGTAAGGTCTCCGAAATGAATAATTAATTGATTTTAATAGTGCGATATAAATTGGTAGTCCACGGTAATAGTTGGTTTCACCTACCAAAAAGTTACCATTCCATCGACCGGGTTTTAATTGTCCCTCCCTTTCAACAACTTCAATGTCCATATATCGCTTTGTATCCCATCCTTTCAGTTTTGCTTTGATGATTGAGATACTATCTGGTGCTTGAGCGATTGCATAGCCCCCTCCAGTATCTTCGAAACATTCCCTTTTCCAGATCCTTGCGGACCCCATTGGTAAATCTTCACGACCCTCTTGAACTTTGTATATATATTGTTTATAGTGGGTAAAGAGGTCTTCATTATCCCCTATATTCTCTCTCGATTTTGTCACGTCTACATAAGAACTATTTCCACTGATAAGCCCCAAATTTGTATCCCCTCGAAATCTTTCTATTAGTTTCATAAAATAATCTCTTTCAGGTATATTGTCTGCGTCTATCAATGCAATATAATCGTATTCCAAGTCATTATCAATACAATGAGCTTTTGCATACTCGAAACCTTTGTTGCATACGTGCGCCAAATGCCCTCCAACATTGTATCCCTCTTCATTATTTAAAAAAAGGCTCTTTATCCAATTATATCTCTTTTCTACATCGAATATTATCTCTTTAGTGTTGTCTGTACTGCCATCATCAACGATAACCCATAAAATTGGTTTATGAGTCTGAACTGCCATTGATTGAATAAGATTTGGTAAAGTCTCTTCTTCATCTTTACATGGAGTCACGACTATATATTGCCCAAGACGATCCCCTTTTATAACAGTGCCCTCTGCGTTCATTGACATATTAGCTCTACCCCTCAATTCCTTCAAATCAGAATTATTCACCAATTATAATTTGCTGCTTTTCTCTAATACTTTTTAGAGCACATTCAATTACTAAAGCTGTATTTCTGCATTCTTCACCTGTTACTGGTATTCCTGAATTATTCTCAATGCTGTTGATAAAACCTTCTATAAGAGTCAAATAATATGTTTTTGCGCCTAAAAAGTATGAACTATCGATCACACCTCTTGAAACGCCTTTTAATTTATTAAAGGAATTAACAATCTCATCTAGGGGGGTATCATACTGATGTGTTTCCCTAATGTGGTCATTTCTAACATCAATGTGTAATTGTCCACCAGTTCCATGAATAAATACAGCAATCTCCTTTGCTCCTGATAGGTATGATAGATCCAAAGTCGCCAAAGACCTGTTTTCGAACTCAATCATTATTTGGCAGTGAACGATGAGATCCAAATTTCCACCAAAATTACCTCCGAGTGCAAAAACCTTCTTAATTTTATTGAAATTATTAAGATATAATGCAATGTCAATCAAATGGGCCCCAAAATCTTCAATAATTCCAGCGCTTCCTTCTTGAAAGATCCAGGGAATTGATCTTGATCCAAAAGACTGAAAAACGTGCCCATACCCATGTAAAGAGATTACATCTCCGATTCTTCCCCTATCAATCCGTCTTTTTGATTCCTGTATCGAGTGGAAGAACCTATAATTCTGGACTCCACATAATTTAACATTATTATCCTTTGCAATATGTATGATTTCTTCAGCATCTTTAACTGTTGTCGCCATCGGTTTTTCAATTAAAATGTGTTTTCCTGCTTTTGCACATTCTATAGCCATCTGTTTGTGCAAATTATGGGGGGTGCATATAGAGATTAAATCAATATTTTGGTTGTTAATCAAATCTTTATAGCCCTGATATACATGAGGGATGTTATATCTTTTAGATAACTGTTCTGCGGACTTTTTGTTAACATCTGCAATACCAATAATCTCCACGCCGTCTATCTTTGAATATGCCGGTAGGTGCGCGACTTTTGCTTGAATTCCGGCACCAATTACTCCAATCCTCATAGTTACCCATCAAATCATTTTACAAATTAAGTTACTCGCCTCTGTATATTCCTACCTAAATCTAATAAAATAGCCTTCAAAAAAGATATTTCATTATCAATTTTCACATCATTTAAGTTATTAACATCCCCAACCAATGAATATTTATCCGTGCCAAGACCGACCTTGATTGATTTTTTTATGCAACCTATTCTTCGTGGATTGTAACCAAAAAGTTTTGCACAAACAGCATCTACACTTACTGGGTCCTTGCCGACTAATATGATATTAGATTGTATTGGAGTTCCATATATTGCGACACCACCGCACATTGATAGTATTCCATCAACTATACAAAGATCTGGTTTTATCGCTAGGTTAATATCAGCAATAACCTCGTCTATATTTTTGTGAAATTTAGATTTATTTTTAATTGGCATACAACCAAATTGATTTTTCAAAGATGCTGTAAATTTTGTTAAAGAATGAGTTTTTAATTTTGGTAGAGAGATAAAATAATCACAATTATCAAAAATTTCCGGGAGTTCAATTTCATCAAAGAATAAACCATCTATTTTCCTAGTAATCGTTGGATTTTGACTCAAATTGCACCATTTTGCACCCCATTTTTCTAATATTTTATCAAAACCAAACCATTTTAGTGTTATATCTGGCTTGGATGCTGTTGCATCACTTTCAATTACAGTTATATCTAGATCGTCAAACTTTTTCCTAAGAACACAAAGTACCGCGTCAAGAAACTCTGGATGGGTTATCGCCCCCGAACTTGGATGTCTGAAATTGCATAGATTTGGTTTAATTAAAACTCGATGACCATCGGAAATATTTAGATCTGGGATATTATCAATTGAAGAAGATATTTTAGAGACAAGATTCTGATAACCATCAGTTTTTGTTAAATTAACCACATTTCGCATAAACTCCCCTCGTTACTTTAAAAATCCCCTAAAAGCCTCAAAACTTCAAAACATTCGGCATATTTACACTGTACCTCATACCCTCTATGGATCGCTCTTGCTTCAACAGCATCCAAAAATCCTTCACCATACTTTTCAACCTGGCTCGTATGTTGTTTCAATGCTTCCATTTTTATCTCGAAGGTGGATGTTATATCAGTGTAGTACTGGTTATGAAATCCTGTATAGGATCTGCCTGCAGGATACTCCGGTTCGTACATAAGAATATTTTTGACATACCTTCCAGCTGAGATGACGGATCTAGTTGTCCTTGCATGATCCTGGTGTGAATCATGATACCAATGGGTGTAGATCGTATCTATCTCATATTCATCAATGACTTTATTAATGGGCTCTACTGTGTTACTGTTGTATGGTACATTCTTTGTTTCTAATCCAAGGTTGATATGCTTACATCCAAGTACTTTTGCCCCGTTTAACTCTTCCTGCACTCCTTCCTCTTCGCTTCTTAACACAACACCATCATAGCGTGTATACGCTGGTTTGGTCATAATCAAAATGACAACATTATCGCCATTTTTAACATGAAGTGCGACTGTACCACCACATCCTATCTCAATATCATCAGCATGCGAGCCGACAGCAAGAACACTTTTTCTTTTAGATTTCATCTGGGATCTCACTCCTTTTAATTGTCTGAAAACCTATAAATCGTGTCAGTACTACATCATCATTGAAGTCAATATACTTAAGATCTTCACCGAGTGATAACTTTGACGTGAGGTGTGGTATGTTACACCCTGCTGCACTGGCAAGCTCTACATCTCCTCCGGTTCTCGAGTTTATCTCAAGTATCTTCAATCCTTCATCTTTATCAAAACGCATCTCAACATCGATTGGACCCTTTAAGTTTAGTGACTTAGTCGCCTTCTCTGCAAGACTTTGTACTTCTTTATTGTGCTCGGTGACAATGTCTCTAAGCTGATGATGCACATCCCAACGCCATGCCTTCATCGGCACGTTTGCGACTACCTCGCTATCCTCATTTAACAAGATATTCACATCATACTCAGTACCTGGTAAGTGTTCTTGACAGATTATCTGATCACTCTCTTCGGATCCGAAAAAAGTATCAGAGAACGGCATCATCTCCCTTAACATTTTGAAAGATCTGGATACTTCTTCCAGGTCGCTACAGATAAAAAGGCCCCTTCCACCCCGTGAAATACGCGGTTTGATTGCGATTGGTAGTGATAACTCCCCTATCGCCTTTGCAATGTCCACCTCATCTTTTACTGATATGGTTCGGACAACAGGGATATTTTTTCTTGTCAGATGATCGTGAGCTCTCAACTTATCATCAGCAATCTTGATTGATTCCGGTTCACTTACAATAATACTTGTGTGCCTCTTTATCTCTTCAATATTTTTGGCAATTGGGTACATCTCCTCGCTGGTATTAGGGATGAGGACGTCAACTTTCTCCCTTTTTAAAACCTCGATGAGCTTTGAGATGAATTCCTTTGAATTAGCCCTGGGTAATAATGCTTTTTTATGAGATATGTAAAGTCCCACTGCTAGTGGATTTAAATCAACACCGATAATCTCCACTTCGTCTATTCTCAATAGGCTTTTTATTGTTCCAAGGCCGCTGGCACCACCTGCACCTGTCACCATCACACGTGTCTTATTCACTGAAGCTCCTCCATTGTTTTATTAATTTTTTCTGTCACATATATTGCCTCTTCGTCGGTAAGGGACGGATATATCGGAAAGGATATAGCAGAATGAATCACATTGTCTGTCATTGGGAATTTGGCATCTTTGTTGTACTCTTTTAGTAAGATCCTGTTGTGAAGCGGTGGTAGATGCATCATCACCGCATCTATGCCATAACTCTGCAACCTCTCAATAATTTTTGAAGGGTTAAATGAAGTCCTGATCAGATACCTCGAATATACATGCTTTTTTCTTGCACCTTCAGGGGGATGGATTACCTCCCCTTCTATCTTATCTCTATATATCGAGGCGATCTCTCTTCTTCGACTAATGAACCTATCAAGTTTTTTCAATTGGACCTTCCCCACTACAGCACCGACATCTGACATCATATAACTATATTTTATCCTGGGGTCACCATCCTCAAATGACCTGCATTGATCATGATACCTCAGATCCCGTATCGTCTGAATCCAATCGGGATCTTCTGTACATACAGCCCCGCCCTGTATCGATGTCATCATCTTTGTGGCATAGAAACTGAAGATTGAAAGATCACCAAACGTTCCAACTTTTTTGCCGTCATACAGTGCACCGGTTGACTGGGCACAATCTTCTATCAAATATATGCCCTCGCTCCTGCAAAGATCCTTAATTTCAGAGATATCCGCAGGATATCCGAACATATGCGGCACTATAACAGCTTTTGTTTTATCGTTTATCTTAGACTCGACATCTTCGACGGATATGTTATAATCATCCTTTATATCAGATAAAATCGGCTTTGCCTGTTGGTATATTATCGGCAGGGCAACCGCAATACAGGTGTAAGAAGGGATGATAACTTCATCATATTTTGATATCCCAATTGCAATTAATGCAAGATGAAGGGCAGACGTTCCCGATGATGTTGAAACTGATGAAATCCCCATATAGCCAGAAAAAGCCTCCTCAAAATCTTTTACCTTATTACCCATCGTCAACTCTTGACTCAAGAGGGTAGCACAAACGGCTCCGATCTCCTCATCACCTATCGTCGGTTTGTTATGGGGAATTTTATTTTTTAATGTGTCATCTTTATCCATTTTTATTATTACCTACCTTTCGACGATTAAGCTATTTACTTATAATTTAATCTCACAGAGATGTCTTCGTATCTCTTCACCGAGGTCTTCTCGATCTAAAGCAAAATCAATTATTGCCTTGACATATTCA
>JAXHUQ010000072.1:0-7869 GCA_034189535.1 Halobacteriota archaeon | reverse complement strand
GGAAGACTCTTTCCGAGCTTCTCTATAGTCTCAATTCCGAAACTCGCAAGCTTAAGTCCATATGATTCACATGCATCCGTTGCGATGATACCGGGACCACCGGCGTTTGTCACAATAGCAATCCCCTCATTTTTTGGTACGGGTTGCGTGGAGAATACCATCGCATAGTCAAATAGCTCCTCGATAGAGTTTGCTCTTAAGACCCCCGTCTGTTTGAATGCAGAGTTATATGATTCGTCACGACCTGCAATCGATCCCGTGTGAGATGATGCAGCTCTTGCACCTGATTCTGATACCCCTGACTTTAAAAGTATAACGGGCTTTTTAAGTGTTGTCTTTCGGGCAACTTTTATGAACTCGCGGCCACGTTTAATACTCTCGACATAAGCAAGAATTACGCTAGTCCTCGGATCGCGACTTAGAGCACCTATAAAGTCAGTCTCATCGAGATCCGCCTTGTTTCCGAGACTGATAAATTTACTGAACCCTATCTTCTCTTTTGCGGACCACTCAAGAATAGCCGTCCCAAGTGCTCCAGATTGTGAGATGAATGCAATATCCCCCTGTGAGGGCATACATGGTGCAAATGAAGCATTGAGTGGTGTGCGTGTGTCTATCATGCCGACACAGTTGGGCCCAAGAAGCCCCATGCGGTACCTCTTGCATATCTTTACAAGCTCTTCTTCCAGCTCAGCTCCATCCGGACCCACCTCTTTAAAACCGGCTGTTATCGTTATCAAACCGTGAATATTTTTCTTACCGCAATCCTCGGCAACCTCAAGAGTAGACTCCGCCGGAACCACCACCACGGCAAGGTCTGCATGGTCAGGTATATCCGAGACGCTTGAATATGAACTACGTCCTAGAATCTTGTCCGCCTTAGGATTGATGGGATAGACATCTCCTTTAAATCCCGATTCAATGATGCTTCTTAGAACCTCGTATCCGATCTTATCCCTAGTTCTGGATGCCCCTGCTACAACGACCTTCGATGGGTTGAACATCTTGCTCAGTTTCAAGTGCTGACACCTTCCAGATCCAAAAACTAATGCCCTCTGACCATGCGCTCTATCTCGGATTTTTCCTCATCTGTGAGGTACCCATCAGCCATATCCACAATATTCTGGCTCCTCAGGTAATAATGCATGGACTGCGACATAGTTGAAATCTTCTTTAAGGGAACGCCCACTTCACTGGCTACCCTATAGGAAGTATACAATACTTCCATATAATTGTTTGGCCACCCGAATATTGCGTCGTTTGATCTCAACCATGCAAAAGCACTCAATCCATCCCTGATCTTAAAATCCATTATAGTCATGCAAGGTGGGTTCTGCATATCGATATCTTCGGGAAGTCTCAATGTACAGACCGCTTTTCTTGTGTCAGGAAAGCCCTTCAGCATCTCAATTGCTTTTTCTAGCTGATTTGAGAGGGCAAGTCTTCCTCCATAAGTATAATCCCAATCACCATCCTCGGGATGAGCAGACGCTACGTTTATGGCATACTTCTCTACAAAATTTGTGGGGAAATACTCAAGAACAGCCTCTGGAAGAATATCCGCAGTGCTTCCGGTATCAGGGGATTTGATGGTCATTACTATCGGTTCTTTGCTTTCTTTGTAATCCTGCCCAATTTCACTACATAGCCTGTAACCGTCCAGGTCGATGGAGTACAACATCTTCCAGAATATCTTTTTTATATTTCCACAATCTATGAACTCATATACCATCCTATCCGCCTCCACAAATAGCCTACAAGAATTCTATATTCATAAATTTAAAAGTATTCCCCACGAAACAAACCAGGAGAGAAATGTCATCGCTGAGGTGTACACCCAGTCTTTCTGATTAAATTCTTTGACCTCGATATCCACAAAACCATATATTGGGGGCTGAAGGGCTATCATAAGTATAAGCATCAGGAGGGCGACACTGTCAGCCGAATCCGCTGCAAATATCGATGAAAGCACTCCACCGATGACACCGAATATGGTCGGGATAAATGTCTTCTTTAGGCCATCCGTATACTTCTTTTCACTTTCCTGTGTATCATCTACCAAAATATCTACCCTATTCATCTGAGGTATGGTTGGATCATATTAACAATTTCGTTACATGTATATTGTATTTCAGAAAATTGCGGGGGATGGGTAACAATTTCATATGTCAAATAATATTTATAACCTATCTGAGACATTATAGGAGTAAGATAGGGGGTCATTCAAGTGGAACGGTCTAAGATTAAAGAATACATAACGGAAGGAAAAGGTCTCCGAATAAGGATGTTGTTGTTTTGGATATCTGTTTTTTTACTAGTTATTTTTGCAATTAGTGGATGGATAGAGGGTGTACTTTCGTCTATTTTTTTCTTATACTGTGTCTTGATATTCAACTCGGCTTATGCTAGGCAAAAGAACATATTGAGGCTCAATAGAGGGGAGATGAGAAGATCTATTGCGATTGCTCTCACAATAGCTTTCATATCCGTTCTGTTTTTTGATCTGACCGGTAGCGTAAAAACGAGTGATTTTACACTCTATTTTGCTTACGGAGTGTACGGAGTGGTGATATCGTTCTACTTCGGATCGAGGAGTGCCGAGACGAAGTATATGAAGGAACTTATAAAAAAGGGTGATGTACTAAAGATAATCGAGGTAAGCTACGCTGTTGGGGATATCTCAAAGTCAGAATACGATCGTAAAAGAAAAGAATTTGATTTAAAATGAGTATGAAGAGAAACCCCAAGATCATGGTTTTGGGAGCAGGGGCCATAGGTAGCCTATTCGGTGGACTTCTTAGTAACTTTGGTTATGAAGTCACACTTGTGGGAAGAGAGGCTCATGTCAATGCAATAAATGAGAACGGTTTGATCATATCAGGATTTACCGAAAAGACGGTCAAGGTTGATGCCACAACAGAGCCTGTAGAATCGGATATCGTCTTGTTGACGGTAAAATCATATGACACGGCAAGGGCGATAGGAGATATTACCATATCAAAAGATACTATTGTGGTAAGCATCCAGAATGGACTAAATAATCTTGAGACTATATGTAAGTACGTGGATAAATCGAGAGTAATAGGTGGTGTGACATCCAATGGATCACTTTCTCTTTCGCCAGGGAAAATTAAACACACCGGTATAGGTTACACCGTTATCGGTGGACTTAACGAAGACGGCAACTCAGTTGCAAGGGATATCGCCAAACTTCTCACGGGTGCTGGCCTTAAGACAGAAGTATCTGGAGATATAATGGGAAGGATCTGGGAGAAACTGATGATAAACGTTGGAATCAACGCTCCTGCAGCCCTCACAGGGATGAGAAACGGCGAACTTCCCAAGATTAAAGAGACAAAATGGGTGATGGTTGAGGCGATAAGAGAGGCTATTTCGGTAGCTGATAAGTTCGATATAACAATCCCAAAGGACATGGTTGCAAGAGTTGTTGACGTAACAGAAAAGACGGCTGAAAACAGATGTTCGATGCTGCAGGATGTAACAAACAAGAAGAAGACTGAGATTGATGCAATAAATGGTGCTATAGTGAATCTGGGTGAGGAGACAGGAGTAGATACCCCAATAAATCGGACCCTTTACTCCCTCATAAAGGGTATTGAAAGTAAAAAATAGCTCACCCTTGCAAAGCCTGAACCACAACTGATATTACAAATAGTATACATAGTATACGTAGAGTATATATAGTCACAGTGTAGTAAATTAGGGGGGTATGACTTATTGGCATTGAGAACATAATATCAGATCAGTACAAGAAGATAGATTCAGAGGAGACATTATCGCAAGCGCTATCTCTGTTCAACGATGAGGAAGATGACACTAGTGTGCTTCTGGTATTCAAAGACAAGAAATACATTGGAATCGTTACACAAAGAATAATACTTAGATCGAGATTGGATCCTTCTGAGAAGATCAGGACTCTTGTTAAACCGTCACCAAAGGCAACCATAGGTGATGATATAAACCATATTGCCAAACTTTTGTTTGAGAATGACCTCAAGTTTGTCCCTGTTTTTGAAAAATCTAAGATAATCGGTGTTGTCAGGGATGAAGATGTCCTCGATATAATCAGTAAGACTGACTTCGGGAAACTGAAAGTGAAGGAGCTTATGACAGAAGACCTGATTACAATAGACGAGAATGAGACTATCGCATCCGTTCTAAACATATTCCGTGATAATTCAATATCGCGATTGCCGGTAACCTCAAAGGAGAAACTTTGTGGGATGGTGACTGTTCATGATTTCATGAAGGTGATCGTTCCGAAGAACAGACCGAAGACGGGCTCTGTGACCCATGACAAGTTACCTCTTCTTGGAATTCCCGTAAAAAATATTATGTCCGGAAATCCGGTAGCGATTGTAAAACCGGATGATCCTGTTAGCAGTGCGGTTGAAAAGATGATTGAGCGTGGTATAACAGGCCTTGTTGTTCTTGAAGAGGATGTGAAGGGGATGATCACAAAGACCGATATCTTGCGTGCCATATCTCGGATAGGTGAGGAAGAGAAGGACTTCTTCGTGCAGTTCTCAGGGGGCGCAGAATTTGATATGGATCGCATAAAATCGGAACTTGGTAAGTTCACCGATAAGTTCGAGAAATATCTGGTAAAAGGGCTTATCCATATAGACTTCAAGCAACACGGTCCGATGTACAATGATGTGCCCGTCGTGCTCTGCAAGATAAAGATCAGCTCTCCGAAAGGTACATTCATTGGAAAGGGTGAGAGTTGGGGAGAAGAGGCGGCATTCCACCTCGCACTCGATCATGTTGAGAGGCATGTCCTTAAAAACAAGGAGATGGTGAAGGACAAATGGGCCGAGAAGAGGTTACTTGATAAGATAAACCTCTGAGAGAGGGTAAAAACGGAAAGCCATCTTGTGGGAAAAGGTGGCTTGACCTCACTCTTAAAAAAATAATTTTCCCATAGTTCATCACCTAATGCATGTGGCTTGTGCCTTTTATACTCTTCTTTTGCCACTACAAGCCCGGTAATAGAATGGAATCTATCAGCAACAATTATGTATTCGACAATTATGTATTCGGTCCCGTCAACAACACGTTTAAACTCTTTGGATTTTATAAGATACATCTGATCCGTACCTGCCATACTTTTCTGATCGTTTGAACTGTAAGACGATACAATAAATACCGATCCGCAGATGATTATCGCAATTAACACAATTGTCATCAGATCGTGTGAAGTGATACTAAAAGATTGTCGGGGATGGTTCTCAGAGAGATCACGAAACCCGTCGATGGTTGTTTTGGGTAGCCATCACTAATCTATCATCGGAAGATCTGTTACTCTCTGAAGGCATGTTTATTATGTATCATCAATTGAACCCAGATTTTCAATATCTTCGACATAGATGACTCTGCTCGAAGCCATTCCAAGATCCCATTTCTTCGTCATCGAGGGCCAAACAACCGAATAATTATTCTCGCCTTGTCTTTGGTATACCTGTATCAGATATCCCTCAATCTTCACAACATCTCCAACTTGAGCATCTTCAGAGATCTCCTTTATCTTCTCTTCAGAAAAGATGAGGTTGCTGTTTATAATGTGACTTGTGACATATTCACGTGGAAGCGGCGCAAGATCACCAGAAATTTGATACGAATACCTGACCGTTCTTCCCCTTCTTTCGAAATTAAACGAGTTGTAGTGATCCGGCTCCATCAACTCCCCCCAGACAATAGTCATACCAAGTGGACTCAATTTATCTTCAGGATATCTAAAAAAAGTCCCCTTTTCCACTACAAGCCCGGTTATAACACAGTACTCATCGGATATCATCCTGAACTCTTCACCAACAACTTCTCTTTCAAACTCTCTTGAGTTCAACAAGAAGGACTCTTCAAATCCGGACTTACTCTTCAGATCGTTTGAATAGAGAGATGATAGGATAATGATGGATCCGCTTATTATTATTACAATTAAGAGAATAGTTATCAGCGTGTGAAAGTCGATATTAAATGAACGGACAGGTGTGTCTTCTGAAAGATCCAGATATCCATCCATTGTCGGTTTTGGATAGTTATTTCCGGTATTTTTATCCGAATGATCTCTATTTTGCCCAGACACGTAGAAAGGTATTATTGGACACCTGTATAAATCTTATGTACATTAAATATCCATCTTTTTTAAAAATTAATTTATACGGTAAATAATAAGGGAAAATAGTAACCATTATTAATAAATGTAAATATTTGGTTAAAAGTGATATTGGTTCTATAAATAGCAAGATTTATATAATAATTATTTAATCATTCTTGACTAACGAGGTCTGGGGTGATCTATCTGAAGAATGGGCATAATTTAAACTCAAAAGTACTTGATGTACGCAACATCTCAAAGAGTTTCCATTCTCGGGTAGTGATTGAGGATCTCAGTTTCGGAGTGGAAAAAGGGGAGATTTTTGGATTGTTGGGTCCTAATGGAGCCGGAAAGACGACTTTAATCAGAATAATCCTTGATATAATCAGAGCTGATAGTGGCGATCTCTTTATATTTGGAGAGAAAACAAATGAGCCGGTTAAAGGGAAGATAGGATATCTTCCGGAGGAGAGGGGGCTTTACCAGAAGATGACTGTTCTCAATTGCTTGAAGTACCTGCAAGAGCTCAAGGGTGTTCACTATTCTGCTCAAAATTCATGCGATATTATAGATTTTTGGTTGAAGAAGTTCGGTCTTTTTGATCAGAAAGATAAGAAGATAGAAACGCTCAGTAAAGGCACACAGCAGAAGATTCAGATCATATCAACACTCGTCCACAATCCTGAACTCTTGATACTTGATGAACCCTTCTCTGGTCTTGACCCTGTGAATTTGAAGCTTTATAAAGACCTTCTCCTGGACTTGAAGGATCGCGGTAAGACCATCATTCTAAGCACTCATCAGATGGACCAGGTTGAACGAATGTGCGATCGCATTCTTATGATTGACAATGGAGAGAGGGTTTTATACGGCACTCTTGATAGTATCAAAAGGGATTTTGAAAAATCACTCTTTGTAGAGTATGAAGGTCATTTGGGGCCACTTGAGGGGATAAAGACGATAAATGATTATGGCAAATACGCTGAAATAAGTCTAAAGTCAGGTACAGACCCCCAAGAGGTCTTGAAGAGTATGGTAGGTACCGTCAAGATAAGAAGATTTGAGATGGTATCACCGTCACTCAATGAGATATTTATAGAGGTTGCAGGAGATGCGTAAGAGATTTACAATCGCAAAACATGAATTTTTATCCACTGTCAAGACAAAGGGTTATATATTCGGCTTGATATTCCCTTTTCTTATATTTATACCGGTAATACTTGCAAGTTCATTCATACCGTTTACCGCAACTGAGATACCGGAGCTTTTAGGGTATGTTGATGAATCAGGGATCCTTTCCGAAAGTGAAGGATTCGTCAGATATTCGGATTTTGACTACGCAAAGGACGCTCTAACTAGAGGAGAGATTGGATACCTATTCATTGTTAGTCCGGATTATCTTGATACTGGAAATGTCAGGATTTACTC
Source organism: Halobacteriota archaeon (assembly GCA_034189535.1). GTDB lineage: Archaea > Halobacteriota > Syntropharchaeia > DAOWMC01 > DAOWMC01 > JAXHTN01. The sequence continues at coordinate 323 of JAXHUQ010000072.1, read as the reverse complement.
AACTTCCGGACCATTCGATAATCCCCCCAAAGGATTGATAGAATCCTTCTTGATTGAAGGGATCTTGATAGAGTCAAACCTTGAGGAGAGAGTGAAAAACAGAGTAAAAGAGCCACTTAATGCAGAGATGATCAGGCTGAATGAAGATGGTGAGATCGAAGAAGGGCAAGACGGTGGCATCATCATGCCTTATGCAATCGGTCTTCTCTTAATGATTGCACTCGTCAGCTCTTCAGGGTACCTTGTTCAGGGTATTGTCTCGGAAAAGGAGAATAGAACAGTTGAGATCTTACTCTCATCCCTTTCACCCTCTGAGATTCTTA
>JAXHUQ010000071.1:0-7893 GCA_034189535.1 Halobacteriota archaeon | reverse complement strand
CGATTCCTCTAGCAAAAAAATAAGGAGGCTTAGATGGAATGGAAGCCATGGATAAATTCGCACCTTTGCTTAAACGAAGTGAAGGTTTTGAAGCTTTAAAAAGGGATATAATAGATCAGGGATACTGCACCAACTGTGGTGCATGTGCATCATTTTGCTACCACATAGTAATGAAAGATCTGCCGGAGCTCGATTCTGACTGTTCACTTGGTGGAGACGTTATAAAGTGCAGTGATAACGGTACCTGCTATGACATCTGCCCGATGACAAAGACCGACATCAAGGCACTTGAAGAAGCTTACCTTGAGGGTACACCTGAAGAGAATCTCGGAGTGGTAAAAGAGATTCATGCAGTAAAGACCGATACCAAAGGACAGGATGGTGGTGTTGTAACAACACTTCTTATGAAGGGTATAGAAAGTGGTCTATTTGACAGCGCAATAGTTGCAGTAAAGGGAAGTGATTTTCAGGCAAGCCCACTTATTGCTGAAACCGTAGACGATGTCAAAAAGGCAAGTGGTACTAAGTACGTTGCTACTCCCATGGTTGAAAAGATTGGAGAAGCGATAAGGAGTGGCAAAAGAAAGATCGCCTTTGTCGGAACACCTTGCCAGATAAGGGCGGCAAGAACGATGCAGGATGTTATGCTCAAGAATGTTCCACAGGTAGAACTCACACTGATCGGACTCTTCTGCATGGAGAGCTTCGACTATGATAAACTGAAGAGTAAGGCAAGTGAGCTTATGAATGTGAACGTTGACGAAGCCGAGAAGCTTGACATAACAAAGGGTAAGTTCATAGTAACAAAAGGCGGTGAAGAGGCATCGGTTAAGGTAGGCGAACTCGATGATGCTGTCAGGAACAACTGTCATTACTGCGAGGACTTCGCATCTGAGCTTGCCGATATTTCAGTTGGTTCTGTTGGCAGCCCGGCCGGTTACTCGACTGTTCTTGTGAGAAATAGCAAGGGAAAAGAGCTCTTTGAGACCCTCAAAGGTGCATCCGAAGACTCTGTAAGTAAAGAAGGCCTGACAAAGGTTGCTTCAATAAAGAAGACGAAGGCTGAAGGGAAGAAAGAGGGAGACGTTCCACCGATACTTAAATAGTCATACTACAACCTTATTGCCACCTTGACTTGCGCAGTCTGGGCGATTCCAACTGCGTAGGTCGCCACTCTTTTTATATCACGTATTATATTCGTGAGAATAATTGCAATTTTCGTGTCCATATTTTTCTTCATTATCTTCTCGGTGACATCCATATCAAATTCTTGTACCCAATCTACCCGGTCTATAACTTTATTTGCCCGTACAAAATCATTTTTAAAGAATGACTTGGTCGCTTCACGCTGCATCTCTATTGCGACATTTGAAAGATTTATCAGTGCGCCAAGGAGCGATTCATCAATTTTTTCATCTTTCAGATAATTTATCTGTATTGCCATATCTCTCACATAAAAAGCCATCTTATTAAGATCTCTACCTGCGATTGCTCCGACTACACAATCCTTGATGTCTTTTATCCCTATCGACTCTGCAATTGCCTTATCTTCTATAGAGAGCATCAACTGCCGAAGAAGCAGCCTATACAACTTGTCGGCATCAGAGAACCTATTGATAACATCAAGTGCAAGTTCCTGGTTACCATCCTTCAAAGCAATTATAGCATCCTCATGCATTGAAGAGATGATGACACAGATCCTCTTCAAAAGCTCTTTTATTGGGAATTTTGAGGGATCTACAAGGGTTCTTATCGCTATCCTGTCAGAAAATTCCTCGGATATCTCAGTACCGGTCAAATGGATTATAAAATTCTTTATCAGTCTCTTCCATTCCTGCGTAATGATCTTCTTTGAATTGATGTTTATAATATCGTAACCTCTTATGTAACAGCTCACAATCTGTCTTTCAAAAAGTAAAGGCTCATTATAGTCTTCAAGATTCAGACTAACCTCAGTACTTTGGATATTTGACTTGTTGGGTGGGAATATGGATAGGGAGTTTGCATCCATACTCAGTTCGACTCTATCCCCGTGATTCAACCCGGATTTCTGCACCCATGACTTCGGAAGCGTTATAAAATAGCTGCCACTTGCGCTTGTCTGAATCTTCCTGGATTCCATAGGGACACCAGTGTTTACTAATCTATACCTATATTTATAGTTTTCTATTGACATTAATGTGTAAATGTGTAAAAGTCACATTTTCACACAGCATACATATAAATCAATGATATGCATAATATCTTTTGATCATAGATTTACATGAATATGAGAAATATCCGAGTATATCCGAGTAGTTATTTATAGTACCAAGTTTAACCATATATCATGGTAGAAGATCTCGGAGAGACTTTGGTAAATGGATTTGAGACCTGGAGGGGTAATATTGTTATAGCTCTTCCATATGTCTTCAGTACGGCTTTATCATCGATAGTATCAATAGCAATTATTGGGGGTGCATTTTTTACGACTGTCCCATCACTTACACCATTTCTTGTAGATACACCTGAGATGCCTTTCAATCAACTCATGGTTGCTCTCCCACAGATACTTGAAAACTCGGTTCTGATAATTGCAGCGGTAATCGTTGCTATAATTCTTAATATGTTGATAGGAGCGTTCTTCAGTGCAGGTGCTATCGGCATGGCAAAGGAGGCAACTGAGAAAGGTAAGACCGATTTACCTGATATGATGAGTTATGCTCGGAAGAAATTTGTGAGCCTATTCTTTGCAAACCTCCTAATAACTCTTATAACATTTATCGGAGTTCTATTCTTGATTCCGGGTCTCATGAGGCTGATTCCATCTATCTCTTCATCATCTGTTTCGCCGACTCAAGCTGTCCTGTCTGCATTACCGTTTCTTACACTAGGCTTTCTTGCAGCCGGTATCTACATATTCATAATCAGCATAATTTTTGCTCCTTCGCGATATGCCATAGTGATAAGCGATCTGAAAGCAATTGATGGATTAAAGGAAGGGTTTAACTTCTTTATGGGGAATAAGGTCAGCGTATTTCTGCTCTTTCTTATAGTGGGCATTGCAATGATGCTACCGACCTTAATTCTTGGATCGATTCCCTATGTCGGTGGTGTACTATCAATGATAATGATGGTTGTACTGATCCAACCTCTTGTGGTTCTGTGGTGGAGTAGACTTTACTTGCGCGTCAGTTGAGTCTCTTCCTAAGCAACTTCTGGACATCCGCCGGATCGGCTGCTCCTCTTGTCTTCTTCATGACCTGGCCCACAAGAAAATTCAAAGCCCCTTTCTTCCCGCTTCTGAAGTCCTCGATGGCTTTTTCGTTCTCTTCTATTGCTTCATCTACAGCGATTAAAACAGCATCTGACTCCACCTTTCCAAGCTCTTTACTCTTTACTATCTCGCCTGGAATTCCGCCTTCGTCAAGTATCGTCCTGATGACTTCGATTGCCCCCTTGTCAGTGATCTCATCATCTTTGAGCATCTTAAGAATCGCGATCATATCCTCAGAACTTATTGAGTCTATTCCGAACTTCTTGTCTTGAATCATCTCGGAAAGTGTCGTCTCTTTAAACTCCAGATCCGATTCCTCAAGTTCTCTTCTTGCATCTTCAAGAACAGATGGTGCAAGGATAATCTTTCGTACTATCTGGTTCGGATCTTTCTTTTTGAGTTCCTCTTCCATCTTTGAGAGCTTTACAATATCCTCGGACCTTAGAGCACTGCACCTGACCTCTATCAGGACAATTTCATCACCATTCGTTAAACTGAGATCTGCTTTCAATGTATCTGATATCTTGGATTCAATCTCAAGACCCCTTAACTTCTCATCGATGAGTATCCTATCAGGATCTTCTGCAATCTTTCTAAGCGCAACAAAATGATCATCTCTGTAGTTTAGCTCACCTTTTAGAGTGTCGGCAATCCATGTAGCGCTCAGTATCGGGTCAATCTCTCTTGCGACGGTCTCATAGAAGTTTGCAAGACCAAGTTCGGATGTAAGGACCTTCGCATGATAGTCGGATATCCCGTAATCCGCAACGAAACGCTTTCGTTTTGCATCAGGAAGCTCAGGTAATGTTTCCATCACAGTTTCAACCCAGTCAGGGACCTCCATCGGTATCAGATCAGGTTCAGGGAAATATCTGTAATCGTCCGATTCCTCTTTTGTCCTAATAGAAACAGTTATCCCTCTCGCCTCGTCGAAGTGCCTCGTCTCCTGCTTAACCTTAATATTCTTCTTCAAAAGATTCTTCTGTCGCGTGATCTCGAATAGAAGTGCTTTCTCTGCACCTTTGTATGAAGATATATTCTTAATCTCTGCTCTTGCCCCTCCTGCAAGAGATATATTCGCATCGACTCTGAGTGCGCCCTCTAGGTCACCATCAAATACATCAAGGTATTCAAGTATATTCCTAAGTTTTGTAAGAAACGTTCTCGCCTCTTTCGGAGAACGAAGATCCGGCTCTGTTACCACCTCCAAAAGGGGCATACCTGATCTGTTGTAATCTACCATTGAATACTTCGCACGATCAATTGTGCCTTTATATGATAGTCTGCCAGGATCCTCTTCCATATGTACTCTGGTGATTCTAATGACTCTTTCACCCTCATCACTCTCTATTCTTGCGACTCCTCCAAGGGCGAGTGGGTAATCATACTGTGATATCTGAAATCCTCTGGGTAGATCCGGATAGTAGTAGTTCTTCCTGTAGAATAGGGTTCTATCTTGAATCTTAGAATCTAGTGCAATTGCAACCTTTATTCCATGTTCTACTGCTTTCTTGTTAATTGTAGGAAGAGATCCGGGTAACCCCATACAAATAGGGCATATGTGTGTATTCGGCTCAGAGTTGTGATATGCTGTCGAACAGGAGCAGAACATCTTTGAATTCAGTTTATTTAGCTGAACATGGACCTCAAGTCCGATCATAATACCGTCTTCAGACATTGCATCACTTCTTATATTCATCCCCCTAAATAAGTATACTTATTTAAGAATAAACAATTAAGAATAAACAATTAAGTTTCCAGAGCAGTAAGAGTAGGGTTATGAAAAGGTTTATATAATACGTGAGGCAAGCATATTGTTATTATTAGGAGGTATAAGGTATGGCAGATAAGCCACATATGAATTTGGCAATGATCGGGCATGTTGATCATGGTAAATCCACGCTTGTAGGGAGATTACTATTTGAAGCTGGTGTAATTGATCCACATGTCATTGATGAATACAGAAAGCAGGCTGAAGCGAAAGGTAAAGGTTCTTTCGAATTTGCGTGGGTTATGGATTCTGTGAAAGAAGAGAGAGAGCGAGGTTTAACTATTGATGTTGCTCACCAGAGATTTGATACTAAGAATTATTATTTCACCATAGTCGATTGTCCCGGACATAGGGACTTTGTGAAGAATATGATCACAGGGGCAAGTCAGGCAGATGCTGCAGTCCTTGTGGTGGCAGCACCTGATGGTATAATGCCACAGACTAAAGAGCATGCCATCCTATCATGGACCCTTGGTATAACTCAGATGATAGTCGCCATAAACAAGATGGATGCAGTAAACTACGACAAGGCGAAATTTGAAGAGAGAAAGGAAGAAATGACCAAGATGCTCAAGACACTTGGTTTTAAAGTAGACCAGATCTTGTTCTTGCCTGTCAGTGCATTCAAAGGTGATAACGTAAAGGAGAGAGGAGACAATTTGAGCTGGTTCGATGGTCCTGCTCTTCTTGAAGCATTCGACGGTTTGAAGAGTCCTGAGAAGCCTGTTGACTTGCCACTACGTATCCCTGTTCAGGATGTTTACACAATCACCGGTTCAGGTACCGTTCCTGTGGGGCGTGTAGAGACCGGTAAGATGAAGAAAGGTGATAAGGTCATCTTCAATCCGTCAGGCTCTGTTGGTGAAGTTAAATCGATGGAAATGCATCACGAAGAGGTTACTGAAGCTTTACCAGGAGATAATATTGGATGGAACGTCCGAGGAATCTCTAAAAATGAGATTCGTAGAGGGGATGTATGTGGTCCGGTCGATCAACCCCCGACGATTGCTGATGAGTTCACTGCCCAGGTTATAGTCCTTCAACATCCGAGTGCAATAACAGTTGGGTATACTCCTGTTTTCCACTGTCACACGGCCCAGGTTGCATGTACTATTGTTGAGATTAAAAAGAAGCTTGATCCGGCTACAGGTGGCGTTAAGGAAGAGAATCCTGACTTCATCAAATCAGGAGATGCGGCAATCGTGCAGATCAAACCAACAAGACCTCTTGTAATTGAGAAGTACAAGGAGATCCCACAGCTTGGAAGATTTGCGATCCGTGATATGGGTACTACTATTGCTGCAGGAATGGTCATCGACATCAAGAAGAAGTAAGTATGGCACAAAAAGCAAGAATCAAACTCTCAGGGATCAATCCCTCAGAGCTGGATAAGATCTGTAACCAGATACGAAATATTGCTGAGAAGGTGGGTATTGCGATATCAGGTCCGATACCTTTGCCTACTAAGAATATGATTGTTCCCTGTAGGAAGAGTCCCGATGGTGAAGGAACCGCAACCTGGGATCATTGGGGGATGCGAGTCCATAAAAGATTGATCGACCTTGATGCGGATGAGAGGGCTCTTCGACAGTTAATGAGGATCAATGTACCAAAGGACGTAAATATTGAGATCGTACTGAAGGGGTAATTTCTTTACCCCCTCATTCAGCCTAAAATAGTCATAAAATATTTATGGTCAATATAGAACCATTCAGAGCAACAACCATTAATTCCGAGACGCAAGATTTGGAAGGCTGTGTCTGCCCAGTCTATGATACAATAAGTTCTGAAAGTTACGACGAGTTTGCCAAATGCGGTGGCAACGTTGTCCATTTTACAACTAGAAAAGCCGAAGTACCTGTAGATGATTTTATATTATACGCGAAGGATTGCTTGGATAAATCTTACAAAGACGGCATACTCATTGAGTCTTCCGAACCTGCAATATATATCTATGGGATCAGGTATAAGCCGATGGAGGGGGTTCTCAGCCAGTTACCCCAAGAAGATAGGCGGGATCTATACTTCACCTTCGGTCTCGTTGCCCTTGTCGAGGTAGAAGAGCTTGGAAGAGATTCAATCGTCGGTCATGAAGAGGTCTTCTCAGTAAATACGATGGAGAGGTATCAGCTTATGAGAAACTGTAAGATGAACTTCTCACCAATTCTTGCAGAATATAACATGCCCGGTCATGATATTAATAATATCTTTGAAGAATACTTAGGGTTCAAAAGACCCGATCTTAAACTCTCTGAGGATAAGATGCCAATGATTGATGTTACACTCGATGGGGCACAACATCTTCTATGGAAGGTCAACGACTCTGAGATTATAAAAAGAGTTCAGGCCCTCATCGAGGATGAAGAGATTATGATTCTCGACGGTCATCACAGATATACTGCATCAGAGCAACTGAAGAAGAATGATGGTGTAGACAAAACGATGATGATGCTAGTTGAGGGAGGTGATAGGGCCTTACTTCTTCTACCTTGGCACAGATCTGTAAGGAATTGTAATATGAACCGTATTTGGGATAAAATTAAAGAAAACTTTGTCATAGAGGGCTATGGCAAGGAATCGGCGCATTTAATTTACTCCAAACTCAATAGGAAGGAAGCCGATTATCCCATCAAGATCGGTATGTACGATGGTGAAAATTTTTATATATTGAAACTTGCAAGGGATGTAGTAGAGGCTATTAGCGAGAAGAGGGGTGAGAAGATCGGAATGGATCTTATTGTATTACACGAATGGTTGATCGATCCCTATATCATCGGAGAAGAGGCAGAAGAGCTATCATTCTCACCACTTCCTAGTGAGGTTATTAACAATGTTGATAACAAAGATTTTGACGTTGCTTTCATAA
>JAXHUQ010000070.1:0-8226 GCA_034189535.1 Halobacteriota archaeon | reverse complement strand
AGAACTTCCATTTAGAGGTGTAAAGAAGAGTGGAATAGGCGTGAGACATTCCGAAGCAGGTATAAAGAGATTTTGCAGATCTCAGAGTGTCGTTGTGGACAGGATAGGGTCAAAAAAAGAGATATATTGGTACCCTCACTCTAAAAATGGGGCTGATATGATGTTAAGGGCTATAGATCAGTTCTATAAGGTGGAGTAGGTTTAAATCTTACATTCCACAGTAAAAACACCCAAACCCACTTTAAACATCACCCCTTTCAATATATGAGAGGGGATGCGATTATGGATATAATAACAACACAGATAGATCATTTTGGCATCGTAGCCGGAATCTTTGACCGGCTCGGTATAGCCAAAGTAGTAGAAGACGATAGAAATTCTATGAAACACTCCCTATTGTAAGGTTGATTGTGGAGTGGCAAATATGAAGGATGTGTTGTTGAGGACACTTTCCCTTCTTGGAACGGAGGTTGAAAAATATTATGGTTGAGGGGGTTTAATGGGGATGTGGGGTATAAGATATAACTGGTTATTTTTCATATAGTTTTCGCCTTAAAGGGGCAATATCTGCTGGTAAATTAGAAACCAAATCCCCACCGGAGCATGTTAATAAGTTTTAAATATTATAAATATCAATAGAAGGTACTATGAAGGGAAAAGGCGTTATCATAACGGTAGTCATACTTTTTTATGCAGTATCAATGATTTCACCAGTGATTGCGGGAGGATACATCGATAGATATGTTATCTGTGCAGACAAACCGGCAGGGTACAAGGACTTCACGCCACACTACCAATTCAAGGATGAGAATAGTGTACCACAGTTCCCACCGGGTACAACCGTCTATTTCTACCTTGAAGCAAGAGGAGAAACTAAAGAAGATGCTAAGACAGGACAGTTCAAACCGAACATAGGATTTTCATTGGAAGGGGAGAGGATAGCTACAGGTTACACCTTCACCTCTAGCGCGAGTTCGGACGTACGTATCAACGATGACAAGACATCTACAAAGAAGACTTTTGCCGTAATGTCTTATGGAATTGAAGCAGACGCTGTTGAGGGAAAGTATAGAATTCAGGTGACGGCAAAAGATAAAAATGATGGCAACAAGGTCATAGGGACTACGCCGAATCTCTATTTTGAGGTGCGAAAAGATGCTTCACAATATCCTCCATATGACTACAGTTACAAGGACCTTACAATTACACCTGATCCTGCCGAACTGGGTCAGACGGTGACCGTGTCAGTCAATGTAACAAACAATGGGGGTAAGGGCAATCTGAAGGGCGAAGATATAGTCATGTATTATGAGGATAAGAACCTGACTATGACCCAGCATCTTGTCGATGATGGGACGAAGAAGGTGGAGTTCAAGTTATCAAAGACTGAGTTGGATGAGGTCGGGATATACAACGTTACAATAGGCGATCTGAATGGTACAATAGTTGTGAATGAGCCTGTAGAGACAACAAGTAGCGGATCATCCGGCGCCGGAAGTAGTGGCCCGACAAGACGTACACCCGGTTTCACATCAATATATGCGGCTTTAGGAATCCTTGCTGTAGCATACTTGATGAATAGAAGAAGAGCCTAAAGAAAGCTAAACTTCGACTAGGGATTCTGGTAACAAGTCGACCAGGATCCTGTTCTTATTTGCCGAGCAACGCAGATTGCTAATCTCTTTAATTTTGTATTTTCCGATATCAACGTTTGCAATATCATCAGCGTAAATCTGCCAGGGCATCTTCACTCTAAGTCCGTTCGTTCTAAGGGTTATCGCTTCGGGTGCAAGTATATACTGCGCATCTTCTACCTGACTCATTATTTCACTCTTTAGAACAAATGGAGGTGCTATAGGCGGATTCACACTCAACTCTTCCCTCAGCTTCTTTATATTCTCTTCCACACCAAGCGCCACATTCTTTAGTAGATTTATCTCGCTTGAACGTTTGAATTTTAGTGGAGACCGACCAAGTTTTTCTATGTATGTAAACTCCGAATTTTCTATCGACGGTAGCCCTGTGAAGACAAGAGGTATCTCGATATCTTTATATACCTGCATCTTCTCCTCAATGCATTTTTTGAAATTACCAAAACATATCACTGCTACATCATGCTCTTCGATTACCCTCTTCTCCCTCTCGTTGAGTTGAGATATCCTTCTGCCAACACCCCTTGCAAGCCCTATCATGTTTGTTTGGGCACCCTCTCTTCTAAGATGCTCTGCTATGTCGCAGAGATGATGTGGGAGGTGCTGTCTTGTCAAGGTGGGTGATACAACCGCAATCTCGGTCCCGAGTAGCGGCAACTCCTTAATAGATCCCTGAATATCTTTGGCGCATTTATTAATGAGTTCTTTGTCTTCAATCGGCGCTGCAAAAGTTATTGTGGCTTCCTGGGCAAGAAGCCTCTTTGAGATTATATAACCACCCAGATCCTCTACAAGCTCAATAAGCTTGCGATATTTGTATGTGCCTCCTTCAAAGATATAGTTACCATACATCTTACATCACTTCATTGGTACTTTCTATACATCCTATGTTAGCCCTTCTATGGTAGTGCCACTCTCATCTTCTGAAGTGTTTGATACAAGTTCCTTCATCAGCTTAATATTCTGGTCGGTTATTGTATTCTCCGATGCTATGTATGATAGATCACCTACCTTTCGGACTATTCTGAGGCCGGCCGGGATTATACGGTGGATGAAATCCTGTATCATGGAATCTATCTCCTTCTCCTTCAACTGATGAATGGGTAAGCTCAATATTTCACTTCTTGTCGCCTCCACTTCAAGGATGCTCCGCCGAATTTGATGAACTTTTTCATCCCCAAATCGATCCCACAGAAGGCTGAGAAGGTGGGGCGCATATATCTCATCAACGATCACTATCTTTATAACATCCTCGGCCTCTTCCGTGATCTCCAGAATGTCGCTCATCCTGACAGATGGTGGGGAAGGGTTCTTTTTTACCGATATATAAAATAAAAAAGGATCCAGCTCTACTCTCACCAGCACCTCATCAATTAACCTTCCGAGATGGAGTTCCCTCATTGCGTCTTTAATCAGGGAATCAAACGCTAAAGAAGCTTCCTCTTCAGGGGTATATACTTGAACCTTCATGAAACCTCCATAAAGTAGAAGGTAGAACCTGCTTCTAACTTCTTCAGTTCTTCCATACCTTCGACGATCTTTCCTATTATGTTGGTCGATCCGAGTTCTTCCCCTGTCGGACCATAATCTTCACTCTCCTCAAATCGCACACCCAGTAAGCCATACCATTGCCTACTCATATTCGTCATTCCAAGAAGCCCGACTCCTCCTTTTTCAGGAAGATTCTCATGCACTATCGCTTTCTTCTTCCCTTCTGTTTCAAAGAGTATTAATGCCTCGGATGATGACATAACTTTGAACTTGCCAATAGGATAGTTACTGTATAACCCACTGGCCTCGAAGACATGCTCGATCGTAACCGGTGCTTCTTCCCTAAAGAATTTTATCCGAACAAGACTCTCAGGAGCGATTCCCTCAGTTGTTAAAGTGCCATTTATATTCATCGTCTTTGAAGGTGCCTGTTTTATTACAATGGCGTCATCACTCTCATCCCCTTCTCTTATCTGCGATATTCCCCGCAATCTTAGAAGTTCTTCTGCCTCTTTCTGGGTTTTACCCAAAACAAATAACTGATTGGGATTGGTATGAACAAGTAATTTATCACCGTCTTTTGCCACTTCCACCAGTTCCAATCCGCTTGTTACTTTACCGATCTTGTTCATGGATGGTTGTGGCATATGGTCTGATTTGTAAAAGTAGATCGAGTTTATGCGTTCCCCTACGTTTCTTACGAGAAGATCTCCCTTCTTTCTGAAGTCCCTATTGTTCTCATAGGGGATTTTCTTTGTTATCTTGCATTCGGACCTGATAAATGCCTTTGCAGAGTCAGTAATAGTGATCTTATGATCTGAATTCTTGAGATATGAGAAGAGAACCTCAACAGACTCAGGTGCAGAGTTGAAAAGATCTACGCTAACGTGTGAGAGGATCTCGGCGCCCTGGGTCGCAGGAGTTTCAGCAGATACCTTCTCGAGTATATTCTTCGCCTCATACTCCAGATTAATCTCCTTAATATAGTCCTCCTTTGAAAGCTTCCTTGCAACAGAAAGCCCTGCTTCGATCCTTCCTATCACGTCGGTATCTTCGCCTTCCAGCACTGCGGAGGACTCCTCATGATCTGATAAAGCAATCCCAAGATAACTCTCCGAATCGCTACGAAGCAGAAAAATATCTCCATCTTTTCTCTTTACATCCCTCTGGATCGTTTTAATCCCTTCTTTGAGAGGTATCGGTCCGAAGACGATCATATCATCCGTGATCCAAGATACTCTAAGATCTTTAAAGGCTAGTGGATCTTTAATATCAGTTATGAACCTACCACGACTGGTTTTGAAGACACATGTACCTGTTTTATCTTTTTTCCCCCTTATCCTGCCCATAAGGACGTCTTCGGTAAAATTGGGGTCAAGTTCTCTTATCACCTCACCTATCGTAAGGTTCTCGTTCACTTCAGTAACGACTCCATTTACTGTCACTTCAATCATGGTCTATCCTATTGAGATAAGTTACCAAGTTAAATCACCTAAAGTTTTCTCTTTTTAATAATTTAAATTTTCTTAGTAATATCGATCGTTCAACAATCCTACATATCAAATTTCTTCCCATACTCTTCGTCAAATACTATCTCGGAGAGGTCAAGTCTAGGTCTAATTCTCGGTTCTTCGTCAGGATAACCGATTGTAAGAAGGGCTACGACAACAAGATGACCGGGCACGCAAAGAATCTCCTTTACATTCTCCCTGTTCATCATTCCAACCCAGCAGGTGCCAAGGCCAAGTTCTTTTGCCTGAAGAACCATATGTTCGCACGCGATTGCCACATTCCTCACAGTCATCGTCATCCGCGAGTTGACCTCACTCAGATTCCACTCATCATCAGGCCCCTCCGAAACTAACTCTTTTATTTTTTTGGGATACTCCCTCCAAGCGGTAAGATCTCCACAACAGGCGATTACGACAGGAGCCTCGCCTACAAATTTCTGATTGACAGCGGCCTCTTTAAGTTTAAGCTTTGTATCCTCGTTTCTCACAACGACAAAACGCCATGGTTGGGTGTTGGATCCCGATGGTGCAAGCCTTGCAGCCTCAAGAATCCGAAGTAAAAGTTCATCAGGTACGGGGTCATCTCTGTACTTGCGCACACTCCTTCTATCTTCGATAACCTCTTTTACGGTCGACATTTCACTCATAAAGTTGTGACTTGACATTATAAAACAACCGTCACCGACATAAAAACCAGCATTAGTTCCTTAAATATAAGCTCATTAGTACGCAGTTTTTGTATATTCCACGATATTTCACCTCTTCTCTAAGAATGCCCTCTTCAACAAAACCAAGACTACGATACAACGATATTCCGGCTTTGTTATCTTCAAAAGCCTCCAATCTGATGACCTCTATTCCTTCAATCTTTGAGATATTGATAACTTCAAGTGATATGGCTTTCCCGATCCCCAATCTGCGATATCTTTTGCCAACAACAATCCCAAGATCTGCAACATGAGACATCCTCCCAAACCTCCGTCTCACCTCACAAAGAGCAACTATCTCGCCATCTTTTTCGGCAAGAATGGCCGTTCCTTGGGAGTCTCGAATTCTATCGACCCGCTCTTTAATGCAATTTTTCACATCCTTAAGAGACATCTTCTGATCAAGGTTTATCGGAGCGTTCTCTTCCACGACTTCATTTATAAAGTCCATGTATGCAAGAACGTCATGCATCGCGGGCTCTCTGAATATAAACTCGTCACCTTCTTTTGATACAAATTTTTTCACACCGAGATATTCCTTCTGATGAGCCTTCACCGTCTATCTCCACACAATAAAAACTTCAAAAGATCAATCATCCTTTATTAGCTTGTTCATCCTCGGCCTTTGGACCTTTGGCTTCTTCTAATAGCTGGAACCATTGATATAGGACCACTATGAACGCCGATAAAAAGAAGACTTCACTGATTCCGAAGAGAATACCGGAGATAAACTCAGATTCATAGATCCCAAGAGTTTTTAAAAAAGATGAAAGTACATGGACAGCCAACCCAGCTCCTGCAATCGACATAAACAGCCATGTATCATGAATACTCTTCTCGCTTAAGAAAATTCTGGCCTTGAGTACTTTTTCGTCTGTTCTTCTTACCATCAAAAGGATCTGTCCTATCAGAATAACGATGACGAAAGCAGCTCCAATATTATAAATTTCAAAGAAGATTGTAATGAAGTTTGCCATCTTAACGGCTTTTTTATCTCAGGTACTATTTATATCTTTGTTTGGAGGTACTTTAGTCGGCCAAATACATACACTTTTCATAAAACCTTCCGATGGAAGAATTTCCGTAAACCTGATAGTACTCGCCTAATAATTTAAGAAGGAGTCTTCAACCAAAACTGAGAAATATCAGATCAAACATCAATCTAAAATATGACTGAAATGAATAAGGTTGTCAAGATCGTTCTCTATGCTGTCCCACTAGCTATGGGTATAGCAACAGTTGTCCTCTCAAATCTTGGTGAAGCAGACCTTGAAACAACAGCGACACTTCTTGGTATTGGAATCTTCTGCTTGGGACTTGCAGGTTTCAATAGCTCTGAAATAGAAAGTCTTTGATCTCCTTTGATTAAAAAAAGTAGTTGTTTAACGGCCATAGCATAATTTATATCTTAAAAAGGCGAAATTAGATCTACTTGCAGAGGAGAGTCATCTAAATGAAGATACAGATCTTTGTATGTGGAGAGGGACTTGGTCATACAAGCAGGAGCATAGCAGTTGGTCGTGAACTGATTGATGGAGGTCATGAGGTCATATTCTCAGCATATGGTTACTCAAAAGAACATATCGAAAAATCAGGCTTCGATACGATTGAGGTACCTTCGGAATTGAAGCTTGTAGGCGAGTCGGGCTCACTTAGTATCAAAGATTCAGTAGCTGAGACCTTTCGTCGTTCCAAACTGAAGGGATACTCTGAGGTATTCGATCTGGTCAAATCGGAAGAACCGGATCTTATATTTTCTGACAGTTACTTCACGGCAGCAGCAGCATCCAAGATCAACGGAATCCCACTTGTAATGATATTGAATCAGATGAATCTGAATGGCTTTTTTGATAACAGAGGAATCAAGATGGAGATCGCCGGAAGGTTCGTGAAATGGCTTGCCGATACGGTCTTCAAGAGTTCAAATAAAATAATAATCCCTGATTTCCCTCCACCATACACAGTCTGCGAAAAGAGCATTTTTTTACTTCCTGAGACTGTAGAGAAGGTTGAGTATGTTGGTCCTTTGGTTCAGAAAAAGTATGGTGATGTAGAGGAGATGGATCTTGATCATCCGCATGTATTCTCCCTCATCGGCGGATTCGGTTACAGAAAACAGTTACTTCTAAATGTAATCTCTACAGCGAGGACAAGAGAGGATCTGAACTTCACACTTGTGACCGGTCCGAATGTTGATCCGGATACTTTAAAGGATAAACCGGATAACGTGAACGTTGAAGAGTACATCGATGACGTATTTCCCTACATAAAAGCATCCGATCTCGTGATTGCACCTGGTGGGCATAGCACAATGATGGAGTGCCTCAGCTTCGGTAAACCCCTCCTCTCATTTCCGGATATGCTTCATACCGAGCAGCAGAACAACGCTGAGAGGATCGAAGAACTGAAGCTTGGAATGAAGATGAGTTACTTTACACCACCCTTTATGATCTCTGATTGTATAGATCAAGCAATTGAACTTAGGGGAAACTGTGAAAAATTACGTGATTTTGCAGGGAAGCTTGATGGGAGAAAGAGGGTTCTTCAAGTGGTAGATGAAGTGGTAAAGTGATTTATGGTCTTCGACAGATATAATTCTCATAATTCTTTTGTTCATTTAGAACCATTCTTCTAACAAAGGGAAAGATATATTGGGTGGTTGTTCTCCAGCCAGAGATTTGTCTTATTTCCTGCGGAGATTGAACTAAAGGGATGCGAGGCATCCCTTGTTTTGATTAACCTTTTTTAAAAGGTTATTAACAAGCCCTGTACCTATAACAGTACCTGGCAATGTAACATCAAACCACCATTTATATACCATTCTTTAACAAATATATTTCCCCTATGTGCTTTGTCGTATATCAA
>JAXHUQ010000007.1:0-31336 GCA_034189535.1 Halobacteriota archaeon | reverse complement strand
AGAGGATTAAGCAGATCTCCCTTGATCTTATCGAGAAGTACGACTCAAAGGTCCCTGACAGTATCGAGGAGCTAATGAAGCTCAAGGGAGTGGGGAGAAAGACTGCAAACATCGTCATCACCATCGGTTTTGGAAAACTCGGAATAGCAGTGGATACACACGTTCACAGGATCAGTAACCGCCTGGGCTATGTATCAACAAAAAAGCCCGATGATACGGAGTTTGAGCTCCGAAAGAAGCTTCCCAAGAGGCACTGGATAAGATATAATGACCTTCTTGTTCTCCATGGCAAGAGCATCTGCACGCCCATAAGCCCCAAGTGCAGCATATGCCCTATATATGATTACTGCATGCGAGTTGGTGTTGAAAAGTCAAGGTAAAAAATGGTTTTACCCCATAACCTCCTCGACTGTCTTTCTAACAGCATCCGAAGAGTTGTACCGCGGAGACCAACCCAGCCCCTTGAGTTTATCTATCGAGAGCTGCATGATCTTCACATCGCCCTTCCAGCCTCTACCACCATCAACTCCTCCCGTGTATGAAAAGTTGACATCTCCGTATCCCAAACCCTCTACTACAATATTTGCAAGCTCTGTGACCGTGATCATATCATCAGAACCTATGTTGAAGATCTCGACTCTCCCCTTCCTATTCTCCGATCCGAAGAGCATCCCGTCTATACAGTCCTCTATGTGAAAATAGGACTTGCACTGCCTCCCGTCACCGAGTATCTCAAGATTATTTGGATCTCTCTTCAGTTTTGCCAAAAAATCAAAGATCACACCGTGGGTACTCCTCCCTCCGATAACATTTGCGAATCGGTAATGGACAGCCTCCATATCGAAGGTGTAGCAGTATGATGAGATTAGAGCCTCTGCTGCAAGTTTTGATGCCCCATAAAGCGAGATCGGTTTGAGAGGGCCATACTCTTCGGGAGTGGGAATTACCTCTGCTTCACCGTACACCGTTGATGTGGATGTAAAGCCAATGAAGCTGGCACCGTTCTTTCTCATCGCCTCCAGAAGATTGTGAGTTGCAACGATATTTTGTTCGAGGTGTACGGTCGTATCAGACGATCCCATCCTCACATCAGGATTTGCTGCCAGATGCCACACCTCACTCACATCTTTCATCGATCTCTCTAGTTCACTCTTATCAAGAAGATCACCTCTAACAAGACCCACCTCACCATCTTTTACGAGATCACCAAGAAATTCTTCCTTTCCCGAGCTGAAATTATCGTAGATAATAACCTCTTTTCCGCAATTAACTAACTCTTCCGTGAGATAAGAGCCGATGAACCCTGCCCCACCGGTTATTAGAACTTTTTCACCCATAGTAGACACCGATATTTCATTTACTTTTAACAATACGTCTTATGCACTCATCCATATTAACCATCTCTTGACTTTCCGAATGCATATCTTTAAGTGTCACTTTACCTGCTTCAAGCTCTTTTTTGCCGATGATGACTGCAAAAGATGCACCTATAGTGTTTGCGTATGAGAGCTGGGCCTTGAACCCTTTCCTCATAAGATCGAGGTATGTGGGTACCTCTTCCCTGAGACGCAGAGCGATCTTTATCGCTTCATCTCTTGCATCCTCGGTTGCGACCACAACAACCTTCGGTTCTTTTGGTGCTTCAATCTCGCAGACCTCAAGGGTTCTGTCAAAACCGAAGGCAAAACCGGTAGAGACAACATCATTTCCACCAAATAGCGCAGCAAGTGCGTAAGATCCCCCGCCACATATCTGATTTTGGGCCCCCAGCTCATCAGAGTAGATCTCAAATACTACCCCATTGTAGTAGTCAAGCCCCCGCGCTATTCCAAAATCGATCGTATAATCCAGACCATAGATGTCGAGCATATCCGAGAGTGTCTCAAGATTATCAAGACTTGCAATATCTTCTGATAGTATATCTTTTGCATTTGAGATGGCAGATCGCGGTCCGTTCAGACGTGTTATCTCAAGGAGTGTCTCAAGCTCCTCTCTTCCCTTCAAAAGCTTTCTCAAGCCCTCCTCATCATTCTTATCAACAAGCCTGAAGACAGCATTCTGAGTGTCTGCTGGTAAGCATTTCAAGACACCCCTGATCACACCAAGATCTCCGATGTGAAGCCTAGCCTTCTTGATACCAAGTGCCTTCACAACCTTCGAAGCAAGAGCAATAATCTCACAATCAGCATCAGGAAACTTGCCACCAATTATCTCGACACCGAACTGAAAGAACTCCCTATACCTACCCTTCTGTGGTCTCTCGTATCTGAAACAGTTGTCAAAATAGAAGAGTTTGATCGGCTTAGGACTCGCCTGAAGTTCATTTACATACATCCTCATCACAGGTGCCGTAAGCTCAGGTCTGAGTGCGATATCTCTTCCACCTTTATCTTTGAAAGAGTAGATCTCTTCAAGTATCCCCTCGCCGGACTTGATTGTGAAGAGTTCTGATGACTCAAAGGTAGGGGTCTTTACCTCTTCATACCCCCACCTAATCGAGATATCCCTCATCACATTCTCGACAAAACGACGTCTTCTCATCTCGTCGGGAAGAAAATCTCTTGTACCCCTTGGCCTCTGCAGTTTCATTTGGTATCACTCAGAACAAGCTTATTTCTCACTTTGTAAAAGAATGTTTTATCCGTCTTAACAAAGAGTGCAGGCACATTTGATCTTGTAATTTTAATCACTTCATCTCGTGAGACTTCTCGGTTATACTGGCCGTCGATAACGATTGTGGCCTCTTTTGCTTCATGAAGCTTAAGTAGGATCTCACTTTTTGCAGGAACAACACTTGGCCTTGCTGCAAGTTTATAAGGTGCAAGTGGAACGATTATCGTCGCATCCACCCTTGGATCGACTATCGGACCTCCGGCACTCATAGCATAAGCAGTAGAACCTGTTGGCGTCGCAAATACCACCCCATCCGCCCTGAGGGTCTCAAGCTCACTTCCATCAATAAGTATGGTAAATCTGAGGATCTTGGCAGGTCTTGATGTCAGAACAACTGCCTCATTCATGGCATAAGGGACCTCTTCCCCATCGATACCTATAGCGAGCCGTGCTTTTTCCTCGGTCTCAAATCCAACCATAGCATCTTCAATAACTCCTGTCGCCTCCTCCTGCGTAATATCAGCAAGAAAGCCGACTGTGCCCATATTTACTCCAAGTATGGGTATCTGTTTACTCGATAACTGAAGAGTCCTGAGAATGGTGCCGTCACCACCGATACATATTATTAAATCCGCATCCTTGAAATCTGCCCAGCTCTCCTCCAGATCAAGCTCAGTGATTGCCTTTACATCAGGAACGATCTCAACCGAACCTTCCATGATATCTGCAATATTCCTTGCCAATTTTAACTTCTCTGGGTCGTCAAACCTTGATACAATGCCTACCTTCTTTGGTTTGATCATGCTACATATTCTTAGTAAACTTAAACATATATAAATACTGTATATTAGCTGTATAATTAGCAGTACATCAGATCGAAGAAGTAATCATAGAGGGGAAAAATTGCCTTCGGACATCGGAATAATTCTCAGGGACCTCGGTAGCATACTCATAATTATTGGGATTGTCATGGAACTTAGTGTTCTGGTTCCGATAGCATTTCTTGAAAGTAATGCTATCCTCGGTTTGTTGATGCCGGCATCAATCTCCATTTTAAGTGGACTCTCTTTAAGATTTGTCTTCAAACGTAAGAAAGAATCGGAGCTGAGACATGCAATGATTACCGCAGCCGTATCCTGGTTTATCGTTGCCGGTATCAGTTCCATCCCATTTATAATGATTGAGGATATGAGTCTGCTCAGCTCATTCTTTGAAGCGATGTCAGGTTGGACCGGGACAGGTCTCACTATGGTTGAAGATCCAAGCGAGCTCTCTTATACGATCCAGTTCTGGCGAAGCCTTATGCAGTGGCTTGGTGGTGTTGGTGTTATCGTGCTGATGGTCTCGATTCTATCAAGACCGGGTACCGGATCATTTACTCTGTATAAGTCCGAAGCAAGGGATGAGAAGATCCATCCAAGCATCATCTCCACTGTTAGAACCATCTGGTGGATATATCTGCTATTCACGGTCTTTGGAATAGGCCTTTTTTATGTTGCAGGGATGTCGCCATGGGAAGCCTTGAACCACGGGATGACTGGCATTGCAACCGGAGGTTTCTCGGTCATCTCCGGTGGTATTGGAACCTATGACTCTCTTTTGATCGACATTTCCATAATTCCCATCATGTTACTCGGTTCGATACCGTTTTTGATACACTATAAGGTCTTGAGAGGAGAAATTTCAGCCATCTTCAAAGATGTACAGGTAAGAGCGATGGTTGTTATTTTAATTGGCGGGATAGTTGCCTTATCAGCCGAGAATTATATCAGTTATCGTAACGTTTTCGAATCAATTCGCCTTTCTGCATTTCAGTTTGTCTCTGCTTTGACTTGCACCGGATTTCAGACAGTCGATATACATGGATGGTCACCGACGGCACTTATTATACTTTCACTTGCCATGGTCCTTGGTGGTGCGTCAGGATCAACTGCAGGAGGGATAAAACTTGTCAGGGCAATCCTTGCGTACAGTGGCGTAAACTGGTGGTTCAGGAGGGTTACCATTTCAAGCAGGGCGATAACTTCATTCAAGCTGGGTGACAGGCTCCTCGTCGAGGAAGATGCCAATAAACTGGTAAATGAGACTACACTGATCACACTGCTATGGATATTATTTCTCTTTGTAGGAGTCATTGCGCTGATACATGTCGTTCCGTCGGCATACCACCTGGAAGATGTTATATTCGAGGTATGTTCGGCACAGGGCAACGTTGGGCTCTCTACTGGCATAACAGGTGATTGTATGTCCCCCTTCGGTAAGATCATCCTAATATTTAATATGTGGATAGGCAGACTGGAGATAATACCCGTCTTATTGTTATTTAGATCGATGGTAAGAGGGCTTGGCCCATTCTGATAAGGTTATTTTTACGTGGTAGCTAAAGTAAAGGAGGCCTCTTGAAAAGGTTTAGGTACAATAAATTCCATAAAGAGAAAGAACCTTTTCATGTCCAAGAAACTGACTGTCATACCGGAGCAGTGTTCCGGTTGTAAAATTTGCGAGCTTGTATGTTCAATCAATCATTTTGGTGTTAATAACCCAAAGAAAGCCGCCATTAGAGTTATTATCACCTATCCACATCCTGTGATGAGAATGCCCGTAGTCTGTGGTCATTGCAAGGTGCCCACCTGTGTGGATGTCTGCCCGGTCGATGCACTCTCACGAAAAGATGGTGTGGTCCACCTCGACAAAGAAACCTGCATCTCCTGCTACAAATGTATTGGTGCATGTCCGTTCGGTGCAATTTACGCTCATGAGGACTGTGATTATCCCATTCACTGCGATATGTGCGGTGGAGATCCGGAGTGTGTAAAGAAATGTCCGAAAGGTGCACTGAGGTTGATACCTGAAGATGCGCTTGGTGAATCAAAACGATTGAACAACGTTCTCAGCTATACACAGATGAAAGAGATAGAGTTCTTTGAGAAGGGTGAGAAGAAGACGATACACTATGCCGAGATCGGAAAGGAGGTGCTATGACTCTCAAGAGTGGATACTTCAAGAAGCATCTGCACGTCGATCTCAGTAAAGGTGAAGCAGAGCGTCTGGGCCTGAAAGATGAGTTTTTAAAGAAGTATATTGGGGGCAGAGGTTTTGGAGCTAAACTTGTCTGGGACAACCTGAAGAAACATAAATTTAAAATTAATCCTCTTGGTCCTGAAAACCTCTTAGTTGTAGCATCAGGACCACTTACAGGAGTATACCTTCCATCATCGGGAAAATGTTCTTTTATTTCAATTTCTCCCGCAACGGGAATGTACGGAGATTCATCAGCAGGAGGTTCGTTTGGTGTTGAACTCAGGCAGACGGGAATCGATATCCTCTCGATTGAAGGAATAGCCTCTGAACTCTCGATACTCTTTATCGATGGTGAAGAGACGAGTATCATTCCAATGCCGGAACTAAAGGGTAAGACATGCCTTGAGGCAGAAGGGATCATTCTGGAGCATCTCGGCACTCATGCCCTTCACGTCGCTGCGATAGGAATAGCCGGTGAAAATATGGTCTCTTTTGCTTGTGTCAATACTGACTGGAGTCGTAATGCAGGAAGGACCGGAATCGGAGCGATAATGGGTTCAAAGAACCTGAAGGCAATCGTTGTAAGGGGACATAAGGACCTACCCGTACATGACATAGGAAACCTAGTAAAAGAGTCGGACAAGGCTTATGCATATATGGCAGATCACAAATACTTCAAACTATGGCAGGAACAGGGACTGATGAATGTAATAGAATACGCAAACGAGAACGGTATTTTGCCAAGCTACAACTTCAGGGACAGTGTCTTTGCCAAACACGAGCAGATAAACGGAACAGAGATGGTCGACCATTACAAGATCGGTGATAGTGCATGTTTTTCATGTTCGATGAGTTGTGGGAATATCTGCCTGGTCAAGAACGGAAAATATACAGGTACTGTAACAGAGGGGCCGGAGTATGAATCTTGTGCCATGCTCGGATCAAACTTAGGAATCGACAACTTTGCCGCAATCCTCTCAGCAAATAAACTCTGTGACGAACTCGGCTTGGATACGATCTCCACAGGAAATCTCATCGGTGCCGTGATAGAAGGATATGAACAGGGAATACTCACACTCTCTGATATAGATGGTCAGAATATATCTTGGGGTGATGAAGATACTATCTTGGACCTAATTTCAAAAATTGCCCACCGACAAGGAATAGGTAGTGTTCTTGCAGACGGTTCTCTCAAGGTGATAAAGAGATGGCCGGAGATGGAGAAGTTACTCCTTCATGTCAAGGGGCTTGAGCAATCTGCTTACGACAGTCGTGCGGGAATATCGATGGGTCTTGCATACGCAACGTCCGACATAGGTGCACATCACACGCGTGCCTGGACAATTGCAAAAGAGATGGAGGAGGGGCAGAATTGGTCTGACGAGGAGAAAGTAGATACTGTCATCTATCACCAGACGCTACGTCCCCTATTTGATATGTTCGGAGTCTGTCGCCTTCCATGGATCGAGTTGGGACTGAATGAACGGCACTACGAGAATTTCTACAGATATGTTACGGGAGACGATGCCACCCTGGAAGAACTTCTAGACAGATCGAGGGATATCTATGATCTCACAAGGCTCATAAATGTGAGTATGGGTATGAGTAGAAAGGATGATACTCTTCCGTACAAGGTTTACGCCCGTCCGGCTCTCACCGGACCTAACGCCGGAAAAATAATAGACAGAGACGCTTTTCAGGATCTATTGTCCCTTTATTACCAAAAAAGGGGTTGGAACGAAGACGGGATACCTTCTGATGATTTGAAGAATAAGTTTTGAAAATATATACATCGGCAGTGACATTCCTGTATCTGAGAGGGGATGTAAAAATAGAGGGGTATTGATAAAATATATATACCTTCGTGTCAATCTCTTCCTGAGGAGTAGGCTATGAAGATCGAGCTAACGTCATTACATGGTTTGAATATTTACACTGATAAAGGATCTTACGTTGGAATGGTAGATGATGTTGTCATAGATCCGAATGAGAAGAAGATATCCGGGCTTGCGGTCGGCAATGTAAATACAAACATGTTTGAAGTAGACAGCGGCGGAGTCATCATTCCATACAGATGGGTGACAGCAATAGGTGATATTATCCTGATGAAGGAGATTCATCCCAACAAACCCCCTCAGCCTGAATCTACCGAATGAAAAAGCATTTTTGTTCTATTTTTTGGGCCGTTCCACGTTTATTTTTGAAGTGTAGCATCTTCTTTTTTCTCAACTGAAAAGCTTTTTAGAGTGCAGGTGCCAAGAGTGGGATATGTCAAACAGAAGTAGAGTGATGAAGAAGATGGCAGAGCTCACAAGAGTGATCTTCAAGGATAAGGACGACACCGTTGAAGTACTTCTAAACCAGGTGGAAGAACAGATGGGGACAGTTCCAATGATCTTTGAAGAGATGTCAAAGAGGCCGGAGATATTTATCCCGAATGTCTTACGAGACTTCTTCATATTAAGATCCCCAAAGGCAATTGATTTGAAAACAGCAGAACTTATTGCAGTTGCCTCTGCTGCATCATTAAAGAGTGAAGATTGCCTTAAAATGCATATAAGTGCGGCTTTAAAAGCAGGTTCAACGATGGACGAGATATTTGATGTTATAATGATAAGTAGTCTCATGGCTCAGACATCAAGACTAAGTTCGGCATTCAAGATTTACAAAGGGTTTGAGGAGAATAAAGATTGAACAATTATTCGGATCTTTTAAAATCCGTTCATATGGTATCGGTACATCCTTGATAATATCTTAACAGCAGTCTCGCCAGTAGAATAAACAGGAAAACCCAGTCCCTCAAGTTCGGTTACCGATTCCATTGCAAATTCCATAGATGGGATGCAGAGCAGAACCGGTTTTTTGGTGGGTCTGATCTCTTTTAAAGGCTTTATATACGCATCAGCCTTCTCTGCCTGGATTACGACAATAAATGCATCCACACCCTCATCAGACTCGCCAATTTTTATCACTTCTGTGACCTGTTCCCCTGTCTGATCAAATGTGAAGTCGACCGGATTTTTGGCGTCGATATAAGATGGTAATATCTCTCGTAACCCCCCGATTGATTCGCATGAGAGCGAAGCCAGGTCAAGTCCATTCTCATAACATGTATCGGTAGCCGTAACACCCATCGATCCGGCGTAACTTATTATCAACACTTCAGGACCCTTTGGAAGCGGTTGCTTGGAGAACGCCCTTGCAGTCTCGAACATATCATCATTATCAGCTGCCTTGATTATCTTGCACTGCTTAAAGACTGCTTCGTAGATTCTGGAATCCCCTGCAATTGATGCCGTATGTGAAGCAGCTACCTTCTGCCCCGTCTTGGTTCTACCTCCTTTCAGAGCAATTATCGGCTTCTTCTTTGCAACTTCGGATGCAACATCAATGAATTTCCGACCTGCTCTGATATCTTCCACATACATACAAATTACTTCTATATTATCGTCATCCCCCATAAAAGACAATATATCAGTCTCATTGATGTCCATTTTGTTGCCTACAGTCGCAATAATGCCAAAATTCATAATCTTTCTGAGGCCCCAGAGAATACCTGCTGCATAAACACCCGCCTGACCTATTAGACCTATATTTCCCTTTTTCAATCCTTCTACTAATCCTATTGACTGAACAATGCCTGCATTTGTATTGATTATCCCGGTGCAGTTAGGACCGAGCATTCTTGTCTCTGAGTCTCGTAAAACATCCTTAATCACATTCTCAAGCTCTCTTCCATCATCACCAATCTCAGAGAAACCGGCCGCTTCATTTACAACAAATTTAATTTTCTTCTTGCAGCACTCTTCAATTGCTTTCGGAGTTGCACTGGCCGGGATTATGACTATGGCCACATCGATCTCGTCATCGATATCAAGAACAGAACCATACGCCTTTACACCCTGAACCTCATCTGCCTTTGAGTTTATCGGGTACAACCTCTTATCAGATCTATTGGTGAGTAAATTTCTGAAGACATTATAACCGAGTTTTCCTTCGCTATTTGATGCACCGATTACCGCAATGCTATCAGGATAAAACAACTTCTCAAAGCTTGTATCATCCTTATTCATTTGATCCTCGCCCTGCATAAGGAGATCCTTTGATCATGGTACACTGAATCAGATGAAAGGATTAAAAATAAAGGTTATCACTCTTCCTTCTCACCAAAATGCTCTTTTAATGGTTTTTGACCGTATTTTGTAACTTTAGCGTTGACCTGAGCAGTATTACTGTATATCTCATTACCTGCAATCGTCTTACGTTTTCTTCTTCCATTCTCACGTGGGTGGTATCCCGTCCCACCGGTCACAAGTACTTTTCTCTTGGCAGGTCCCGGGATATCTTTTCTCATCGGAAATCCACTCTTGTCGGTACCGCCTGTGATAATAAGCTCGTAACCAGCAAGCCCTATAACTTTTCCATCTAGGTTGTCACCGATCTTCTTTCCCGAAAGACTGCCGACTTTTGCCCCGGTTACCTCGGCTTGATAAGCTTTTCCATCATTTGAATCTGAGATTACAATTATCATATTCCACTTAGCATAAGCTCTGTATTCCGGCTTATATATTTCGTTATAACCCCCTCCCCAACCTACCGCTCAGCCGTATGTTGTAATTCCTCTTTTTCGCAAGTTCTTATCGAAACAAGTATGCCGACCAAGAGTATAAATACATCCTCAATCAAGCTTCTCAATAATTGGCATCCTTTCCGGTCTGTGATCCCCTCTTTGAATATTCCAAATGGAACAATGTATTAGGTGTATTTGGTGTGATAGGAGGAGGGAGTTAAGGAAGATTCAAATAGCCCGGCGTTCTTAATCTAGATTGATGAAGCCGCTTGATGAGATTGCATTATCAGACTACGGTCGTGCATCGACGATTCCATCCCCCGTAAGCCGAATGATGTCGGAGTTTGCCTTCAGCTTCAGGGATGGTATAGACATCAATCTCGGTGTCGGTTATGTCAACGAGAGTACGATACCTTCAAAACTGATAGAGGAGGCATGTATAGAGGTTATCAATAACAGCGATAGATATCGCGCTGTTCTCAACTACGGTGGATCAAAGGGTTCCCAAAACCTGATCGATTCCATAAGGCGGTATTACCTGGATAACAAGATAGGGTGTATCGATGAGGGGATACTAAGTGAGAAGGAGATTATAATCGGTGCAAATGGGGCTACAAGCCTTCTTGATGGCATCTCTCGTATCTTAAGAAAAGGAATCGTGATAACATCCGACCCGCTCTACTATATCTACACAAATATGCTTACAAGGGCCGGATTTGAGATACTCGCAATCCCCGAAGATGGCGAAGGATTGAGAACTGATATTCTTAGAACGAAACTCACAGAACTCGGTGAAAGAAGAAAGGATATAAGCTTCTTGTATCTGGTCACCATAAACAACCCCACCTGCACGATCACCTCTAACAGCAGAAGAAGAGAGATTGTTGAGGCAATCTCGGAGCTCTCGTTTGATTTGAAGAGAAAAATTCCTGTCATCTTTGACAAAGCCTATGAAGATATTATACATGATCCGAGTGTAGAGAAGCCAAAATCAGGTATTACCTTCGATGAAATGGGGATTGTATATGAGGTGGGTACACTCTCGAAGTTGATTGCTCCTGCACTAAGGGTCGGGTATATAATAGGGCCGCCTGGTGAGTTTATGGATGTGATGGTCCAGCGTACAAATGACGTTGGGCTATGCCCGTCTTCGCTCACTTCAGAGATTGCTAGTTACCTACTCGATAACTACACCTGTGACCAGCTCAAGCACGTAAACGACGGTTACAGAAGAAGAGCATCATCTGTAAAAGAGCTAATTGATAAGAACCTTGGGGATTTTATTTCGGATTGCAAAGGCGGCCAAGCAGGATTCTACTTCTACATCATGTTTTTGGAAGGTATAAGAACTGACGAATCGTCGGGTCTATTCAAGTTCCTAGGGAGGGTGACAAAAGATCCAGAAATCGATGGCCCCCCGAATAATATCAAGCCTCGTGTGATCTATATACCCGGTCAGTTGTGTGTTCATCAAAAAGGAGATCTGAGCCAGCTTGGTCTAAGACAGATGAGAATCTCGTATGGATTCGAGGAACCAAAGAAGATAGAGGAAGCTCTGGGGTATTTTGAGGAATATTTAAGATCTAGACCTGACGGCCCACAACGCTCATGTAAATAACACTCTCATCGGTACCATCGACTCCGATTATCTTGTTCACTTCATCATCAAAGAGGGCACCGATCTGACAGGAACCAAGTCCGAGGTTGCATGATGCTAGGGCCAGATTCTCTGCAATATGTCCGCAGTCCAGATAGATATACCTGTAAGCACGCTCCTTATACTTCCACTTTGACCTAAAGAAGATTGCAGTCCATACAAAAACCACAGCTGATTCACTGCACATCTTCTGATCCAGTGCAGCAAGTGCAATCTCCTCACCAAGATCGCCTCTTCTCAGCTCTTCAAGAATATGGTATTTGATCGAGTAGTGGTATATCCCTTTGTCTAGTCCCTCTACCCTATTAGCAAGAATGTATGTCTCAATGGGATACAGCGCTCCTGCGGATGGCGCAGTACGAAACTGTATTCCCCTACCCTCTCTTGTAAGTCCGGTAGATGCCCATAAAATGTATGAAAGCTCCTCAAGACTTATCGGCTCGCTGGAAAATCTTCGGATGCTCTTTCTATTCAATAATACCTCATCAAGTGATCTTTTAGCAGAGGGTTTTGGGACAGGCATGGAGATAGTTTCACAATCAGGATATTCCTTGTAGGTCTCGGGCTTAATTGAGAAGTCAAGTGTCCCTAGCTTCATCTGATCCCGATTATACTTAGTCTCTTTCTGGAATATATCTCCGACTCCGTTACTCATTCTATCACCCCCTCTTTTCTACTCTTCAGTTATAAGTATTATGCATATCCTCTCAGATTAGATGAATCCAAAAATGAGTGGTGTCATTGCTATTGCGAGGAAAATTAAAATGACAATTGATCTGCCTCTTCTCAACTGAAGACTTGTCAATAGATTGATCACTACTACTGTTAAAATGGCGGAGATGACTGAGATAAATCCTACTGGTTGGGAGCTTTCTATCATATCAGAACTAAGAAGGCCGATCATAGTATAGTGCCAAAGAGGAGAGAATATGTTTATTGCAACAAAGGAGGGGTCTTCAGGTAATGTCTCAAAAACATTGAGTAAGACTCCAGGTACAGTATCTCTAATCAAGATAGATGCCAGAAGAGGCAAGCCTTCACTCAAAAACTCATTTATCCCAAAGACAAACGGTAGAAAGAACGAGAATATCGCAATAAAAATTGGAAATACAAAGATTGTACCCGATGCTGCGACAGCTCTTGCTGCCAAATAGGCCCCCGGAACCGAGAGGGCGGTGAGATAAAAGATGAAGGAGATAAATATCATCGGTAATCTCTCGAACTGGGAAGAGGCAAAGATCAGTATTGAAGCCGATATTGCGAGGTAGAGAAATAGCGCAAAGAGTTGGGAGTAGACCGTCGTCATCTCACTTGTCCGAGATATTGAGTTGATTATTACAGTGTTTACGAGTAATGCGGGTGTGATAAGAACCATAAGGCCGAGCAGTTTTCCCAAAACGATCTCGATACCTCTTATCGGCAAAGTCCTAAGAAAATCAAATGTGCCGCTTGACCTTTCCTCAGATATAATCCCCGCTCCAATGAGAAAAAGGGCAAAGTTGAGTACCAGGACACTTATCCCAAATGAGATGATCGGAACACTTCTAAAGAATATGCTTCCTACAAGAGCAGATATCAATCCGAAGACAATTCCCACAACAATTGAGAGTATAAACCTTCTTTTGACCTCTTTTTTTGCAACCATCAGAATCTTATACACCGCTCTCACCTTTCACGATTTTAACGAAGATACTCTGAAGATTCTGGCCTGGGTAAGACTCTCTCAGATCAGACCATCTCCCCTCGTAGGCAATCCGACCTTCATTTAATAGGGTAAGCGAGTCACAGACCTGCTCGACTTCTCCCAGCACATGTGAAGAGATGATAACTGTGGTACCTTCTTTTCCAACCTCTTTTATCAGATCAAGGAAGTCACTTCTACCTATCGGATCCAGATTGGAGGTTGGTTCGTCAAGTATCACGATCTTCGGATCACCTATCAGTGCTTGGGCTATGCCAAGACGCTGTTTCATTCCTTGTGAGTAATCTTTTATCTTCTTCTTACCGGACTCAGAGAGCCCCACCCTCTCGAGAAGTTCGGTTCCCATTGAGCATACATCTTCTCTTGATAGCCCTTTTAAATACCCTACAAATTCCAGATACTCTTCACCTCTCATAAAATCGTAAAATCTGTGATCTTCCTCGAGGTAACCAAGGTTCCTATGAACATTAAGGGACTCAGTGTAGGGATCAAAACCTAGTACACCGACCCTACCTTGATCAGGCTTCAAGAGGGCCATGAGTATCTTGATAAGTGTACTTTTTCCTGCGCCGTTTGGACCGAGAAGGCCGAAGATTCCGGGTTCAATATAGAGGCTTATCCCCTTTAAAGCCGTATATTTACCGTAGTTTTTATAGAGGTCTTCAATCTCAATAACTCTTCTGCTCATCCTTGCATCCATACAATAGGATGCAATACAGCTTAACGGTTTTGTGCACTAGGCATGTTTTCCGTTAACAAAAAAAGAGGGCTCCCCTCCTTTGAGATCTACACTTACAACTTCTTCAGATCGACGGCCTTTGGCCCTTTCTCCGAATCTTCAATCTCGTATTCCACCTGGTCACCTTCATTGAGGGATGTCTCAGCAGGAATTGCCGATCTGTGAACGAATATATCGCCATCAGTTTCCCCTTCAATGAATCCGTAACCCTTTCGAGGGTTGTACCATTTGACTGTTCCCTTCATATTTACCTCCCAAGACTTTGGAGCCTATAGTATGCAGAAGGATATAACTTTCATCTCAGAAACTCACTCTTACAAGTAAGTGAAAATCCGGTGTCTATCTCTTCCAACTACCTTCATTGATTTACAACTTAAATAGATTTCTATTATGCAATCTCTCATAGAGATTCAGTTTACAACCTTCCCTGTGCCAATCCTTGAGCAAGACTGTGCATAAATGCTATGTAGTTTCATCAGTAGCTATTCAAGAAGTACTCTCTTCTCTTCATGTCTCAATGTTGCAACGATCTCATTTCCAATCCTCAAAAAGAGTTCTAGTCCGATTATGAAGAATAGGTAATAGATGATCGGCTTCCACGCTTCTTGCATCTCCGAAATCTTCATCGAAAGAGATGAAAAAGAGAGATATGTTGCATCAACCAGAAATACTCCAAGAAGGGCAAATGGCAACATCTTGGCGAGATCTCTTGAAAGATCTTCGTTGTAATATGCGGTAATCCTTATTGCAGAGACTACCGCCATTGAAATTAGTAATATGCTCGATGCACTTTGATCTTCCGCAAGAAGTATCAATAGCACTGATAAGAAGAGAAATCCTGAAAATGCTATGAGCGGGAAGAGAAAGGTGTATTTGAATACATAGAAGAGTGCACCTTTAATGGATATTTTTATCGCTAGTTCTTCTTCGACGTACCTATCATACTTCAGTCTGAAGATGTCTTTTTTAGCGAGGAATCTATACGATTTAAAGATGATCACCGAATAAATCACCATTCCAATCACAAATACTACAAAAGGTTTCAGAGTACTAATCGCATCAGGAACCGAAAAACCGTTACTACCGAGAACTGCAACAAGATCCATTAACTCTACTATTTCAGTGAACAAATATAAAGTCCAAATGGTCATTGAAAGATATATTTATGATCATGCCATAGGATGGGGCTTTTTACCGAAAACTTTAGTATTAATCACCCCAAAACGATTAGAATAATAAGGTGAAAGCATGCTTAAGGGTGCCATTTTAAGGGTCGGAATCGTTATCAGTGCAATTGGCATGGTCTACAGCGGTCTGATGTTCCTTGGTCTTGCACCTGCAGATCTCTCGATAAGATTTTGGGATGGCGGAGATACCGCTTTAAATGCTGCGGGGGTCCTTGATATATTCTTTGGAAGCATTATGTCGTATCTTGTGATTGAGATACTTATTAAGCACGAGGTCAATCGTACCTCAAGAATAGCTGTAGTGGTCTGTATTGCAGGTCTATTCTCTGACTGGATCGGTGGTCTCTATGGTATAAGTGCCTTGATAGGATTGATCTCAAGCTTTTTTATCTCAAAAGAATAGACCATCTAATCTAGGGGAGGCTTTTGATTATTGTGTGTCAAGGCCCTTTTCACACCCTTGACAGTTCCTGAGGTGCGAAGGACAACAACTCCCACAGGGCATGCATAGATGACATCTATTGCAGCAAGTAGTGCCCTAACCTCTTCGGTTCGATCTCTGTGACATCTGACGATCCCCTTCTTCCCATCAAATTTAATGAGCCAGAGACCCAATTTACTCGTCCCGACGTCTCCAAACAAGCTATATGCAGAACTCCAAATCTCCTTTAACAGGCCCTGCCGATCTATATCCTGCTCCGAAAGGATCTCAAAAGCGATATATCTCTTCCTTTCCCTAATTGAGGATGGTAGTACCTTCATACAAACTAAAATACTTCAGGAGTTCCAAAGTTTCTTTTTAATATCCTCTCGACCCGGTCTCTTGCATTTCTGAAGTTTTCCTCGGAGAGCACAATATTCTCCATCACCTCAACACTTACATCTTCCAAATTCAGGCTTCTTATCGCCTCTAGTTTTGCAGTATGTATGAGTTCATTTATGTGGCTTCCCGTGTATGGCTGATCACCTATCATAACGGCTAGTTTGGATGCATCCAGGTTATCTTCCAATTTGTGTCCGCGAAGATGTATCTCAAAGACCTTCTCCTTCCACTCAGTCCCAAAATCCTTCAGGTTATTCGGATCAAATACCAGTCTTCTGTCAATCCTTCCTGGCCTGTCAATCACTCCCAGATCAACAGAATCAGGTACATTTGTCGATGCGAGAATTAGGACATTACCCCTCTCCTCGGTGCCATCTATATAATCAAGTGCATCTGTCAGGAATGGATCTCCTATAGAATCAATCAGGCCACCCAATTTCTGTTTTGAAGGTGTAAGCGTATCTATATCCTCAATGTAGAGTATAGAGGGTTCGAGTGTCCTTGCTATCTCAAATACGTAGTCCCACCCTAATCTTTGAACATCGGATGGTTTAGCCCTAATGAATGTGCCGCTACCCTTAACCTTATTTGCGATTATCCTGCTCAGGAGGGTCTTTCCCATACCCCTTGTCCCTTCAAGTATCAATCCTCTGGGAATCCGAAGACCAGCAGCCTTAATCTTACTAAAATGAGTGATCGGCCAGATCATATTGTCTTCTGCTTCCGTCCTGAAGAAATCGGGTACAGCAATATCATTCCAATCGAAATCACCAAACTCAACCTCGTTCCCATCAATATCTATAATCTTCCCTTTCAGCGGATTCTTGGTCTCGATAAATCCGTCAACAATATCAAAGATCTTTGAAGAAAACGCACAATCCTCTTTTCTTGTGTAAACTGAGAATAGGTTATAAGTACCTCCGAAGAGAACTCCATGACCCATTACTCCCGACATGTTCGGACTCGTGCTCTCGATAACCGCTCGTACCGTCTCACCATTCAACTCGAACTCACCACCAAAGACCGCATCTTCATAAGTATCACCCCCATCATCAAGTGCATAACTTACCGGCACTCCCTCCTGATCAGAAGTCTTCTTTACGTCCTTTGCTATCACGGAGAGGTCTTCCAGGGCGTCAGAGATAGCCACTCTGAAAGTAACAGGATACCTTTTGTAGACCCTGGCCACGTTTCTTAGATTCGATACGCCAAGATAGCCCTTTATGAGTTCACCTTTCTCTCCCCTACTCATACCGAAAGATCCTAAGATATCCTGTAGGAACTCCGGCACTTCACAACCAATATCCATCCCGACAATCTGCACACCGCCGGCAGTCCCGTCAATATTTTTATCCATCAAAGCACCTCCCCATATGGTTCAGGAAGGTTCTAACCTCTATTTAGGTGGCCAGTTATCATCCATCCAACCAGGAATCCTTCCGGAGTCTTGAGGTCCGACAAGCACCTTCCAACCGGTTGCGTCTTCGGTCTCTCCCGAGAGTCTTGCTGCAAGGCCTGGTAGAACGAGGGTGTTATGGCTGACCTTCCCGCTGATATCCCCATTGGCTTCGATAACATCATTGATCTTCGCAGGTGTCAACTGTCCTCCTGCAACTGCAGCTTCAACACCGATTCCGCCTGTATCAACAACGATTATGTAACTATCTATCCCACTGGATGAGATGTCGCTCTCGACAGTGTAATATGTAAGGGCGAAGTTTGTGGTAATAAAGACCGGTGAAATCTCGTCCGGATCTCCTATCACTCTTATACCCGGATCTACCTGCACAGGTCTTCTAGGATCGGTATAAATGTTTGCCGCAAGCGTGGTCTCAGGGATGGTGGAATAAGGCTCAAGGCTATGTAATATCATAATATCTGCATACTTGGCAATAAAGACTGATGCAATAACAGACTCCCAGTATGCTGCACTGACAGGGTCATCTTCCGCCATCCACGCAGTCATTGGGATGCTTATGAGTGGAAATCCAACCTCTTTTTGATCCTCAGAGATACCTGCCCTTCGTATCTGAACGAAATTTGTAAGTGTCGTCTTGAGTCCCTCACCTGTGGGATATGTTCCGGGATCAAGAACCAAGTCTTCAATTTCCATCTCCACAAATGAAGTGGCGATAGACTTCAAAAGATCCAGGTCATTTGGGGCAAATATTGCTACCGGCACTTTATATTTGATTGCCAGATCCGCAACTTCCTTCCAGTTTTCCTCCGTCGCAGCATATATCAAAGGATTCTTATCAGAAACAATCTCAAGTCCCGCTTCGAGTACTTTTGGATCCAGTGAGCATAAAACCAAGGGGAAATCAGTGGTCTTTGAGACCATCTCAACACATTTGGCAAACTTGGAAGGATCGTTTGATAACGATCGGACTGCTACCATATCGAGTGTAAGGTACTCTCCTACATAGAACTTCTTGAAATTCCGAATTGCACTAACGCGCTCAACAAGCTCGTCATCGGACATCGTATCCCAAACATCGTATGCGAGTGCAGTCTGATTGTAGAATGTCAGCTGATGTCTGTGCAGGACGTCGTCTCCACCAATCGCTATTATGTTATCCCCTGTGCCGATTTCAACCAGTTTTATCTGTGGGGCTAAAAGTGATTTAAGTTCCTCGTACTTGCTCCTGAATTTTTCATCCAGTATCGGAGTGCAATCATCTATCTTCATTGCTCTCTCTATCAACTGTGCGGCAAAAGCCATACAGGTTGTCTCTCCACAATCTCCACAATTTGTCTTTGGAAGGTATTTGTAAACTTCTAAGGGACTGTTAACTTTCATATTCTACCCCACCTCAATAATACTAATGGTAGAATTGGTTTAAGGATAACATATATCTTTCTTTTTTACTACATGACAGTTAGACCTTATTCCATCATCACCGATTGGGTAGTAATAATCTTACGACATATTCATCCGTCTTTTTTTTAATATAGATCCTTATCCAGTCTTTTAAAAGCCCCCACAACTCCCGATTCTCAATCTCTTCAATCAGACCATCATTAAGAATTTCTTTAACTTCGGTAAAAGGCGTTATCTCGTCTTGGCAGGGGAATTTCAGTCTGTCTATGATCTCTTCTGCCGCGCCCATCACTGTTTTATCCCCAATCGAGATTACCAAGTTCCCACTACTACCTGACGTATGTGGGACGAATATTATTATATGGCTGAAGCCCTCCATCAACTCTTTTACCATATCGATGGGGGCTTGAGCCGCACCAAGAAGTGAATCAACCAGAATAAATAACTTTTTTATGCCCTTCTCTCGGATTATCGTTATGGCTCTCTTCAGATCGTTTGCCTCTTGTGAACGTATCTTAGTTGAGGTATTTGGAATCATCTCAAAGGGTTTGTAGGGTGGGATTATTGCAATCATTGCCGTATCATCAGAAAGAACCCTAAACAGACGCCTCCTGATATATGGATCTGATTCTTCCATATCATAATAATTCATTATCACACCTAAGTAATTAATATAAAAAGGGCAACAGATGAAAGGGCTCCCATAAGCGTTCCAAAAAGATTAACTGTATTGTTCGTCAAGAGTCCCTTGTCTTCTAGAGCCGCACCAAGTAAGCTATCAAAGTTTGCCCCGATGAACCCGCCGGCGACAACTGCAATGTATGTTGGAATAATACCATCATGTAGTTCCATTGATATTCCAAATAGCGCAATTATCGCCGAACCGAGAAGAGCCGATAGCTCTCCAAGTGGAGATATGGCGCCGTTTGTTCCTGGTTTAACTGGTTTGAAGCTTGTAATCAAACGTGGGTGTGTGTTACTTGTGTCACCTATTTCAGTTGCTAGTGTATCAGCAGTGGCTGCTGCAATGGCCCCAAGAAAACCGATTAAAAATATCTCCTCAAACAAAAAAGCAAGTGCCATACATAAAGCAATTAAGCCATTACCTAGTACATTCCCATAATCACGGGTTCCCTGAACGATTCCTAGCGTTCTCTTATAATCTTGCTTATATCTTGTTGAGACGCCACCCAGAATAAAGAAGAGTAACAGAACCAGAAACCATCTCCCATCCGTAAAGAGGACCATGAGACTCCCTATCAAAATACCGCTATAAGTACCTGTTCTGTCGAGTAGTCCCATCTTATATGAGATGTATCCTACAAAAAAAACAAATAAAATAGCGATGAAACTAGCTCCACTTCCAATTACCAAGTAAACCCCTAGATATGAAAAGCCTTTAAAACTAAAATACTTTATCCTTTAAGAACAATGTCTACTTGATGGTTATTGAGAGCATAATCCCCAGAGTGTATGAAAGGATGCTTCTAAGATCGATCGGAGATGATCAAACAGCAAAAAGCATTCTTATTGTAATCGTTGAAGACGATCTGCTCTCTTTCGAAGGTTTAAGTAAGCTTGTATCATTTGTTGAATGGTCACTTGACCTTGGTTTGGAGACTGTCAGTATGTATGTGGATCTCATTGATGATGCAGAAATTGCAGAGGTGATAAGTCCGAAACTCAGTAAAGAGATCCTTGAAGCATTATCAGGTAAAAAGGTAGACATAATCATTCACACCAGACACGGCAACGATCGCAGAGAATGTGAGAACTCCTTGATGAAAATTAACATATCCATAGGTCTTGGTGGAAGAGCAGAACTGACCGAGGCATTCTCAAAGATAATGAAAAGAGTTGAATTAGGTGAGATAGAACCTGATGATATCGATGCAAAGATGATAGAATCCAACCTAATATTTAAATCAGAGCCTGATTTGATAATAAGATCAGGAGGCAGATTGACTGATTTTCTGATATGGCAGTCAATATATTCCGAACTTTACTTCACGGAAGTGAACTGGCTTAACTTCAGGAAAATCGACTTATTAAGGGCTATCAGGGAATATCTGAATAGGCAGAGGCGTTTTGGAAAATAACCTCTTCAGGGAATTCGCTCAATCAACTCAAGCGTATTCTTAACCGATCTATAGTGTTTTGAACTTTTATCGATAAAATCAGAAGCCAATAGGCCTTTTTCAGTTATTACATACTCCCCTCTACCGATTTTTATGGCCAGACCTTCGAGCCGGATCACATTCTTCATCTTGCTTGCAACGCTACCCCTCTCAGCAACTCGGTCTGTGTACTTCCTTATTTCTGAAAAGTTGGTAGAGTTACCAATCCCATTCTGAGATAGGACAAGCAGAATCAATCGGTATTGTATGTCTCCAATACCCTGTGAAATACCAAGAGACCTATAAAAATCAGAAACTTCCAGTTCCCAATCAACATCTATACTCATATCTCTTCGTCATCCCCCTCATACTCTTCAAACTCCTGCATCTCCAGTTTAAGAGACCTGACGACAACATCTGGTGGAAAGAAAGCAGCATAACCTAGTAAAGCCCCAAGTAATATCAATAAAGTAGAAACAAGTCGCAATATACCACCTGTCCCAAGTACGTCTATCAAAACGAAGTCATAAACGAGTGAAAGTGAGACAAGCGAAAGGGTAACTTTATATTTTGTGGATTTAGGACTCCGTCTCAATGCAATAAATGGCAACAGCGCCATTATCATACACAGCGAAGGTACATACAATCCAAATATAAAGAGATACTTGAGGAGGTCATTTGTCTGGAATATCGGGACCCATATGTCTTCATAGGGGCCTTCGACGCCAAGCAGTAGCAGTAGCATGATACCAGATAACCCAATAACAGTAAAAACAATAGAGGTGACAATACTAATCCTATGCTCTCCGAGTAATATGTGTAATATGAAGTAGGCCAGAGGCGCAGTCATCATCAAAAGAGTTGAAAATGACGCATAAAAAAATATTAAAGCAAGCTCTGAAGCGCCAATATATTCAAAAGCAATATATATACCTGTGCATAGGTATGATGTGCCAAATAAAGCCCAGAAGAGGCTAAAAGAAACAGAGGTTAGATACCGAAAGTCGGTCTTTTCGAGCAGCTCAAACATCTTTATGAACAGAAGAAGCGACACCATGGCTATTCCAAAACAGAGAAAACCATAAATCATCCAACCGGGCTGCAAGGATCACCACACCTATAGGTCTAATAATCGAGTCTTAATATATAATTTTCCTTTGCTCTAAAAAATCATAAAGGTCTGGGATGGTCATTGTTTGAAACTTCCAACCACAAATTATATATAACATCTGAGATATAATTATATATTTAATAATAGAGTAATCTCTGAATAATGAGGGGGTGAGATGAAATAATGAAAGCAAACAGGAAATTTTCTATCCATAGTGACGATAGAGCACAGATGGGTATCGGGACATTGATCATATTTATTGCTATGGTCCTTGTTGCGGCTGTTGCAGCAGCAGTTCTGATACAGACGAGTGGTGTCCTTCAACAGAGGGCAACCGAGACAGGAAAAGAGGCGACAGCCGAGGTATCATCAAACATCGGCGTCGAGACGATCATAGGAGAACGGCTTACGGCAAGTTCAGCCAATCTTCAGATGTTAAATATCTCAATCAAGGTTATGGCGGGAGCTGGCGATATTGATATATCTCAGATGAGAGTTGCAATCCAGAATGAGACAACACGTAAAGACAATATTCAGTTAAATACAGCTGCAAGTACTACCTCGGATGCAACTCATTTTGCAGTGATTGAACACAGAGATGTTGACGACTCTTACAATGCAGGGAATAGTAACTTCGTTATAAACAGTGGGGATCTGGTGGACATAAATGTCAATTTAACGGCAATAGGTACCAGTATCCCTGCAAGGGAGCCATTGAGAATCGAACTGATTCCTGAGCACGGTGCAGCAGTGATAAAGGAGCTTACAATGCCTGCATCATACGGTGTAGACATCTTCATACCAGTATTCCCGTGATAACGGGGACAACGGATGTAACCTTTTTACATCCATATTTATTAAAATAAAGGAAAAAGGGGGGATAAAAGATGAAAGCAAACAAAAAAACGACGATGTTTAATGACGATAGAGCACAGATGGGTATCGGTACATTGATCATATTTATTGCTATGGTCCTTGTTGCGGCTGTTGCGGCAGCTGTTCTGATACAGACAAGCGGTGTCCTTCAGCAGAGGGCAACCGAGACAGGAAAAGAGGCGACAGCCGAGGTATCATCAAACATTGGTGTCGAGACGATCGTGGGAGAACGGACTGCTGCAAGTTCAGCCAATCTTCAATGGGTCAATATCACGGTAAAAGTGATGGCAGGAGCAGGTGATATTGATATATCACAGATGAGAGTTGCCATACAAAATGAGACATCACGTGTGGAAAATTTACAGCTTAATACGACAGATGCTGTAAATTGGAGTCTCGTTGCTGATGCCACACATTTTGCAGTAAATGAACACAGAGATGCCGACGACTCTTACAATCCAACGAACAGTAACTTTGTCATAAACAGTGGAGATCTGATGGAAGTGGCCGTTGATGTATCAGCAGCAAGCATGAATGTTCCTGCAAGGGAGCCATTGAGAATCGAACTGATTCCTGAACATGGCGCATCGGTGATAAAAGAGCTGACGATGCCTGCATCATACGGTGTAGATATATTTATACCAATATTCCCGTGATACGGGATTATGGATGTAACTTATTACATCCATTCTTATTTAATTACAAAAAGGAGGGGATAAAAGATGAAAGCAAACAAAAAAACGACGATGTTTAATGACGATAGAGCACAGATGGGTATCGGTACACTCATCATATTTATTGCTATGGTCCTTGTTGCGGCTGTTGCGGCAGCTGTTCTGATACAGACAAGCGGTGTCCTTCAGCAGAGGGCAACCGAGACAGGAAAAGAGGCGACAGCCGAGGTATCATCAAACATTGGTGTCGAGACGATCGTGGGAGAACGGACTGCTGCAAGTTCAGCCAATCTTCAATGGGTCAATATCACGGTAAAAGTGATGGCAGGAGCAGGTGATATTGATATATCACAGATGAGAGTTGCCATACAAAATGAGACATCACGTGTGGAAAATTTACAGCTCAATACAGCTGCAAGTACTACCGCGGATGCAACACATTTTGCAGTGAATGAGCATAGGGATGCTGACGACTCGTATAATCCATCTAACAGCAACTACGTCATAAACAGTGGAGATCTGATGGAAGTGGCCGTCAATGTGACAGCAGCAAGCGTGAACGTTCCGGCAAGGGAACCATTGAGAATCGAACTGATTCCAGAACATGGTGCATCGGTGATAAAAGAGCTGACGATGCCTGCATCATATGGTGTAGATATATTCTTACCGGTATTCCCGTGATACGGGGGTGATGGATGTAACTTATTACATCCACTTTTTTTATTTTTTCTGAGTCCAGTTACACAAAGGATTTAAACTTCCGTATGCAAACTCTTCATACGTGAAGGGAAAATGTTTGATCTACTCTTTGAATATGTAAGCGGCGGTCAGGTACTTCTGACACTTCTTGTTATTATGGTTGCATACGCACTTGTTGGACCTAGATATCGTATGTGGATAACCAGAAGGAGTCGCATTGCACATATACTACAGATGGAAAAGAAATGGAATTCCAAGGTTCTGACGATGATACACAGAAGAGAATCGATTGCTTTTCTTGGGATGCCATTTCGTCAGTTTATTGACGTTGAGGATGCAGAAAGTATTCTCAGGGCGATAAGAGAGGCAAAAGACCGCCCCATTGATCTTATAATCCATTCTCCTGGAGGCGAGCTGCATGCATCAATTCAGATTGCAAGGGCCCTTAAGAATCATCCAGCACGAACGAGAGCAATAATTCCCCACTATTCAATGTCCGGCGGTACCCTTATTGCACTTGCAACTGACGAGATAATAATGGACAAAGATGCTGTTATAGGGCCGATCGACCCTCAGATAGGCGATATGCTCAGAGGGACTTTTCCTGCACCTTCATGGATAGAAGTGGCTGAACAGAAGGGTGATAAGGCCGATGATGCCACACTTGTTATAAGCGACATCTCAAAGAAAGCGCTTGAACTCATGAGAATAGTAGCTGAAGAGATGTTGAAAGATAGATTTAAGGATAAAGATGATCTCGAAAGGATTGTGAACAATCTCGTCAGTGGAAAGATGATTCATTGCTACCCCATCTCTGCATCAGAAGCAAAATCATTGGGGCTGAATATCAAAACAGATTTTCCTGATGAAGTTCACGAATTCATGAATCTTTATAGGTCTGCAAAGAGATCAGTGGAGTACCTGCCATGATTGAGGATGATATATCTTTTGAAGATGCGCTTGAAAAACTTGAAAATATCGTTCAGAAACTTGAAGATGGTGGTTTTTCCCTTGAAGAATCGCTCAAACTCTTTGAAGAAGGTGTTTTTCTATCTAGATTATGTTATAAGAAGCTGAATGAAGCAGAAGGAAAGATAGAGAAGCTTATAGAGCGAGAAGGAGATGTTAGGATCGAAACTTTTGGTCTTGAAGGGTGAATATGTGGAGAAAAGCAACATCAGGGTGAACACAAAGAACTGCGCACAATGTCTGAGTTGCCAGTCTATCTGCTCTTTTCATTACACAAAGTCCTTTAATCCATTGAAGGCAAGAATTGAGATAACACATGGGTACTTCAGAGATGGATCGTGGATATCAAATGAGATACGTTTCACGGATGAATGTAAAGAGAACTGCATGTTGTGTGCAAAATACTGCTCATATGATGCACTGGTTATTGAAGAAAAATAGATAAAAAACAAAAAGCTATTGCCCTTTAGAAAGGCAATAACGAGAATATCCCTTCCAATATGTATGAGAGTATGGCGGGATTTCTCCAAAGGACATAAATTGCAATCCCTGCGATGACAACAAGCACTACCAAAATTATCACGATGAATACAACTATCCCAACAAAGTGCAATGCTCCATCAACAAGTTTTGAGATGAAGGATCTAGGCCTGTTTTGGACCCTCTTGAAGATCCCTTTCTCCGATTTGAAACCCGAGATCACATCCGTACACAGATCATCATCAAGAGCTTCACAACCCTTCCCTGTCAACTTTCCACAGGCAACATAATCTTCCAAGCTAAGAAGAGATATGATCCTGTCAATGATTGGCACCCTCCCAGGTTGAGTATCGGAGAGATATCCATTCACCCCCAGGTCAAATACTCGGCTTCTAATAGTCTCCACGTCGATATTAATCCTCTCAGAGAGCTTCCTTGGTGTCTTGTATCCAAGAGACACACCTTTAAGTATCAAACGATCTATATTATCGAGTTCATCAGACATATTACATCAACCTGATACCCACAATCTCAAGCCCATCTTAAGGATGGATGGTATCTCGCGCACAACCCCAACACCTAACTGGAGTAACCCTATTATTGCAACCAGATAATTCGCTATCGGTTTGACGAATGATATTACAGTTCCGAGTACCCATCCGACGACTCGCTCTACTATATGCTCTTTCTCTTCAAGCCTTGCCATTATCTTATCCATCGTCTCAGGATCGACCTGATCGTAGCCTTTACCTGTTAGAATGTATGCATGCGTCAATTTTCGAGTGGTAAATATATCCAGCAATCTTATCAGAGAGTCCATACGTAAGACAGTCATAAGATCGACTATCGGATCGGAGGGGTCTTTCACGTGTCCTGCACTGATCAATTTTTTTATCTTCTCTCTTGCAACAAACTTATTTATATTAAGCATCTTTGAGATCGAATATGGTGTCTCAAAGCCGAGTGCAATAGCGTTTAAAACGAGCCTATCAAAACTGTTTACATCGGTTGGTTTTCTTATCTTGGATTCTTCCTTCAGACGAATACCTTCCAATTTTGCCATCTCGGAACTCAGGCTATTAGTCACCCTCTTAGCGATCCCAATCTGACCGTTGAGTTCAGACGACCTATTGCGTAATTCTTCCGAGAGCTTAGCGGCCATTTCAACATGCTTTGATGATTCGGTTAAAGCCCCAGAGCGTTCCTTCTCTACCATCGCTTCTAACTTCTCTACCAACTCGTCTCTTTCTGATATCAGATCGTCTATCTTTGCCGTTGCCCACTCATCCGTGGTAGTGGTACGCTCTCCTGCCTGCTCAACAGACCCCATAACATCACCATCTTTTGGCATGATTGTTGCACTTGCCTCTTCTTCATCTTCCTCTACAGCTGGCCTCTTCTCTTCTAGCTTGTCGGCGATATATTTTGCATCCTCAATCTTCTTGATTGTTTCTTCGGTATCACCCTCTTTTACCAAGGGTTCAATGTCCCGTAAAAGCTTCTCCCTATCGGATTCCAGCTGGGCCAATTTCGCCTCACGTTTAACAGATGAACTCATAAGAAAGCCTCATTTCGTGTATTGAACAAACATGCAAAGCATATCTGTAACTATTAAATGTTTATCCTTATTGTTTATTATTTTTACTATTATATTTTTCCCTAATTCTGCCTCAAAACAAGGCTCATTCACTCTTCATACAGAACCGAAATATTATAAAATAGATATCAAGAAGCTATTACAAACTCATGCTAATTAAATTGTCACAGGCTTAGATATACAAATGTACAATTATGTAATATTAATGGCTTTTTTGTGCGACTTAGACTTATTAAAGAGAAACCTTTTAGGTCTATTCTTGTCAAACTAGCTGAATAAATGAGGTACTGTTACCCAATAGTCTTATAATTACGAGGTGAAATAGATGACGTCAG
This sequence comes from Halobacteriota archaeon, assembly GCA_034189535.1. Classification (GTDB taxonomy): domain Archaea; phylum Halobacteriota; class Syntropharchaeia; order DAOWMC01; family DAOWMC01; genus JAXHTN01. The sequence goes on along the minus strand of JAXHUQ010000007.1, from coordinate 3,345 downwards.
AGAATGGTGATTTTAAGAGTAAACTTGAGCATTCAAAAGAAATTTTAAGAGATGCATTAAATGAATATGAAAATGTAGCTGTTGCTTGTTCATTTGGTAAAGATAGTATGGCAGCAATCCATGTCGCAAGGGAGGTTGATCCGGATATTCCCATCTTTTCGATATTAACACCGTATAAACCTAAAGAAACATTTGAATATCTGGTAGAAATGGACAAAAAGATGAATATTAACCCAACTGTATATTTAGTTGGGAGGGAGGTGCCCCCTATACTCAAAAATAACAATATAAATGTTAAATTGTTGCCCATAGACAAGTTTGAGAAGGCTTGCGCGGAAGTAGAGGAGAAGTCGGGAAAACCAATATATCAAGCAGATCCCGATAAATGCTGTACTTTATTGAAAGTTGATCCGACTAAGGAGGCCGTAAAAGACCTCGACGCTTGGGTCTGTGGCCTGAGAAATACCGAGGGTAGGACACGAAAAGACTACAAAGAAGTTGAAACTAGGGGCCTTGTGAAGATAAATCCCATACTAACCTGGACTGAAGAAGAAGTTTTGGACTACCTTAGGGGAAATGAGATAGATCTGCATCCTTGGTATTCAAAAGTATTCCCAGATGGTCGAAGGATTCGTTCTCTAGGTTGCGAGCCTTGCACTGTGCCAATATTTGATGATCAGGAAGAGCGAGACGGTAGATGGCAAGGAACTAGCAAATGCGGTGGCGAGTGTGGGATTCATACTCAAAAATTGAGATGAAATGAAAGATACTAGATATAGATCACTTGTAAAGACTTTGTCATGGCGGTTGATAGCTGTCATGATAACGACTACTGTAGCTTATAGCTTGACAAGAAATATCTTTCTTTCAGCTTCAGTCGGGAGTCTGGATTCCATCGCAAAAATATTCTTTTATTACGTTCATGAGAGGACATGGGAAAATGTAAAATGGGGTAGGATCTTTGATTCCATAGATCTAAATCAAAAATCCTAAATACCCCATCAATAAATTTACAGGTTTGGATCGTTGTTTAAGGGTGGAATGATATTATGGTAAAGATTACTGACACTATGTTTAGAGACGCACACCAATCGCTTGCAGCTACCCGGATGAGAACTAGAGACATGCTTCCGATTGCTGAAAAAGTTGACGAAGTGGGATTCTTCTCGCTTGAAGTATGGGGTGGCGCTACTTTCGACTCATGTATAAGGTTTTTAAATGAGGACCCTTGGGAGCGCATAAGGACTCTTAAGAAGAGTATGCCAAATACCCACATGCAGATGCTACTTCGGGGTCAGAATCTTGTCGGTTACAGGCACTATTCCGATGATATTGTTGAGAAGTTCGTGGTCAACGCTGTAAAATCAGGTGTTGATATATTCAGGATCTTTGATGCTGTTAATGACGCCAGGAATATGGAACATTCCATAAAGATAGCCAAAAGAGAGGGGGCTCATGTACAGGGTGCTCTCAGCTACACCTTGAGTCCGGTTCATACAATTGATACAAATATTGCCTTTTTGAAGGAACTGGCCAATTTGGATTGTGATTCACTCTGTATAAAGGATATGGCAGGATTAATATCTCCAAAAGATGCTTTTGACCTCGTTAAGCGAATAAAAGAAGAGATAGGAATTCCTGTAGATGTACATTGCCACTGTACGTCCGGTCTTGCACCTGTAAGCTATTATGCTGCATGTGAAGCAGGCGCTGACATCTTAGACACTGCAATATCTCCATTTGGATGGGGTACCTCTCAACCCCCAACAGAATCTATAGTGGCGTCCCTTAAAGGAACTCCATATGATACCGGACTGGACCTAGAGTTGCTTGTTGAGATCGCAATGTATTTCAAAGAGATCCGAGAGAAGTATGAGCATCTGATAAACCCGATCTCGGAGAGGGTCGATACACGTGTTCTCTTATACCAGATTCCGGGCGGTATGCTCTCCAACCTTTTGTCTCAGCTCGAACAACAGAATAAGCTTGATAAATTTGAGGACGTTCTCGCAGAGACGCCGATTGTAAGAGAGGAACTGGGTTATCCACCTCTTGTAACGCCAACAAGCCAGATAGTTGGAACCCAAGCGGTTTTGAACGTTGTTATGGGTGAGCGCTACAAGATGATCCCAAAAGAGGTTAAAGATTATGTCAAAGGCCTCTATGGAAAACCTCCTGCTCCGATAAGCGAAGATATTAAAAAGAAGATCATCGGCGATGAAGAAGTGATTACAGTAAGGCCAGGAGATCTTCTTGAACCGGAGTACGAGAAGGTTAAGAAAGAGGCAGAAGATCTCGGTATTGTGAACAAGGAAGAGGACATCATAACATACGCGCTCTATCCTAATGTAGCTCCAAAGTTTCTCAAGGGTGAAACAGTAGAGGAGACGCTTGAATGTGGTGCTCCTGTTGAGACTAAGGCTGCCCCCTCATTTACACCTGCAGTTTTGGGCGTAAGAAAGTTCACGGTAATGGTTGACGGAGTCAATCATAAGGTAAGTGTGAAAGCCGTTACAGGAGAAAGGTCTCAACTTAAAGAAGTTGAAACGGCGGAATCCGGTACTTCACCTGATGCTTCTGATGGTAATGGAGTGACAGCACCTATGCAGGGTACAATCCTCAAGATCAATGTGGGTGTTGGAGATGAAGTCAGTGAGGGAGACGTAGTGGCAGTCCTTGAGGCAATGAAGATGGAGAACGAGATCGTGACCCATTTCTCAGGTGTTGTCAAAGCAATTAACGTATCTACCGGTGATCTTGTCAATGCAGATGATGTTGTCATTATTATAGGGTGATGAGTAATACTTCTTAAATAACAATATTTTTAAAATAGGAGAGTAGATAGAGGAGCAGGTGTAAACATGGATTTTGAATTATCTGAAGAACAAAAGATGGTTAGAGATGCTGCACGTGAATTTGCCGAGGGCGAGTTCCCGGATATTGCAGAGGAGTGTGATACCAACGAGGAGTTTCCAAAAGCCGTTTGGAAGAAAGCTTGTGAACTTGGCCTTATAGGTACTTTCATTCCTGAAGAGTATGGCGGTGCAGGACTTGGATTCTTTGAACATGCAATGATCGCAGAAGAGTTCTGGAGAGTTGATCCCGGTGTTGGTCAGGCATTGATTTCCACAACATTCGGTTCAGAGTTCATAATACTTGGTGGTAATGAAGAGCAGAAGAAGAAGTTTCTACCACCACTGCCACAGGGAAAAGCCATAATGGGTGGTGCAATAACAGAGCCAGATGCAGGAAGTGACGTAGCTTCGATAGCAACAACTGCCGTAAAAGATGGTGATGATTACATCATAAACGGTAACAAGATGTTCATCACAAATGCGACGCAAG
>JAXHUQ010000069.1:0-8339 GCA_034189535.1 Halobacteriota archaeon | reverse complement strand
CTACAAACATCCACCCGACAAGACACGTCAAAGGCTGTTGCAGTGCAAACGCAATTCCGGCACCGAATATACCAAGTGATATCCCTGCAGCAGCGATATTTCCGGATAAGCTTATTATTATGATGAAAAAGGCAAGGAACCAGACTATATAACTCCATAATCTCATCGTACTCTCGACATATTCGTTCTCCTTAGAAACGTTTGATAAAATTCTTTTTATGATTGGTCTACTCACTCCCAGAACAATACTTGTAATAAATATGATGACGAAGAGGGTGATGAGTGAAGGTATCCAACCTAGTAACGTCTCTTCGACATTTGAGAAGATGTCAAAAGTTATGCTATACACGATGGTGAGTAAAAGTGCAACAACTATGGATACATAACGCAGAATTTTCAAAGGAACGGATGTCTTCGGATTGCCTTCACCCTCCTCCTTCATGCAACTACCTCGTGTGTACAAAAAAATAAGTCAAATTAAAATTAATTTATCGGTTTTAGTAAACAGTATTATAAAAGGATTTAAATAAAAGTTTAATCAAAACAAGGGGTGCAAAGCATCCCTTTAGTCCGATTTTCAATCGGACACCTCTTAGGCTTGTGGTGTCCAGCCATTTTATATATTTACCTTTGTTAGATGAATGGTTCCGAATGAACAAGAATCTTACCATATAAGTTCCACCTTTTCTTATATATTCACCAAAAAATAGAGGGGATGGAGTGACATTACTGTTCCAGAAGCGTGTAGGAACCATGCCACTTCGATAGATCATACATGTTTCTAGTCAAATAAAGCCCTTTGCCAAGCACGGGGTGAAAGTATTCCCATTAAAATTTATGCGTTCCACTTTTCCCACAACTCCAAATCCTACCTAAAAATCCATTTTTTTCAGCGAATACCATAAATTAATTTTCCCTTACGCAACAAGTAGAAATTGAACTGATGGCCTTCCATCGAAGATCGCTTAAATTGCATCGATGACTGAAATTGTGTTCTTCTTCACAGTAGAGATGTAACTCCCAATCCGGCAGAAAGAGCATGCATGTTACCCCCTTCCTAGTGTTGTGTCTACGAACTAAAAATCAATAATAAGATTTATATTCCGTTAAGTATTATTCGGATCACATGCCAAGTCCGGTGAGAATTACAATCGCTCTCGACGATGACACGGTGAAACTCTTTGAAGATATGAAGAGAAAGACGAATCTCTCCCAGAGCGAACTCGTTAGGCGTGCCCTTAGGTTCTATTCGGATAACCGAGAGGTTATAAGTTCAAGTAAAAATCTGGTCGCTTACATGGATATGCTTCCAAGTGGAGAGCATGTGATACTGGACATGGACCATTGGTTCCTTTTCTTAAAACTGATAGAGACTTCACCAGACGCAACCGAATTCTGGGACAAGTGTAAAAATGTGGCGGATTCACATGCTGATCAGCTTTCAAACAAGGTAAGCTCATTAAAAGAACTACTTGAGCGACTTGAAGTCTGTAACTTCTTCAAACTCATTGAAAATTCAGATGAAGAGTACACGCTTATGCTCAGTACCGATATAACAAAAGAGTGGGTTAAGAGATTAGTAGAAGATTTTTCTCAAAGTATGGGCTTTAATATAAATATCAAGGAAGATATATCGAAACTAAGAGTGAAGGTTGTTGGGAGTTGATCAGATTGACTTCTAAGATTGATGATCTGGATCTGAAGATAATAATAGAGTTACAAAAAGATGCAAGGCAGAGCTTCAAAGAGATAGCCGAGCGGTTGGGGGTTGCGGAAGGTACTGTCTACAATAGAGTGAATAAACTAAAAGATCTTGAGGTGATCAAGAGATTTGTCCCTGATATCGATTATTCCAAACTTGGGTATGATCTGAGTGCACTTATAGGAGTCGTTGTTGAGGGTGGACATCTTCCTGAGAAAGAAGAGGAGATTGCAAAAGATCCGAATGTTCTCGCTGTTTATGATGTGACCGGTGAGTATGACTTCATGATAGTTGCCAAGTTCAAAGATCGTGCCGGTTTGAACGAGTTCATTAAACGCATCGTTGCTATGAAGTATGTCCAAAGGACATATACAATGGTCGCACTTAATGTGGTAAAAGAGGCTTTGAATAGCCCGAGTCTTATTACTATCGGAAACTAATGAGAGTGCCAATCAGTTAACCTTAAAGTCTTACGGAATCCTCAGGTTTCGCAAAATAGGGAATGGATGCGACTGCACCTATTATACCCCTCCCTTCTATGACAATCCGAAGACCACATTCATCAGATACTCTTCTTGCTTCATCGATACTAACTTCCCTACTCTTGCATGACACTGCATATTCCATGATAGAAGAAGCATCAAAACCCTTAAATACAACCATCCCTGTCTCCGCAGATAAGGTCAGTTCGGCAAGTTCCCTTTCGAAGTTATTTACCAACTCATCACTATCTATGCAGGCAAATTCAACAACAGTTGCAACACAGTTCTGTGTCTTGATCTTTACCGGGTGAAGCTGCACAATTGAGTGTGAGATATACTTAGCATCCCTATTCTCTACCTTGCAAGCGATATTGTGTACAAGAGACCAGGTTGCACCCTCCTCTTTTGTGTCAGTGTCATCTACTCCGATGAGTACCCTCCTCCTAAGGGGAAGTGTAATCGTTCCTCTGCTATGCTTGCTACCGCCTGCTTCGGTCATCTCATGGCTTATAACATCTTCAGCGAGTGCACGACATAATGTAGCACCAACGCCACCTCCACCAAGACCTGCATAAGTCACCTCGACAGTACTTTCGTTTACCATCACTGACTCAATTCCTGCAGCAGAGAAAGTTGGAATAAGATCCAGATCCGACTTACCTACTTTAAGAAGATACCTTGTGGTGTTTCCGATGGTCTTGCTCTCTTCTATTAGTGGGCTGGATGAGATGAAATGGTGCCTAGCCCAAGAAGCTCCGCCAGAACAGTTATTCGTCTCGATGAGCTCTATCTGCCCTCCGTCTTCATCGCATATTGCCAGTATATCTTTGTAAGGTGTCACCCACGGTTTGGTTGTTGTCATTTTCGGCTACTGATAGATGATGGCTCCTATTGTATTAGATATTGTGGTTTTGGTCAGTAAGACCGATTCGTGATTGCATGAAAACCGGAGTTTCAATTGATCATACTCCCAACAAATTCCCTGAATAAGGGAGATGGTTTTCCTGGCCTTGACTTGAACTCAGGGTGGAACTGCGTTGCCATGAAGAAAGGATGTGTGGGAATCTCAAGTACCTCCATTCGTCCATCGGGTGATATTCCGGAGAATACAAGGCCTTGGTCCTCCAGTGTCCGTATATAATTCGGATTGACCTCGTACCTATGTCTGTGACGTTCAAGAATAACCTCCTGGTGGTTGTAGATCTCGTGAGCTTTTGAACCCTTGAGTAATTTGACGGGTTGTGCCCCAAGCCTCATGGTGCCTCCCAGGCCATCAGCTTTATCCTGACCTGGTAATAGGTCAATTACAGGATCTTTTGTCCTTGGTTTTATCTCCGTACTATGCGCCCTATCAAGTCCAAGGACGTTTCTTGCAAACTCAACTGAAGCCATCTGGAATCCAAAACAGAGTCCGAGGAAAGGAATGTCATTCTTACGTGCATAATTTATCGCCATTATCTTGCCGTCTGTTCCTCTCGATCCGAAACCTCCAGGGACGATGAGTCCGTTCCCCTCGCCGATAATCTCTACTCTCTCCGGATTCTTCTCGAATTCTTCCGTATCTATCCACCTGATAATCACCTTGGTTGCGTAGAAAGCACCTGCATGTTTCAGAGCCTCGACGATGCTTATATACGAATCTCCACCGATGTACTTTCCGGCCATAGTCACCATCACTTCACGTTTTGTGTTATCCATTGCGGAGACTATGTTCCTCCAATCTTTCATGTAGTCTGCCCCATAAAGATGTTTCTGGGCCGAAAGATCAAAACGATCGATCATAAACTCACCCAGCCCCTCATCTTTGTAAACCAGTGGGACTTTGCATATATTGTCTACGTCATAGCCGCTTATGACCGCCCTTTCATCGATGTTACAGAAGAGGGCTATCTTTCTTCTTGAATCTTCAGTCAATCTCTCAGCACATCTTGCTATGATGAGATCTGGTTGAATGCCACGCTCCCTGAGCGCTGCTACGGAATGTTGCGTCGGTTTTGTCTTCTGTTCATACGTGCTAGCAATCGGAACAAGAGTCACATGGACAAACAGAGTATCCTTGAATCCTTCTTCGGTCTTTAGTTGTCTTGCAGCTTCAAGGAAGGGTTCTGACTCAATATCCCCAACAGTACCCCCTATCTCTATCAAGACAACATCTGCCTTTGTTCTTCTTGCAATTGCCCTGCATCTCCGCTTGATCTCATCGGTTATATGAGGGATAATCTGGACAGTCTGACCGAGATAATCTCCCTTCCTCTCCTTCTCAATGACCTCTGCGTAGATCTGGCCGGTGGTTATATTGTGATCTTTCATGATATCCTGATCAAGAAAACGCTCGTAGTTGCCTAGATCCAGATCAATCTCTCCGCCATCTTCCGTGACCCATACCTCTCCATGCTGGTACGGATTCATGGTTCCCGCATCCATATTCACATAAGGATCTATCTTGATCGCGGTTACGCAAAGTCCCAGACTCTTTAAGATCAGACCGATCGAGGCGGAAGTTATTCCTTTACCAAGCCCACTCATCACACCGCCAGTAACGATAATATATCTTGTATCCATAGACATCACACACTCAAATCAAAAGACCTTTTCAAACCGTAAAGGATTAAAAATACTATCAAGATCGAAGCAGAAAGAGATCCCATAAACGGATCACTACTACTATAGACGCCAAAAGTCAAAAATAGCAATAAAAGGATAAAAAGAATGGTGACGGTAGGCATCATAAGTTGAGTACGACCAAAGAAAGCAATAAGGTCAATATTTCTGGGTTCTCTCTTCTCTTTCTTCGGCACTTCTTTTGTCAACCTTTCACCAACGACTACCTCATGCTTCATCTCCTTCATGGGTATCCTGAACTTGAAGCTCTTCTTATTTGATCCGTATCCCGTGGTAATGAATATCTCACCTTCCTGATGGCCCCCCTCTTTGGGTAGCCTAATTATCATCGGTATTCTCTCTTCATATTTCACATACGGGTTATCCTTGAAGAAGCTGACCTGGTTACGAACATCATCATTTACAGAGAGATGGACATGCCCGGGGTTTCCATAGTTTATTATGATGAGTTCGATGCTGGCCTCATCTCCAATGTTTATTGGGATAGTCATCTCATCGAGATCGAACTCTATCGAGTTAGCCTTCACCCTATTTACATGGATGCGTTGCTGAATTTTGGTCATCTTTCATCACATCCGTTTATATTCTCAATTACACCCTATTAAAAACTCTCTTCAACCAGACTTGCATCCGGTATTTCCGATCTTATCTTGGATACCTCGTAAGTATCCACATGCCTTCTGGACCCTCATACACTATAATTATTTTTATATAATGATCTTGTTTTTACAGGTTCCACCTGAAAGAACACAACTTTTATGACATCTTCTCTACTAAATCAGGGTGAAAAGAGGCAAAAAACGGATGATATCACTGATTAGAGGGACCATCGAACTGAAGACCGATGAGTCTGTAGTTGTCGACGTCAATGGGATAGGACTTGAGATAGTCGTACCTTCCTCAACACTTTCAAGGCTTGCCGATATCGGAGAAGAAGTTAAGCTTCATACACATCTTCAGCTCAGAGAGGACTCTCTTAAGCTATTCGGTTTTTCGAGCCTCAAGGAGAAGGAACTCTTTGAACTTCTGATAAATATCTCCGGAGTCGGACCGAAGATGGCAATAGCGATCCTTTCAGATATTCCTGCAAAGAAACTTGAGAGGGCGATCACTCAAGAGGATTTGATAACTCTAACAAGCGTTAGCGGAATCGGAAGAAAGACCGCTCAGAGATTGATACTGGAGCTGAAAGAGAAGATAGGTCTTTTAAGTTACGATGTGGATGAGGATTCTGGAACTATGGGAAGTGATGCCCTTGATGACGCTGTTGTTGCATTGGTATCGCTGGGTTATAGCGAGAAAGATGCAAAGAAGAGTGTAAAAACGGCTTCGGAATCAATAAATGGTAATTACACCCTAGAAGAACTGATAAAGAAGACTCTGGCAACCTTGTGAAAGGAAAAGATTAAGCATTTCTAGTGTCATCTTTCACCAATGGATACGGAAAGTAAGATCGAGCTTGTTGCAAAACCACCTGTAAGAGAGGTTGTAACAAATGATGACTTGAGAAATCTCTTCGAGACTGAAGAGCATCCCAAGCATTACATAGGGTATGAGGTATCCGGTATGATACATCTGGGTTCCGGATACATGGCAGCCTGCAAGATCAAAGATCTTCTACAAGCAGGAGTCAAACCAACAATCTTCTTTGCCGATTATCATGCGTGGATCAATGGAAAGCTCGGTGGGGACCTTGACCAAATAAAAAAGGTTGCCAAGAAGTACTACCAGAAGGCTTTTGAATCCCTTGGGCTAAAAGGAATTGATTACGTCTTTGCTTCAGAACTCTACGAAGATCTGGACTACTGGACTATTGCCATAAATATCGCTAACAATGTGACGATAAAGAGAGTGATGAGAACACTTGCCATAATGGGAAGGCAGGAGGCTGATGTCAATAAGGTTGCCCAGCTGATGTATACCCCGATGCAAGTTGCCGATATATTCTTCTTGGATGTTCAGATAGCCCATTCAGGCATGGATCAGAGGAAGGCTCATATGGTGGCAAGGGAGGTAGCCCCGAAGATCGGAGAGGAGAAACCGGTTGCAATTCATCACGGACTTCTGATGGGGCTCACATCACCAAGAAGGGCTGGCTATGATGAGGATGAGCTTCTTGATCTCGAGATATCTTCAAAGATGAGTAAATCCGCTCCGAATACGTGTATTTTTATTCATGATTCACCCGAGACTATAATGGAAAAGATGAAGAATGCCCACTGCCCTCAAAAGGAGATAGTGAACAATCCGGTCCTGGAGCATTGCAAGTACATCGTCTTCAACGAGAAGGATTCGTTATTGATAGAACGACCGGCAAAATACGGCGGTGATCTTGAGATTCAGAGTTATAAAGAGCTTGAGGAGATTTACAGGAGAGGCGATCTGCATCCGCTCGATCTGAAGATCGCCTGTGCAAAGTCTCTGATAGATTTGTTAGCACCATCAAGAGCATATTTTGAGTCCCATCCTGAGTTACTTGACGTATTCAAAGAGGTGGAGATCACAAGATAGCTCCAAACAAACTTAATATATAAGTTAAAGAAGTATTAGAATGAGTTATAGATATTTAAAGTATGAGGTGTTCGTCTGGTAAATAAGCAATCTAGTGGAAATCAAGGAACCGAAGAAGTGACGCGTGTACGTCGCCCAAATAAAAATTTTGGTGAAATATTGGCAACTGTAGACAGTATGCTCGGTGCAAATCACATCAAGGTGAGATGCATGGACGGTAAGGTCAGGATGGCCAGAATTCCCGGTAAGATGAGAAAGAGGCAATGGATACGGGAAGGAGACGTTGTTATAATTATCCCCTGGGAATTCCAGGACGATAAGGCTGATGTGAAGTGGAGATACACCAGACCTCAAGTGGATTGGCTACGTCGCAGAGGATATCTATAATTTTTATGATCTTGTTATTTTTATGGCCGAAAAGAAGATAAGGGAGATAGATGAAAGGCTTGAAGGGCTTCTGATAAAGGGAAAGGAGTCTGACAGTTCCAAGATTAGGGATGATGTTTTTGATGAGGCAACTCTGAAAACACTTTACAAGCTCTCAAAAAAAGGGGCGATAAGTGCGATGGGGGGATCCATAAGCACAGGTAAAGAGGCCAATGTATTCCATGCTCTTGGTGAAGGTGATGAGGAGTATGCGATAAAGATATACAGGATTGCAACTTCTGATTTTAAGTCTATGCAAGACTACCTAGCAGGAGATCCTAGGTTTGGGAATGTCAAAAACGATAAAAAGAGTATTGTGTTTGCATGGACAAAAAAAGAGCTGAGAAATCTAAATAGATCGCATAATGCTGGGATTCGTGTTCCTAAACCGATAACATCGGATAGGAATGTGCTAATAATGGAATTTGTAGGCAGAGATGGGATTGCCGCACCGAGATTGAAAGACATTAAGTCACAACTTGATGACGTTGACGAAGTATTTGAAAAGATAGTCGAGTATATGGTGACACTCTACAACGATGCCAATTTAGTTCACAGTGACCTGAGTGAATTCAATATATTGTATGATGACGGGC